>CALWUX010000020.1 GCA_944384795.1 uncultured Clostridia bacterium | reverse complement strand
GCTCACCAGCACCCCCTGGGTCAGCGCCGTGAACACAGCCATCGCAATGGCCTGCGCACTGCCCAGCGGCGCAGTAGCCAGCACATAAATCACCGACAGCGCAATCCCCGCAGCGCCCACCGCCAACGGGATCAGCTTATCTGCAATCAAGGTGGTTTTCTTCACCGCCATACCTATCACATACAGCACCGGAATCAAAATCAAAAGCTCCGGCTTGATATATTCCGTAAAATCCATAGAGCAACTCCCTCCTTTAACGCAAAATCTGTGCCAAAACAGCGGCCGCAATGCCCGAGGCCAGCGCGCCCAGAGCCGCCGCTATCAATTTATCCCACCACAGGGCGGGCCGGGCCGTTACCTTTTCTACCTCCTGTTTGATCTCCTCCACATCTTCCCTGATATTGTCCACCTTGCTATCCATTTTGGCAATGGCAAGGGTCAGGGTGCGCAGGTCCTTGACCTCCCGCTCCAGCCCGTCTATGCGCTTATGGGCCGAAGCGGCGGCGTCCAGCGCCTTTCCCAGCGTTACATCGTAATCTCCCATAGCCGGCCGTCCCGTCATGGCAGCCGCAGCACCTGGCCCGGCACAATGGTATCGTCCGTCAAACCGTTGTACGCTTTAAGCTCCTCATACCTTGCACCGTCGCCCAGCTGTGCCTGCGCAATGTCCCACAGGGTGTCTCCTGCCTGTACAGTATATGTATCCCCGGTATCGTTTGGCACCACCGCCAGCACCTGACCCGGGTGAATCGTATCCGGGTCGGCAATGCCGTTTAATTCCGCCAGCGCCTGGTACGTAGTCCCAAATTTTTCAGCAATGCCGCTCAGGGTGTCGCCCGCCTGTACCGTGTAAGTGTCCCCGCTCTGCAAAGGGAGCTCCCCGCTGTCCGTCAGCCTGATGATCTGCCCCACATGGATCACATTGGGGTCGTCGATCCCGTTTAATTCCGCCAGCGCCTGGTACGTGGTGCCGAATTTCTCCGCTATCCCGCTCAGGGTATCCCCCGCCATGACCGTATAGGTGCCGTGCACAGGCTGCGGCGCGGACTGCGGCGGCGCGGGCTGCGGCGCAGGCGCATACAGGGTATTGCCGCCGTAGTCCTTGTAGCACCGGTTCAAATCCACCGTATTGGCCGTAATGCCGTCCACGATTCCATTGGACGTATACTGCCACATCACATATTTGCCCGTATAATCGCACCGGGTATTGTACTGGGCCATCCAAACGTCAATGCCGTCGGCGTCAATGCGCCCCATATCGATATAATTGGTCGCCCAGTTCAAATTGGTATACAGCATGGGCCTGTACCCTGCTGCGCGTATCTTCCTGCAAAAGGCCAGCGCCATATCCGTACAGACCTGCCTGCCCAGCGCCGCCTGCCCGCTTTCCTCCATATCGAACGCTACCGGGTACTGCGGACTGCTGCCCGCAATAATTTCCAGGCAGAATTCCGCCTCCTGTTCCGCCTCCGCGGCACTCATGGCATAGGAGTAATGGTAAAAGCCGTACGGCATACCCACCGCCTGGCAGCCGGACAGATTATGATAAAACTGCCTGTCCACCTGGCTGGGCGATTTCACGCCGTAGCCGCAGCGCACCATGGCGCCCGCCACCTGCGCGTTTTTGACCTTTGCCCAGTCAATATTCCCCTGATGCTCGCTTACATCGATCACTAATTTTTCCATAGTTCCATTCCTTTCCCATCAAAAATCACAGATCCAGTTTCCTGTTCCACCTTTTTGTCGGCCGTCTTTTGGGAAAATACGGCGTCCCCGCGTGCCCGTAGCATTCCGCGGGAGGTATTTTCCGCATTTTCCCCGTATCAATCAGATAATGACAGCAAAAATCGTCCATATATTTGTTTTGCGACAAGCTCCTATAATAGTAACATCCCACGCACCGCATCGTAAAGCGCACACCTCCGTTTTTTCATTCTGTCAGATTCACGGCACATAACGGCCGCAAACGGTCACAGCTCCTCCCGTTCTATCCAATCCCCGCTAAAATACCAGGGCACCAGCATATCCAAAAATTCCTTTGTTTCTTCCGTAATGCAGGCAATTTGAATCCCGCAATGCTGCATGGCATAGCAAAGAGCGTCATCCTGCCGGACCGCAAGCCCTCTGTTTTTGCATATGCCCAGATAGACCACTATGCTTCCGCCTCCTTCAGCTGGTAAAAACGCACCCCGCAAAATTCAAACGAGACCGCAAACGGGTATTCCTCATTCCCCGACCAGTCGGTCACGGGGATTTTCCCGGCCGCCTGCGCCAAATGCTCTATCCCCTTGTAGACCTGCATACCGCCGTACAGCAAATCGCACAGCTCCGCCGTACCGTTCCCCTCCGACAACCGCTTCATCTGGTAATACGCGTCCACCGCCTGATACAAAAAATCACGGCCGGAGCCATACGCCTCCTTGCAAAATAACGGGTGCTGTTCTATTTTCATACCTTTCCCACTCCTTTGACAAAATCATATCTGAAAAGCGATACCGCCCGCCGTATGAACAAAACACAGCCGGCCGCGCAAACAGGCCGGTTTTCCGGCATCAGACCGGCGCGCACTGCAAAAAATCCGCACCATATACCGCCCGGCCCCCAAAGTCCCATTGATGGGACAAACCTTTTGCTATACTAAAATGGCAGCCGTATCGCCTGTGCGCCGGCCATATGCCCTTCGGAAATCTGCTTTGGGCAATTTTACTCCGCGCATCCGTTCCGGGCAACCCCGCTCTGAGCAATCTCACCCCGGGCAAACCCACTCCGGACAACCCCGTTCCAAGCAACCCTGCTCCGAGCAATCCCACTCCGAGCAAACCCACTCCAAGCAAACCCACTCCAAGCAAACCCACTCCGAGCAATCTCACCTCGGGCACCCCCGTTCCAAGCAACCCTACTCCGAGCAACCCCGCTCCGAATCCCCCTCTCTGCGAACAAAATGCCCCCGCCCACCGCGGCTGTTCTGCGGCGTCTGCCGCTGTTTGCAAAACCGCAGTCAGACTGCCCCTGCATACCGAACCGCAAAACAAACCATTTTGCGGTCACGGTTTTTTTAGAAGCCTATGGTGAATTTTATTCACACCCCATGCTTTGCAGCAGGCTTTTTGTCCGTTTGCGCTGTATATTCACCTTTCAGACAGTTGACAATTACATAATTCTGCAATATACTTAGGGTGCAGCACAAAATATTATGCAGAATTCTGTTATTATTATATATCGGAATTCTGTAATAGTCAACGGTATTTGCAGTAAAAATTCAGTTTTCTGTAATTTTTATGCACAGTACCCAAAGGAGAAGCAGACTATGGCAGATATGTACAGCAGAATTGAACAATTATGTAAAGAAAACAATACCAACGTCACCGCAATGTGCCGTATGCTGGAAATCAGCAGAAGCACCCTGTCCGAACTAAAGGCGGGACGCACCAAAACCCTTTCGGCCGAATACACCACCAAAATCGCCGCTCATTTTCACGTCAGTGCAGACTACCTGCTGGGCAAAACCGCCCAAAAAGGCGTGCCCGCCGTATCCTCACAGGCGCTGTCCTTTGACGACTTTACCTACGCCATGCACGACGAAGGGAAAAAACTAAGCGAAGAAAATAAAGCAAAGCTGCTGGAAATGGCAAAATTCTTCGTTCAGCAGCAGGAAAAGGAAGAGAAAAGAAAGTGAACTGAAATATGAAAACGTTGTTTAAAATCTACGAAGAGCTTTATAAGGCAGGTGTAAAAGTATACAGCTACAATTTGTGCGACACGCCTGCCGTGACCATTGAGGCAAACCGGCAATACGCCATCTTTTTTAATCCGGATGCTATCCACTCGTTAGCCGACGAAACCTGCATTGCCGCCCATGAGGCCGGTCATATTATGACCGGCACCACCCACAAGGTCAACAGCCCCTGCGATTTGATTGCGCGGCACGAGGAAAAGGCCAGCCGCTGGGCCATACAGCATACCGTTCCCTACGAGGAATATACCCGCGCACTGCAAAAAGGGATTTGCCAGGTGTGGGATTTGGCCGAATACTTTGGTGTGACAGAAGTGTTTATGAAAAAAGTGATTTGCTATTACAAGCTGCGGGAGCAAAATAATCTTTGATTCCGTTTTGTTTGCGTTGACAAAACACAAAACCATTTTCAGGAAAATATTCTGTCAAAATACAGCGCGGAAAGATAGAAAAAAGGCAAATTATCGCTGTCACGTTTCTCTGTCGGTAAAAGGGCGGTTCGTGTCATGAAACCGCCTTTTGCGGTACCCTTCCGAACCACTGCGAACAAAACGAACATTTACATAAAATTTCCGGACAAAACAAAAAAGGAACTGTGGAAAAACAGTTCCTTTTTTCTGTATGGAAATCCCCCTGCCGCACCGGCGGTCAGACAGGCAAACAGAGCAACGGGCCGGCCTGCCATACGGCGGGTACTGACAGGCGCATACTCCTTGCGCACGCCATGCGGAACACATGGAAATACAGCGGCCGGTTCCGCTGCATACAGCCAACGGCAACGGGCTTTGTGCATTTAAAAATCCGCGGGGACGCTCTGCCGGGCGGCGGTACGGGAAGTCCACGCAACGGCTGACGGGCACATACCCCTTGCGCACGCTATGCGGAACACATTGGAAATACAGCGGCCGTCTCCGCTGCATACAGCCAACGGCAACGGGCTTTGCACATTTGCATATCTGTGGGGGAACGCTCTGCCGGGTTTTAACATATTCCCGCAGCGTGCATACCCCACAGCACGCCGTACAAAACCGGCTGGTGCGCAAGATAGACCCACAGGCTGTGACGTCCCAGCCAGTCCAGCACGGGGATTTTGATTTGCAGTACCCTGCTGTTCCTTGCATTGCGCCACATACGAAACGCGAACCAGCCCGTCCAGTAAAGGAACAGCCACGGCAGCAGGGGAAAATAATCGCTGGAGAAAAAACCGAGGCCGGGAAAGCCCAGCGGATACAGCCAGTCCGCCGCATACGCCTGCGCCGGCAAGGGTATCAGTACCGTATCTCCCCAGCCAAGACCGCCAAAGGGCAGCGCCTTTGTAAAGCAAAACAGCCCAAAGGAAAGCAGAATCCCAAGCGCGGGCAAAATGCGCTGCAACAGGGGCAGGCACGCCCTGGTCAGCAGCATACTGCAGCCCAGCAGGGTCAGTATGCCAAAGCGCACCTGCTGCTGCGGCATGACCAAGGCCGTTGCCAGGCTGACGGCACAGCCTGCTCCCAGTACCAGCAGTCCCCTTTTGATTGGACGGCGCCCCAGGGAAAAACAGAAGCCCGACAACAAAATAAAGCTCCAGCAGATAAACTGCTCCCAGACATAGCCTGCTGTGCCCTGGTACCAGGCAATGGGATGACCGAACAGATACACCGCGTCATACAGCGCATGGTACAGGATCATATGCAGCAGTGCAAAGCCCCGCAGGGCGTCCAGCAGGGAAAGCCGCGGATTTGACGTCCCGGTCTGCGGTTCCCCGGGCATACCCTCTTTTTGTGCTTTTACCGCTTTGTTCCGCTTCATTTGGACCGCCGCGCCTGCTTTTGCTTTAACACCGCCCGGTGCTCCCGGTTGAGCTCTTCTGCCAGCGCGGCAAAGCTCCACCTTTGATTGGCGGCCGTTACCGCCGCTTTGATGGGAACCTCTATCTGCCGTTCCTGCAGGGCTTTTAAAAGCCGGTCCATGCGGCGGCCTGACATACCGCACATACACAGCACACCCTCTGACTCAGGCGGCGTGCCCGTAAAGTCCGGCTTTTTCTCAAATCCGTGAAAGCCCGCCAAATAGCCTACGTCCTGCCCCAATTCGTGACGCTCCACTGTGCGGGCTTCCACCGAGAGCTCCTCCAGCACTGCCTCCAGCTGCGGACGCACCGTTTCCTTTATGGAAAACAGCAGCGCCCGTTCCGGTATTTCTGTTACGATTCGCGCTTTCATACGATCCCTCCTGCAATCAATAAGTTTATTTAACCATAGATTCCCCGTCCTGACAAGCGCCTGACAGCGTAAATTTGAACCGGACGCGCCTGTATGCTTTTCGGCGCGTTGGCCGCAAAGCCCCGGGCAAAGGCATGAAGCCGAAACTATTTATTGGCGGGAAAAATGAGCCGGAGGCGCTAAGACGGAGGCTTTTGTGACAGGACAAAAATCAAAAAAACAGCAGTAGATACACTGCTGTTTTTGGATTTTTGATGGATTTGCGGCAGGTTATGCGTTCCGTTTCTTTTTTCCGTAGGCAATCAGCTTCATGATTCCTTTGACTACCTCGACCTGCACGATGGACAGGATGGAAAGGCCGACCACGATCAGCCATTGTGTGCCGGAAAGCCAGGTAAGGTGGAAAATGGTTTGCAGGGCCGGAATGAACAGGATACAGGCCATCAACACGGCTGATACGCCGAAGGAAACAAACAGCCATGGGTTTTCGCCCTCTGTGCGCACCCAGATGGGCTCTGTATTGGAGCGCTGGTTGAATGCCCGCAGCATTTGGGACAGCGCCAGCACGCAAAACGCCATGGTCTGCCCCACCGCATGGCCGCCCAGGGATGTGCCGACCCAATAGGCGGTGATGGTGGTGGCCGCTACAAAAATACCCTGGGTGACCACACGGCTGATCAGGGATTTTTCAAACAGTGTTCCTGATTTGACCGGCTGGTGCTTCATGATATTTTTACTTGCCGGGTCTACGCCCAGCGCCAGAGCGGGCAGCGTTGCCGTTGCCAGGTTGACCCACAGCACATGGACCGCCAGCAAAGGCGCCTCCCAGTTGAAAACCGTTGCCACAAACAGGGTCAGTATCTCTGCAATATTGCCCACCAGCAAAAACTGGATCACCTTTTGGATATTCCGGTAGACCCGCCGGCCCTCTTTGATGGCGTAGGCGATGGTGGTAAATTTATCGTCCAGCAAAATCATATCCGCGGCGTCCTTGGCAACGTCTGTGCCGGTGATGCCCATGGCAACGCCGATGTCCGCCGCCTTGAGCGCGGGAGAATCGTTGACGCCGTCGCCTGTCATGGCCGCCACTTCTCCCAGCCGTTTGAGCGACTGTATGATGCGGAGCTTATCTGCGGGGGATACCCTGGAAAATACCGTGGCTGTTTTGACCCTGCTATCCAGCTCCTCATCGCTCATGGCGTTGAGCTCTTCGCCTGAAATCACGCTGTCGCCCTCTTTGTAAATGCCCAGCTCCTTTGCTATGGCAAGGGCGGTGATCTTATGGTCGCCTGTGATCATCACGGTACGGATACCGGCCTGGCGGCAGACACGCACGGACTCCGCCACCTCTTTCCGCGGCGGGTCGATCATGCCTGCGGCGCCCAGAAAGGTCAAATCCCATTCCAGGTCCTCATCGTCGTCCTGCGGTACCGCCGCAATGGTCTTTTTGGCAAAGCCCAGCACCCTTAACGCCTGTTCCGACAATTTGGTGCAGCAGTGCAGGATATTGGTTTTATCCTGCTCCGTAATTGGCCGCACCCCGTCGGCAGTCAGGATATGGGTGCACAGGGGCAGCATTTCGTCTATGGCGCCTTTTGTGTAAGCCGTCAGCCGGCCGTCTATGTTATGGACGGTCGTCATGCGTTTGCGGTCGGAGTCAAAGGGCTGCTCGAACAGGCGGGGATGCTGCGCCTCCAAATCGTCGTGGTCTATGCCGAAATCCTGCGCCATGTAAATCAGCGCGCCCTCGGTCGGGTCGCCGATGATTTCCCCCGGGCGGTCCGGGTCAAGGCTGGCGTCGTTGCAAAGGGCGGCGGCGTACACCAAATCACGATAGACCGCGGGGTGCGCCTGCGCGGCCTGTGCCACCGGCGTGGCGGTACCGTTTTGGAAGTCGCCGTTCAGCGCCAAATGGGTCACGGTCATTTTATTCAGGGTCAGGGTGCCGGTTTTGTCGCTGCAAATGACCGTGGCGCTGCCCAGCGTTTCCACCGCGGGCAGCTTGCGTATCAGCGCGTTCTTTTTGGCCATACGCTGTACACCCAGGGCCATGACGATGGTCGCCGTAGCCGGCAGGCCCTCCGGAATAATGGAAATTGCCAGGGAAATGGCGACCAGCAGCTGCGGTATCAGCGGACGGTGGTAAAGCATACCGATGACGAAAATCAGCACGCAGACGATAAGGCCCACAATGGTCAGCACCTTGCCCACTGCGTTCAGCTTCCGCTTTAACGGGGTGTCCAGCTCGTCCTGATTGTCCAGCATGCCCGCAATGCTGCCCACCTCCGTATGCATGCCCGTTGCCACCACGACGCCGACGCCGCGGCCGTATGTAACGATAGCCGAGGAATACGCCATGTTGCTTCTGTCGCCCAGCACGCATTCCTCCGGCAGAATGTCGTCCGCTTCCTTTTCCGCGGGTACGGACTCGCCTGTCAGGGAGGCCTCCTGGACCTTGAGGTTGGCAGAATCGATCAGGCGCAGATCCGCCGGTACCATATCGCCGTCGCTGAGCAGGACGATATCGCCTATGACCAGCTCGGAGGCGGGAATCACGCTTTCCTCTCCCTGCCGCAGTACACGGGCAGCGGGGGCGCTCATATTGCGCAGCGCCTCAAGGGAGGACTGCGCCTTTTTCTCCTGCACGATGCCGATAACGGCGTTTAAAACCACTATGGAGAAAATAACGATGGCCTCCGTCCACTCCTGCAAAACCGCGGAGACAACGGCGGCGGCAATCAAAATCAGCACCATGGGGTCCAAAATCTGCTCCTTGAGCATTTGGAGGATGGTTTTGGGCGGTTTTGCCCGCAGCTCGTTGCGGCCGTATTGTTCCAGCCTTTGCGCAGCCTCGTCGTCGCTTAATCCCTCTGCGGAGGTTTGCAGCGTTTGGTAAACTTCTTCCGGATTTTTTGCGTGCCACGGCACCTGCTTGTGCGTATCCATGTCGGATATATCACACCTTTCTGAATTTGATAAAATAATATACTGAACGCCTGAAAAGGCAGAACCTGATAAAAACGCAAACAGGCACAGCCTGACGCTCTTTTATGCAAAAGAGCGCAGACCATGCCTGTATGGTGCTTTGATCATATGAAAAGAAGTCTGCTCTGTGCGGTTCCCGCCAGCGTCGTCCATAATGTCTGTTTGAATCCTTTCCTGCTATATATTGTAACATATTATAGGGGATAACGGCGGCAATGTCAACAAGAAAATACCGGCCGGCGTAAAATTTTCAGCAGGTAATCATAAAAACACCCGCTTTTGACCCCTTGGCAGAGTATATGCGGACGCTTTTTGTCATATGCGTCGCGGTAAAGGAGCCATGAAAGACAGCGGCAATGACGGCGGGCTTTTGGGAGCGCACCGGCGCGCGGGCAGGGCGGATGTTTGCCAAAAGGCGGAACGCCATAGACGGCAGACCGCCGGGTTTGAGGGAAACGGCGCGTATCCACACGGGAAAACAACGCATTTGCGCAAATATGTGTGATGCAGCAACGCAAAGCCCCTGCAATGGCTGGCCGCTTTTTTATAAAAAGAAATACCGCGCAGAACAGCGCAAACGGCGAAACCGCGGCCGTACTGTTCGCCGCTATGGGCACAGGCCCTGAAATATGCATAAAAAAGCCCGGAGCGCAATTGGCTCCGGGCACCCTGGTCCGAGTGACAGGACTTGAACCTGCGGCCCCTTGACCCCCAGTCAAGTGCGCTACCAGCTGCGCTACACCCGGATACCGAACCGGCTGCCAAAGCAGACTGCCGGTCTGATTTTACTGTACTTTTTCTATTAAACCACAAATCTTAAAATTATGCAAGATTTATTTTCCGGAGAAAAATTTTTTGTGGATAGCGGAAACCGCCTGGTCCGCATCGTCTCTGGCAATTAAAACGGAAATTTTGATTTCGCTGGTGGAAATCATCTGTATATTGATATTGGCGTCGAACAGCGCCTCGAACATTTGCGCCGCTACACCGGGGTGGCTCTCCATGCCGGCGCCCACAACGGACACCTTGGATACGTTGCCGTCGTAAACCGCGTCGCTGGCGCCGATGGTCTCTACATACGTTTTTAAAATGCCCATGGTCTCTTCCAGCTGCGCCTCGGGAATGGTAAAGCTGATGTCCTTTGTATTGTCCCGTCCTATGGATTGCAGGATGATGTCCACATTGATGTCCTTTGCCGCCAGCTTGGTGAAAATTTTGAACGCCAGTCCCGGCTTGTCGGGGACGCCGATAATCGACACGCGCGCCACTTCATTGTCTTTTGCAATACCGCTGATCAACATTTCTTCCATTTTATTTGCCTCCCTTACAATGGTGCCGGGTTTTCTTGTAAGGCTGGAAAGCACCTCCAGCTCTACCCCGTATTTTTTTGCCATCTCTACGGAACGGTTATTGAGCACCTGCGCGCCCAGGGTCGCCAGCTCCAGCATTTCATCGTACGAAATCACGTCCAGCTTATGGGCGTCCCTGACTTTTCTTGGGTCAGCCGTAAACACGCCCTCTACGTCTGTGTAGATTTGGCACAGGTCCGCGTGCATGGACGCCGCGATGGCTACCGCGCTGGTGTCAGACCCGCCGCGGCCCAGCGTTGTCATATCCTCGTAGCGGTTGATTCCCTGAAAGCCCGTTACGATGACGATGCGCTTTTGGTCCAGCTCCCGCTTGATGCGCTCCGGCTCTACACGCTCGATTCTTGCCGAGCCGTTGTTGGTGCTTGTGAAAAAGCCTGCCTGCCAGCCCAGCAGGGAAATGACGGGATACCCCATAGCCTCGATGGTCATGGCCAAAAGCGAAGCGGAAATCTGTTCTCCCGCCGTCAGCAGCATATCCAGCTCCCTTTTGGAGGGATTTTTGTTGACCTGGCGGGCTTTGTCGATGAATTCGTCCGTGGTGTCTCCCTGTGCGGATACCACGGCCACAACGTCATTGCCCTGCTCGTATGTTTTTGTGATGATGTCGGCCACATTTTGCAAGCGTTCCGTATTTGCAACAGAAGTACCGCCGAACTTCTGGACGATCAAGCTCATAGATCATTTCTCCTTTTATCTTGTGTTTACGTGGCGGGAAGCACCTGCGTCCCTTCCCTGTCGGACTCCAGCACCTCCAGCCTCCAGCCGGCAATGCCGCGTTCCTCCAATTGTTTTACCATACGACCATAATATGCCGTATTGCCGCTTTCGATAATGGACATGATGCACGGCCCCGCGCCGCTAATATACGTGCCCAGCGAGCCGTTTTGGTACGTTAGGGCGAAAATTTCGGCGCAGTTGTCGATCAAATCCGCGCGGAACGGCTGGTGCAGCTTGTCCTGTACCGCTACCCGCAGGTTTTCTGCCTTGCCGCCGGCAAGGGATGCCACCATAAGGGCGCTGCGGGACAGGTTGTACACTGCGTCCTGCTTGCTGTACTGCATGGGCAGGGCGGCCCGGGCGCGCTCCGTTTTCAGCTGGAAATTCGGTATGAGCAGCGCAAAGCGGAATTTTTCCGACACCTGCGTGCCCACGCTGTACACCCTGCCGCCGTCCATGGCGGAAACCGTCAGCCCCCCTAAAACGGCCGGGGTCGTATTGTCCGGGTGCCCTTCTATTTTACAGGCAAAATTGATCAGCGTGTCTCTGTCAAAGGGCCTGCCCAGCAGCTCGTTGGCGCCTGTAACGCCCGCTACGATACAGGCCGAGCTGCTGCCCATGCCCCGCGCCATGGGGATGTTGTTTTCCTGTATGATTTTAAGGCCCGGTATTTTTTTGCCGCAGGCGTTGTAGACAAATTCCGCCGCCTGATATACCAGATTGTCCTTTCCCATGGGAATGTCCATGCCGTCCTTTGCAAAAATCTCCAGCCGGTCGGATTCCTCTATCCAAACATAATTGTACCAGTTCAGCGCAACGCCCAGTGAATCAAAGCCGGAGCCCAAATTTGCGCTGGTGGCGGGAATTTTAATGCGTATCATTCTGTTCTTCCTATCTGCTTAAATTACAGGTCTCCCACACGGATGACCGAGGCGGCTGCAACGCTGTTCCATTGCGCCAGCTTTTGCTGTATGTCGCGCTCCTTCATTGGCCGGGTCACAAACGCAAGCTCGTTTTTCGGCGCATTTTTCTGCGTCAGCTGCTCTACCGGGCCGAACAGGGCCTCCGCCTCCTTTGCCGCGGCCGCGGGGTCGCCGGCGGTAACGCGGATATACATGGCCACCATGTCCTCCTGATAATCCTCCACGTAGCTGTCTGCGCTGTCGCTCCAGAACAGGTTCTTGCGGGCGTGCATATGCTTGGCGCAGTCGATGACGTCTGCTACAACGGCGCTGGCTGTGGGCAGCTTGCCCGCGCCTTTGCCGTAAAACACCACGTCGCCCGTCGCGTCGCCGCGCACCAAAATGCCGTTGAACACGTCGTCCACATTGGCAAGCTGGCTTTCTCTGGGAATCAGCATGGGACAGACAATGATCTGGATTTTGCCGCTGTCCAGCTTTTTGACCCGGCCGATCAGCTTGATCACACCGCCCCAGGCTTCTGCGTAGGCTACGTCGCCCAGGGTGATTTTTGTGATGCCCTCTGTATGTACCTGCTCCGGATATACGTGCTTGCCAAAGGCAAGGGAGGCCAGAATGCAGATTTTTAGGCAGGCGTCGTCCCCCTCGATGTCTGCGGAGGGGTCGCGCTCTGCGTAGCCCAATTTCTGCGCCAGCGCCAGGGCGTCCTCAAAGGACATCTGGTCGCGGATCATTTTGGTGAGAATAAAGTTG
>CALWUX010000019.1 GCA_944384795.1 uncultured Clostridia bacterium | reverse complement strand
AAGACTCTTAGATGAGATAAGAAAGACTCTTTTAAACCTCCGTCTGCTCCGGCGCTCTGCCTACATAACGCTCCGGACGGAGGATATCCCGCAGCTGCTCCAGCGTTACGCCAAAGCTGCTGTCATCTGCAATGCGCTCCAGCAAATCATTTGTACCGCCCTGCTTGACCACCCTGCCGGCCTCCATGGAGTAAACGCGGATTTTCTCATGCAGCTCCTGCCTGTCTCCGCCCCGCTTAACGGCGTCCATCATAATATTTTCCGTTGCCATAAATGGCAGCTCCTCCATCAGGTGCTTTTCAATCACCTTTGGGTAAACCACCATACCGCCCGCCACATTTTCATACAGGCTCAATATGGCGTCCACGGCTAAAAATGCCTCCGGCACCGCGATCCGTTTATTGGCCGAATCGTCCAGAGTGCGCTCAAACCACTGTACGGACGCCGTCATGGCCGGATTCAAGCTGTCAGCAATCACATAGCGGGCCAGCGCCGTAATACGCTCGGTACGCATGGGGTTGCGCTTATACGCCATCGCCGAGGAACCGATTTGATGCTTTTCAAAAGGCTCTTCAATTTCCTTTAAATGCTGTAACAAGCGAATATCGCAGGCAAATTTGGAAGCGCTCTGCGCAATACCGCTGAGCACCGCCAGCATCTGGCTGTCCAGCTTTCTGGTATATGTTTGTCCCGAAACGGCAAAACAGGCGGAAAAGCCCATTTTTTCCGCAATTTTTTTATCCAGCGCCTTACATTTTTCATGGTCGCCGTCAAACAGCTCCAAAAAACTGGCCTGTGTGCCTGTGGTTCCCTTAGAGCCCAGCAGCCTGGCCTTGCTCAGCTGATACCGCACATCCTCCAAATCCATCAGCAAATCCTGTATCCACAGGGTAGCGCGCTTTCCCACAGTCGTGGTCTGCGCGGCCTGAAAATGCGTATAGCCCAAAGTGGGCATATCCTTGTACTGCATGGCAAACCGAGCCAGCGCCGCAATCACGGCGGCCAGCTTTTTCTCCACTATCCGCAAAGCCTCGGTCATGATGATAATATCCGTATTGTCCCCCACATAGCACGAGGTCGCTCCCAAATGGATAATCGGCTTTGCCTTTGGGCACTGCTCTCCAAACGCAAACACATGGGACATCACGTCATGGCGCACTTTTTTCTCCTGGGCTTCCGCGGTTTCATAATTGATATTTTCCGCAAACTGCTTCATTTCCTCAATCTGCTCCTTGGTAATGGGCAAACCAAGCTCCATTTCCGCCTCCGCAAGGGCAATCCACAGCTTTCTCCAGGTCGTAAATTTCTTTTCCTGGGAAAACAGGTATTTCATCTCCCCGCTTGCATAACGGGTCGAAAGCGGGGATACATATGTGTTTTTCAAACCTGATAACATTCCTTTCGGTACGTATGATAACGCCGGCCGTTAAATCTCCAAACGCTTGATGGGCGTTGTATAAATGTCCGGCTTGCCCTGACGCAGCCGTTCAGAAATCTGCGTGGGATATTTGCCGGAAAAGCACGCATCACAATATCCGCCGCATTTTCCCTTTACGATCTGGGGCAGGCTCTCCAAGCTCAAAAAGCCAAGGGAATCCGCGCCTACCAGCTCCCGTATCTCCTCCACCGTGTGCTTGCAGGCAATCAGCACGTCTTTATTGGGAATGTCCGTACCGTAATAGCACGGCCATAAAAATTCCGGAGAGCTGATGCGCAGATGCACCTCTTTTGCACCGGCCTCCTTGAGCATACTGACGATGCGTGCGCTGGTAGTACCGCGGACAATCGAGTCGTCCAGCATGACCACACGTTTGCCCGCCACCGCCGAGGACAACGCGTTGAGCTTGATTCGGACGCTTTTTTCCCGTTCAGACTGGGTCGGCTTGATAAACGTTCTGCCGATATAATTATTTTTCACGATTCCTTTTTCATAAGGGATACCGGACTCTTCACTGTAACCAATGGCGGCATCAATACCGGATTCCGGCACACCGATGACGATATCCGCTTCCACAGGGTGCTGCCTTGCCAGCAGGCGGCCGGACTCCTTTCTTGCCTCATACACGCTGACGCCGTCAATGACGCTGTCCGTTCTTGCAAAATAAATATATTCAAAAATACAAAGCGCCTTGTTCAAATCCGTTTTCGCATCGATATAACGGATACCCTGCGGGTCTGCCACTACCATTTCACCCGGGGCAATGTCCTTGATAAACTCCGCATTGCAGCTGTCCAGCGCGCAGGTTTCCGTTGCAAACACATAGGTGTTGTCCACCTTGCCCAGCACCATGGGACGAAAACCGTGCGGGTCGCGCAGGGCAATCAGCTTTTGCGCGCTCATAACAAGCAGGCTGTAACAGCCGCGCAGCTGAGGCATGGCGCGAATGACCGCATCCTCAATAGAGGGCGCCTTGACACGCTCCTGGGCAATCAGATACGCAATGACCTCAGCGTCGTTGGAGGTTTGGAAAATGGCGCCTCTGTGGCTTAATTCTTCTCTAAGCTCAAAGGAATTTGTCAGGCTGCCGTTAAAGGCAATGGCAAAATTTCCTTTGGCATAACGCATGACGATAGGCTGGGCGTTTTCTCTTGATTTTTGCTTTGCAGTGGAATACCGCACATGAGATATGGCAATCTCCCCTACCAGGTCCGCAATGACCTTATCATTGAATACCTCATTGACAAGGCCAATATCCTTGGAATAAGAAATCACACCGCGGTCGCTGACCGCAATGCCGCAGCTTTCCTGCCCGCGGTGCTGCAAAGCCAGCAGGCCGTTGTAGCACGCATAAGCAGGCGACAGCGCGCCGTCAAACGAATACACGCCGAAAACGCCGCATTCCTCGCGTGGTTTAAAATCGTCAGCGTCAAAATTAAGTACAGAATTCATTTTCCTCGTTCACACTCCTACATTTCTCCAAAAGCCATGGCACACGGCAAAGCAGCCGCCGTGCACCGTAAATGCGGGGCCGTAAAAAATGAGCATAAATGGGTTATGCTCAAAAGAATAAAAGCCGGCCGCAAATACTGTTTTTCTCACTAAAATACCAAGTTTATTTTATTATATCCGCAGGGACTTTGTCAATATTTCCACCGTATAATCAGCAACCGCGCAGCCGGTGTCCCGGTTTTTCCGGTCGCTCCATATACCGGGTAAAAATTGCAGTTGGATTATAATTTTCCTGCAAAAAACACAGTATTGCAAATACTTTTGAATTAAAAATGAAATTTAACATAAATAAAATTGCGTAAAAGGGCGCTGTTTTTAAATTTTTTCTTGTAAACATATCCAAAATATGATAAAATAACAACCAGTAATAACGATTGCAGCAGGAGGAAAACAGCTTATGTCTTATGTGCAAGAACAATTGGAAAAAGTGATACAGAAAAATCCCGACCAGGCAGAGTTCCAGCAAACGGTAACGGAAGTGCTGACTTCTTTGGAAAAAGTAATTGAGCAAAACCCCAAATACCAAAAAGAAGGCATTGTAGAAAGGCTTACCGAGCCGGAAAGACAAATCATGTTCCGTGTACCGTGGGTGGACGACAACGGCAATGTGCAGGTCAACCGCGGCTTCCGCGTACAGTTCAACAGCGCCATCGGCCCTTATAAGGGCGGCCTGCGCTTTCATCCGTCCGTAAACCTGAGCATCATCAAGTTTCTGGGCTTTGAGCAGATTTTCAAAAACGCCCTGACCGGCCTGCCCATCGGCGGCGGCAAAGGCGGCTCCGACTTTGACCCAAGAGGCAAATCCGACCGCGAGATCATGGCGTTCTGCCAAAGCTTTATGACGGAGCTGTGCCGCCACATCGGTCCCAACGTGGACGTGCCGGCAGGCGACATCGGCGTAGGCGCAAGGGAGATCGGTTATCTGTTCGGCCAATACAAAAAAATCAAAGGCAATTTTGAAAACGGCGTGCTTACAGGCAAAGGTCTTTCCTACGGCGGCAGCATCCTGCGTCCGGAAGCCACCGGCTACGGCGCGGTATATTTCTGTGACGAAGTACTCAAAGACAACAACGACTCCATGAAAGGCAAAACCTTTGCCCTGTCCGGCTTTGGCAACGTGGCCTGGGGCGCCGCAAAGAAAATCGAGGAGCTGGGCGGCAAAGCCGTGACCATTTCCGGCCCGGACGGCTATATTTACGACGCGGACGGCATTACGGGAGAAAAAGTGGAATATATGCTGGAAATGCGCGCTTCCGGCAGAGACAAGGTACAGGACTACGCGGATAAATTCGGAGTACCGTTCTACCCCGGCGAAAAACCATGGAACGTAAAAGTAGACGTTGTCATGCCATGCGCTACGCAAAACGAAATCGGTATGAAAGAAGCGGAGCAAATCGTTGCAAACGGTGTAAAATATTACATTGAGGTCTCCAATATGCCCACCACCAACGAGGCCATGGAATATCTGCAAAAGCACCAACTGATCATCGCGCCCAGCAAAGCCGTAAATGCAGGCGGCGTAGCGGTTTCCGCGCTGGAAATGTCACAAAACAGTATGCGCCTGTCCTGGTCTGCCGAAGAAGTGGACGAAAAACTCAAAACCATTATGGCAAATATTTTCAATCAATGCGCGCAGGCGGCAGAAAAATACTGCAATGACCGCCGCAACTATGTTGCAGGCGCCAACATCGCAGGCTTCTTAAAAGTAGCGGACGCAATGCTGGCCCAGGGCGTTATTTAACGCACACATTGTATAAACAAAAAGCCCTTTCCCGCAGTCATCACGGGACAAGGGCTTTTCTTTTTATGCAAACCACGCCGATTCTGTTACAGAAGCCGCCGGTATGGGCGGACACAGCAGAAAACGCCTCCGCCTTTTATGTACCGCCGCTGTACATGCTGCTTCCAATCTCTGTAAACAATTTTTCGTAAAAAAGGAACGAAGCGATAAACTTCGTTCCTTTTTGCTTTACAAAACAAAATAAATTACAATCGGACCAACATAGACCGCAATCATCACCACAGCGAACAAAACAAACAAAATCGGATACGCAAGGTATTCTGCAAAACGGATATAACGGTACCCGTTTTTAGCCAGCAGCAGGATAAAACCGGCACAAAGCAAAATTCCCGCGGCAGATAAAATACCGCCCGTTACAAATCCGTTCGGAATGTACGTCACGTTAATTTGGTTGACACCATTGTCCAGTTTGACGACCATAAACGCGTCAAACACCTTATAAATTGCCCTCTCTTTTCCGTTTACAGTCGCCTGAAAACCGTCTGCATAAGCAATGGGCAAAAGCAGGTACTGGTTATCGCCCACGGCGTTCACCGTGCCTGTAATGGCATTCCCCTGCTGTGTTAAATCCACCGCGGTTTGGTTGTCCATATGTGCTGCAAGCGTGTCCAGTTTGACCCCGAACACACCAAAGGATTTGGCAATCACACTTTTGCGCACATTGACCTTTACCACAACGGTTTCGTCTGTAAAGGTGCCAAGCTCCAGCAGCCCGTTGCTGCTTTGGGAGGGATACCGGTTTTGTACCAGACTGCCGTTGACGTAAATGTCAAAGGAGCTGTTGATGGTCTCCACCAGCTTGTTGGACAACTCATGGAAGCAGTCAAAATACAGCGTCTGCGTACCTTTTACGGGAATGGTATACAGCATATACGCCGCTTCTGTGGAAATATTTTTCTGAATGGTATGCAGCCCCTCAAAGCTTTGGTGGTAGCGGATATTTTCCATGGCGGAATGGGAATAATGCTCCGTTACCGTATCCGTTGTGTCGTAGACTGCCTGGAACAGCATATTCTGCACATCTTCCCTTGAAGTGTCGGGCAAATGCGCGTACCGCTCGATTTGGTCTGCGGAAAATACTGTGCCAAAGCTGCTTGGCAGCTCGTTTTTTACAATGGAATATTTGCTGTTCTGGTAAACCAGCTCCCGGCCGTCCCCTACGTCGGTGTTCAGCACGATATGATAGCGGTTGCCCAGCAGGCTGTCGGTCAGCGCGGTGCCGCCGTTGGAGTTGACCTCCATCCAGTAGGAGGAATAGCCCAGCTTTTTCATGGCAAACATATAGTCCTCATTGGTAAAGGAGGTGTAATGGCTCAGGGAATTGTAGCCCAAAGCACCGACCATATTGACGTCAAAATACTTTTTATCCATTTTCACACGGTACAGCCCGTCATCTTCGATTTTTCCCTGTAAATCCAGGACCGCCTCGTTGGAAAAGGTAGATCTTGACGCGGAGCCAAAATACACGCTGCCGCCGAATACCACCTCTGCCGTGACCATCAGGCAGAGAAATACGCACATGGTCGTTTTCCGTATCAGGCGCAGGTAATACAGCAGAAAAACAAAAAAATAGAATACAGCCGCAAGCAGTGCAAACAGCACAAACAGCCCCAAAGCCGTATAAGAGCCATGGAGGGTCCTTGTATATACAGTCAGCGTCTCCCACTGCCTGGTAACCAGCAGGAACGCCACCGCCGCTACCACGGTGATACCCGCGCTTAAAGCACCCGCGGCTGCGGCATTCTTTTTGGCGCTGACCGTTTCCTCGGGCTGCGGCCGGTTAAGGCCCTGCAGCAGGTCTGCGGCCAGCGTCAGCCCCAAAAATACAGTAATGTAGCCATACCGTGCGGGAAACGCCTGGTAGCTGCCTGTATGCCACATCTTATTGACAGGCTCTATAAAAACGGGGATCAGGGTAAGCAGGAACAAGATACCCGTAATATGAAAGGTCTTCCTGCGGCACTGCCTGCAGATAAAATACAGGGGAATAAGCGAAATCAAAACGGCCGTACAAATCACAACCGGGACCGTAGTATAAATTTCCGCAATAAAGCTGCCTGAGGCCAGATTCTCCAAAATACCCGTCCCCCTGCCGGACTGCATATACTGCAGCAAAGACGGTACCCAGATGATTCCCGTAATGCAAAGGACGATCAAGGTGGAAACAGCAAACAGGCAAACCACTTTTTTTCTCCGCTCCTGCTCTACACAGAACCATACATACAGCCCTATGGCCAAAATCAAAAAGATGGCCACCATATAGCTTAAATAAAAATGGATCGTGACCATGGCTGTCAGCGAAACGATATACAAAAGCACCTTTTCTTTTCGGATCAGACGGTTCATACCCAACAGCAAAAGCGGGAACATGTACATCATGTCCAGCCAGACCACGTTTTGAAAATACAGCATGGTATAGCCGCAAAAGGCGTACATTACTGACAGGGCCGTATTTTGCAGAATATGTAAGCCGGGAAACACCGTACGGAAAAACAGGCTGGCTGTTCCGGCGCACACGATGATTTTCAGCAGTACCAGGATATTGGCAAACAGATAAATATCCTTTGTGTCTATAAACACCGTGAGCAGTGAAAAGGGACTGGACACAAAAAACAGCAAGATCCCCCAGAAGCTGGTGCCGCCGGCGTTGGCCATATTCAAAAACAGATCCGACTGTCCCAGCAGAATGTTTTTCAAATCCAGCAGCAGCGGTACCACCTGCTGGTTCATATCGCACCAGGACAGCGTCCGCTGTGCAAAAGGAAACAGCTGAAAAACAGCAAAAATAAGCAGGCACAACGCGCCTGCCGCGGCGGGCGGCAGAAGGCATTGCCGGTATTTTTTCATAGCTTCACCTCTACTTGCAACACAAAAACAAAGCCCGCCGGCAAGCAGGGCCTTGTTTTATCTGAAATCAACGTCAGGACAATATGATTTTATGAAAAACCTTTTTGCCTTTTTTCACAATGACAAATCCATCTGTAAACTGCGCCGGCGTAAAGCATTCCGCCGGGTCGGTGATTTTGACGTCATTGACAGAGATACCGCCCTGTTCCACCAGACGGCGGCCTTCTTTTTTAGAGGGAACCAGCTTTGCCTTTAACAGCATGTCCAAAATACCCAGCTTCCCGTCTGCAAAGTCCGCAGCGGACAAAGTGGTGGACGGCATATTGTCCGTATCAGTACCGGCGCCGAACAGCGCCCGCGCACCCTCCTGGGCTTTTGCCGCCTCCTGCTCGCCGTGGATCAGTTTGGTCACCTCATAGGCAAGCACTTCTTTTACGGGATTGAGCTGGCTTCCCTCTTTTTTGGCGTATTCATTGATTTGCTCCATGGGCAGGAACGTGAGTATCTTCAGGCATTTGATTACGTCCGCGTCGTCCACGTTCCTCCAGTATTGGTAAAAGTCGAACGGGCTGGTTTTTTCCGGATTGAGCCAAACGGCGCCTTTTTCCGTTTTGCCCATTTTTTTGCCCTCGCTGGTAGTAAGCAGTGTAAAGGTCATGCCGTATACTTCTTTCTGCTCTGAGCGGCGTACCAGCTCTACGCCGCCTATGATATTGCTCCACTGGTCGTCGCCGCCCAATTGCATGATGCAGTTGTACCTGCGGTTCAATTCTAAAAAGTCATAGCTTTGCATCAGCATATAATTCAGCTCAAAGAAAGACAGCCCTCTTTCCAAACGCTGCTTATAGCATTCAAAGGAAAGCATACGGTTAACGGAGAAGTGGACGCCCACCTCCCGCAAAAACTGGATATAGTTTAAATCCAGCAGCCAGTCCGCGTTATTGGCCATAATGGCTTTTCCGTTGGAAAAATCGATCAAACGGGACATTTGTTTTTGAAAACAGCTGATGTTATGCGCAATTTCTTCTTTTGTCAGCATTTTTCGCATTTCCGTTTTGCCGGAGGGGTCGCCTACCATGCCTGTACCGCCGCCGAACAGCGCAATGGGGGTATGTCCTGCTTTTTGTAAATGAGACATGACCATGATTTGGACAAAATGGCCCACGTGCAGGCTGTCCGCCGTAGGGTCAAAGCCAATGTAAAACGTGACTTTTTCGTTGTTGAGCAATTCCCTGATTTTTTCTTCGTTTGTGGTCTGCGCAATCAGACCTCTTTCCTGCAGTTGATCAAAAACTCCCATAATAACCTCCTGAAAACCTTTGTTTATGACGTTTTTTGCAGGGATACAAAAAAGCCCCCTGCAATATGCAGAGGGCGAATTTCTCGCGGTACCACCTCAATTTACCATGCTCTCGCAAGTATGGCCTTGGCAGGTATCAAAATACCTTAGCTGTAACGTGCATACACGGCTGTCCCTACTATAAGGTTCAAAACAGCAGCTTGGGAAGGTATATTCAGGCCGCCGCCGCGTTTGCTCACACCCACCGCAAACTCTCTGCACCGGTTGTGGCTGCCTTACTTTTTTCCGTCATTGCTATTAACTACATATTATAATCAAACACTGCGCCGTTGTCAAGCCGCGGGATAAAATACAGCGTTTTTCACTGCTTGCTCTGTTTTGCGGCCTCCAGCATTTCCCGGGCGTTTTCCAGCAGCAGGGGCGTGATCGCCTCGCCGCCTATCATACGCGCGATCTCCCGCATTTTGTGCTCTGTGTCCAAAGGAACGACCTGCGTATAGGTTTTATTGTCCCTTACCTGCTTTTCAATGAGAAAATGCCGGTCCGCAAGGCAGGCGATTTGCGCCAGATGCGTGATACAGATGACCTGCGCGTATTTTGAGACCTCCCAAAGCTTGCGTCCCACTTTCTGCGCCGCGCCGCCGCTGATACCTGTGTCCACCTCATCAAAAATCATGGTGTCCAAATCGTCATGGGAGGACAGCACCGTCTGTATGGCCAGCATGATACGGGACAATTCGCCGCCTGACGCGATTTTGGCAAGCGGTTTTGCTGGCTCACCCGGATTGACGGAAATCAGGAACTGTATTTTATCACAGCCGCCGTCATAAAGCGGCACACGCTCCTGCTCTACATAAAACACGATACCCGGCATATTTAAAAAACGCAGCTCGTCGGTCACCTTTTTTGTAAACTGCTCCGCTGTTTTTTTTCGTTTTTCGGACAGTGTTTTGGCAAGCGAGACGGCTTTTTCTTTCCACTGTTCATACGCCTCGTTCAATTGCTCCAAAGTTTCTTCCGAGTGTCGGATTTGGTCAAGCTCCTGCCTGCACCGCTCCAAAAACGCCAGCATTTCTTCTGTGGTCTGCCCGTATTTCATGGACAGGCGGTAGAGCAGGTCCAGACGGGCTTCAATTTCCAGCAGCTCGGCTCCGTCAAATTCCGTTTGCGCCTCCTGCTCCCGCAGGGAGGAGCTGACGTCCTCCAGACCGTAGGACAGCTCTTGCAGTTTTTGCACCACAGGGTCCAGGGCAGGCAAGTACGCCTGGCAGTCCTGCAAAGAAGCTGTGATTCCCGTCAAAACGGACAAAACGCCGTCTGTGTTTTCGTCCCCGTCCAAGGCCGCTCTTGCCCCGGCAAGGGCGGAGGCGATTTTTTCCGCATGGAGCATAGCGGTTTTGCGCGCGGTCAGCTCTTCCTTTTCGTTTTCACGCAAATCGGCCTGCTCCAGCTCCTGTATCTGATAGGTGAGCAAATCTACGCGGCGCAGTTTTTCCGCCTCGTCCCTGGCATATGCCCCGATTTCGGACTGGATATGCTTTAGCTGCCGGTATACCTCCCGGTACTCCTGCACCAGCTCCTGCAAACCGCCGCATTCGTCAATATAATGAATATGCAGCTCCGGTGACAGCAAATGGTAGCTTTCGTGCTGGCCGTGAATGCTCATCAGCGTTCTGCCAAGCTCCTTTAATACAGATACTGCCGCCGGCCGCCCGTTGATTCTGCAAACGCTTTTCCCTTCCGCCTGAATGGTTCTCTGTATCAAAAGGGAGCCGTCCTCTTCCGGTGAAAAGCCCAGTTCCTCCAGCTTACGCAGGGTGTGACTGCTTAAATCGGTAAAAAGTCCGCTTACAAAAGCGGACGCCGCCCCGGCGCGGATCATATCCTTGGAGGTCCGTTCACCTAAAAGACCGTGAATGGAATCAATGATAATGGATTTGCCCGCGCCGGTTTCTCCTGTTAGAATATTGAATCCTTTTTGAAATTCAATGGCTGCTTTTTCAATTACCGCAACATTTTCGATATACAATTGTGAAAGCACCGCATTCACCTACCCGCGCATTAGATTTTTCAACCGTACGGTCGTTTCATTGGCCGCCGCAACGTCCTTGCACAGCACAAAAATCGTATCGTCACCGGCCAGAGTGCCCACAATACCCGCCAGGTACATGGACTCCAGCGCCACGCAGACCGCCTGAGCCATGCCCGGCATACATTTGACCGCAATCAGGTTCATGGCCGGCTCTACGGACTCTATGGCGTCCGAAAATAGCGAATCAAATTTAGGCGGCGCCGGCTTTGCCGACTCTTTTCCCGTAGAATATTTGTACCTGCCGTCTGCCGAAAGCAGTTTTACCAGCCGCAGCTCTTTTATGTCTCTGGAAACCGTTGCCTGCGTTACCTCAAAGCCCTCTGCCTGCAAACGCCGCATCAAATCCTCCTGGGTATATATATCGTTGTTACGAATCAGTTCCAGCAATTTCGCATGGCGCTTCGTTTTCATTGGAGGTACTCCTTTCTCCCAGCTTTTCCCTTGCAACCTCGTAAAAATTGCGGTGCTTGAGCTTGATCAGCTTTGCCGTCAGTGGGGAGCGTCGGATTTGGATCACTTCATGCTCTTCCATATGGGCGGCGCAGTCCCCGTCCAGGGTCAGGATCATATCACTGTTGTACCGGGAGGCGGCGGATATGAACAGCTCTGTATCCGCGCCAAACACCACGGTACGGCCAAAAACGGAATGAGGACAAATAGGAGTAAGCAGAATGCCCTCCATGGCAGGGTCCATAACAGGACCGCCGGCCGAAAAGGAATACGCGGTAGAACCGGTAGGCGTGCTGATAATCAAACCGTCAGCACGGTAGCGGCACACCGTTTCATGCTGGTAGGAAACGGTCAAATCCAGAATACGGGACAAAGAACCGCGGGCAATAACGGCATCGTTTAGAACCCGGCAGGTTTGCCGCTTGCCGTTTTTCATAAAGGTAACCTCCAGCATCATACGCTCCTCCACCGTATAGCTGCCGTCCATCAAATGCCGCAGGCTGTCCAGCTCGTTTGTTTCCAGCCCCGCAACATAGCCCAGCCTGCCCACATTGATGCCCAGAACCGGCTTATCGGCTGCCGAAGCATATTTGCAGGCGTGGATAATGGTGCCGTCCCCTCCTATGGCAACGGCAATATCGCACTGCTTTATCAGCGCTTCCGTTTGTGAAAAAAACGCGGCGGGCAACGCCTGGAATTCCTTTTGCAGTTCCTCATGCAGCAAAAGCTGCGCACCCAGCCCGTGCAGGATCTCCATAGTCTGCCGGGTGTATTTGCGCGCGTCTTTTTTGCTTAAATTGGGAAGGATTGCAATTTTCATGATGCTTCACCGCCGTTTAATTGCTTGTGTGATTGCCCTACCAGCGCCGCGATATCCGTGCGTGCCGTATCGGCAGGGTGCTCCGTTTTGCGGATATAAATCAAATACTCGATATTCCCCTCCGGTCCTTTTACGGGAGAAAAGGTAACACCCAGCACGGAAAAGCCCTGCTGCAAAGCAAAATCGCGGATTTTTTCAATGACCGCTTCATGGACGGCTCTATCGCGCACAACGCCTTTTTTCCCTACCTTTTCCCTGCCTGCCTCAAACTGCGGCTTGATCAGACATACCATTTCACCGTGTGCGGACAAAAAACGGTACGCCACAGGCAGTACCAGCTCCAGGGAGATGAACGAAACGTCCACACTGGCAAAATCCACGTCGTCCGGCACCTGCTCCCGCGTCAGATAGCGGACATTGGTGCGCTCCAAATTGATGACGGCGGGGTCTGTCCGCAGCTTCCATGCAAGCTGTCCGTAGCCTACATCAACAGCGTATACTTTTTTGGCGCCGTTTTGCAGCATACAATCTGTAAACCCGCCCGTGGAAGCGCCTATATCCATACAGATTTTATCTTTTAAATCAACGCCGAAGGCGTCAACGGCTTTTTCCAGCTTCAGCCCGCCGCGGCTTACATAGGGCAGGCCGCCGCGCACTTCGATTTTTGCATCCGCCGGCACCTGCGTGCCCGGTTTGTCGGACTTCTGGTTATCCACGTATACCTGTCCCATCATGATCAATGTTTTTGCTTTTTCCCGGCTTTCCGCAAGGCCCAAATCAAACAGCAGACAGTCCAGGCGTTTTTTTTCACTCACTGCGCGCACTCCGATTCTATGATTTCTACCATGCCGTCCTTGTCCAGCCTGAGCTTTTGATGCGCCTGCTGCATGGTAGCCTGTTTTACAAACTGATTGTCGATTGCCGTTACACGATAGCTGCCCTGAAAATTTGTATCGTGCAGCAAAAAATAAAAATGCTCTGCCAAACCGCCCTGCAATATACCCTCCTCAAAAAAGAAGAGGTGTTTTGCTTTTGCGGCCTCCAAAACAGCGTTCCTGTCCACAGGCTTAATGCGGTTGAGCTTGATAATACGGACGGAGATGCCCCGCTGTGCCAATTCCTCCGCAGCAAGGCAGGCGTTGGAAAAAATACGTCCGTATGTAACGATTACATTTTCGGCAAGTGGGTCGCCCCAGCAGTCGTAGGCGTTTCCCGTTACCTGAAATCCGGCGGGCCGGTACAGCTCTTTTCCCCTTGGGTAACGAACCGCCGCGGCGCCCGGGCAGTCTTTGACCGCCATGTCCAAATCCATACGCAGCTCCTCGTAATATGCAGGAGAATATACGGTCAAATTGGGTACCGTATTTAAAAAGGCCACGTCAAATACGCCCTGATGGGTTTCCCCGTCCTCGCCCACAATGCCTGCGCGGTCTATGGCAAATACCACTTTCGCGTTTTGAATGGCAACGTCGTGAATGATTTGGTCGTAGCCGCGCTGTAAAAAGGTAGAATAAACCGCAAACACCGGCAAGGAGCCGCCGCAGGCCAGGCCGCCCGCAAAGCAGACCGCGTGTTCCTCGGCGATCCCTACGTCAAAAAAGCGTTTGGGGAACCGCGCGCCGAATTCATTCAGGGCTGTGCCTGTCTGCATTGCGGCGGTGATGGCGCAAATTTGGTCGTTTTCCTCCGCCAGCTTGCAGATATGCTCCCCGAAGGTATTGGAAAAGGATTCGCCGGATACGGCAGACCCCTCTCCCGTGGCCACGTCAAACCGGGATACGCCATGATAGGTATCCGGACGTTCTTCCGCAAAAGCATAGCCCTTCCCTTTGTTCGTGATCATATGCAGCAGCACCGGCTGGTGCATTCTTTTGGCGTTTTCCAGCACATGGATCAGGTTTTCCACATCATGGCCGTCAAAGGGACCGTAATAGGCAAAGCCCATATCCTCAAAAATCGTGGTGTTATAAAGCATTTGCTTGACGGCTTTTTTGGATTTTTTCACCACACGGTACATGGACGCACCCACAACAGGCAGATTGCCCAGGGCTTTTTCCACATTGCCCTTGGCCTGTAAATAGGAGGGCTCTGTGCGGATACTGGTGAGATACCGTGACATGGAACCCACATTGCGGGAAATGGACATTTTGTTGTCATTTAAAACAACGATAAAATTTTTATAGCAGTTCCGCGTATATCTGCCTGCGTTGTTCAGGCCCTCGTAAGCCATTCCGCCTGTAAGCGCGCCGTCGCCGATGACCGCCACTACGTGGTCGTCCCGCCGGTGCAGCCGTTTGGACTGGGCAATGCCCAGCGCGGCGGAAATGGAAGTGCTGGCATGACCCACGTCGAACAGGTCATAGTTGCTTTCGCTGCGCTTGGGGTAGCCGGAAATGCCGTTTTTTGTCCTTAACCCGCTCATGGCGTCTTTCCTGCCCGTCAGTATTTTATGGGCGTAGGATTGGTGCCCCACGTCCCAGACGACGGCGTCATTCGGAACGTCAAACACGCGGTGCAGTGCAACAGTCAGCTCTACCACACCTAAATTGGAAGCCAGATGGCCGCCGTTGTCTGCAACGGTGCTGATGATTTTTTCACGGATCTCGTGACAAAGCGCGGGCAGCTTTTGCAGGGGGATTTTACGCAAATCCTCCGGAGAATTTATCATTTTTAAAAGGTATTCCATATATCATGCCCCATTTAACAGTACAATTTCACCTGCCGGCAGCAGCCCGCCGCTTTGCGGCGGTAACTGTGTTTTTCAGCAGCATGGCAATGGTCATGGGACCAACGCCGCCCGGTACAGGTGTAATAAAGGACGCTTTTTTCTCCGCGGCGGCAAAGTCCACATCGCCGCACAGCTTTCCGTTTTCGTCACGGTTCATGCCTACGTCTATGACCACCGCCCCGTCCTTTATCATATCGGCAGTGACAAATTTCGCTTTGCCCACAGCGGCTACCAGAATATCCGCCTGGCTGCATATTTCCTTTAGCTGCTGTGTGCGGCTGTGGCAAACGGTAACGGTACCGTGCTCGTGGAGCAGCAGCATAGCCATGGGCTTGCCTACGATATTGCTTCTGCCGATAACCACACATCGTTTTCCGCTGATGGAAACGCCTGCGGAATGTATCAGCTCAATTACACCGGCCGGTGTACACGGCAAAAAGCTGTAATCCCCAATCATAATACGGCCCACATTTACAGGGTGGAACGCGTCCACGTCTTTTGCAGGGTTGATGTTCTCGATCACCAATTGCTCATTGAGCCCTTTTGGCAAAGGGGACTGCACCAAAATGCCGTCGATGTCCGGCTTTTCGTTCAGTTTATGTACCAGCGCCAGCAGCTCCTGCTGGGTGGTTTGCTCCGGCAGGGCATATTCCTCGGAATGAATGCCCACCGCCTGGCAGGCCAGCTTTTTATTTTTTACATAGGTTTTGGACGCAGGGTCCTCCCCTACAATGACCACTGCCAGTCCCGGGGTGATACCCTGCTCCTTGAGCTGCTCTACTTCTTTTGCAACCTGCTCTTTTACGGTTGCCGCTACCGCTTTTCCGTCAATGATCGCCGCCATGTTGCTCTTCTCCTTTTTCCTGTTTCTTTTCCTGCTGTTCCCGCGTTTTTTCCGCGGAAGCATTGTCGATAACATTATGTATCGCCCGGTTATCCACTTCGATGGGCGTCTTTGTTTCCTTTATCTCTCCGGTCTGCGCTTCTGTTTTGGAAAGCGGCGGTCCTGCCTCTTTCTCTTGCTGTTCAGCCGCGGGCGCTTCTTGATGTTCCGGTGTACAGGCTGCCTGTCCCTCCTGCGGATTTTCCTGCTTCTCTTTTTTTCGTGCGCCCTCAAAGGTAGCCGCAGGATCCATGGCGGCCACCCGTTCCGCATTCTGCGCCATGACCTGTTTTAAGCCGCAGCCTGCTAACACCCTGCGGTTACGGAATATAATCAGCAGGATAACACCTGCCAGAACGGTCACCACAGCCACCAGCTGGGAAACTTTTATGGGCAGATACGGTACATACAGGCTGTCTGTGCGGAGGGCTTCGATAAAGAACCTGCCCGTTCCGTACCAAACCAGATACAGCAAAAAGGTCTGGCCGTCATACTGGCGGAATTTGGTGGTGAAAATATGCAAAAGGATAAAGCCCAACACGCACCACATGGATTCATAAAAAAAGCATGGGTGCACCGGGGAATCCGGCGACACAGCCAGTGTGTTTTCGCTTACCATGCCCCATGGCAGGGAGGTAGGCCCGCCGAACGCCTCCTGATTGACAAAATTTCCCCAGCGGCCAATGGCCTGTCCTATCAAAAAGCCAAGTACACCGATGTCCAGTATGGCAAATACATTCTGCTTTCGGAATTTGGCAAACAGGCCGCCAACCAGCAAAGCGCCGATAATGCCGCCGTAAATGCCAAGCCCTCCCTCGTGGATATATAAAATACTGATAGGGTCTTTGATAAATTTATCGCCGGGATAAAAAATAACGTAATACAGGCGCGCACCGATAATACCTGCAACCAGCCCCACGATGATCGTATCCAGCAGCTTGCTGCGGTTGATATTCATTTTTTTGCACATGAGCATTGCATAAACAACAGCCAGCAAAAATCCGGATGCAATCAGCAATCCGTACCATTTGATCTCAAAGGAGCCAATGGAAAAGGCGGTTGAATACAAGTCAAAGCTCCAGCCAAAACCCGGAAATTCTACATGATTCATTCTTTTGCTTCCTCCACAGGAGCAATGGGCTCCACAACGGATAAGGCGGCGTAATCTTTCAGCATATATTTTTGCAGTCCCGCCGTTACCTCTTCCAGCGTGATCTCCGCCAGCGCGTCGATATATGAAAACAGCTCGCGTCCGGCAAAGGAAAGGGCAACCAGACAGTTTGCAATGGTTTCCGCGCTGTTGAGCGCCGCCACGTTTCTTCCGTAAACCGCTTTTTTCGCTCTTTCAAAGTCCGCCTGCAAAATTCCCTCGGCCCGCAGACGCTCCACTTCGTTTATGATACGCTGCGCCACCTGCTCAGGGTCTTTGGATTCCCCGGCAAAAATCACACTGGCATAGCCCGGCCCCTCAAAAAACTCATAGCTGAAGGAAGATTCGTTGATCAAATCCGCCTGCTGCAGCTCGCGGAACAGCGGCGATGACTCCGAAGCCAGGATCTCCAGCAGCAGCTCCACACAGGCCAGCTCTTTCACCGTTTTCCTGTCCGTGCCCGCTTCCTCTTTAAACCCAAACTGGAACA
>CALWUX010000018.1 GCA_944384795.1 uncultured Clostridia bacterium | reverse complement strand
GTGTGCCTGCCAAAGCAGTTTGCACAGGCATCATGCCTATATATTCCACAATGCTTTCATGGATCAGCGTTTTGCTGATGTAGCCATTGAACAGCGGCACACCCGCAAGACCCAGCAGACCCATGCCGAACACAAACCACAGCACCGGCTTTTTACGGCCAAATCCGCGCAGCTTGTTTAAATCGAACGTGTGCATACAAACATAAATGACGCCTACTCCCATAAACAAAGCCAGCTTGAGCAGGGAATGGTTAAACATATGCAGTACCGTTCCCCGTACAGCCAGCGCATTATGCTCGCCCAGCATACACTGCATACCAATACCGATAATCACAAAGCCCAGCTGCGAAACGGAGGAGCACGCCAGCGTCCGCTTGATGTTGTTGGAGAACACCGCCAGCACTGCGCCCGTTACCATGGACAGCGTGCCGAAAATCACAATGGCCAGTCCCCATTGGGCGTCATGCAGGAAAATATTGCAGCTGACCACAATGATGCCGAAAATGCCCGCTTTTGTAATTACGGCGGACAACATGGCGCTGGCAGGCGCCGGCGCTACGGAGTGCGCCTGCGGCAGCCAGGTATGCAGCGGATACATACCCGCTTTTACGCCAAAGCCCACCAGGGCCAATCCGCCGGCCGTATAAAGCAGTCCATAGTCTGTTACCTGGGCGGCCGCTTCCGCCAAGCGGTCTATTTGCAGCGTGCCCAGTATGCTCTGCAGCATAAACAGGCCCATCAAAGAAACCAGACTGCCCAGCACGGCAAAGCCTAAATAGCTGTTGCTGCCCTCTACGGCCTCCCCGGTCTCGTTATGGATAACCATGGGATAGGAAGCAAAGGACATGATCTCAAAGAACATAAAGGTGGTATATAAATCATTGGACAGGAACACGCCCTGCATGGCCCCTAACGTAAACAGTACAAACATATAGTACTTGTTCCTGTTCCGTGTCCCCTTGAAATATTCCCTGGAAACCAGGGTCGTCATCAGCCAGATAAAGCAGGCCAGCACACTCATGCTCATGCGGAATCCGTCCAGCTTGAAGTGCAGCCCCAACGCGGCAAAGCCTTCCCAAACAAAAGAGTCGGCAAAACCTGCTGTGGCGAATAAGCAGCCCGCGCCTGCCAGTTCCAGAGCAAGGGCAAAATACAAAAACAGGTCCCGCGCCGTTTTATGGAACCGGCCGATGATATAGGAAATGATACCCGCCGCAAACGGGAAAAACACAAGCGCAATAATTAAATAATTATTCCCCACGATTTCACCTCCCTTTCATCAGAATACCCCGCCGGCAATATAGCCGAACATATCCATTAAAGGCTGGTGGTAAATGCCTAAAACGACTGCGGCCACTGCCAGGAGTATAAACGGTATCGTCATAAACAGATTCGGGTCCTTTACGTCTTTGTTCAACGCGGCAACGTCAATGTCCCGGTTGGGAAAATACGCCTTGAACACAATCTGCATCATATAAAGCGCGGTCAGCAGCGTGGACAAAATCAGCACGCCGATACCCGCATAGGCCAGCGGGTTTCCGCTTTCCACCGCCGCTGTGCCTAAATTCCATTTGCTCAAAAAGCCCGGCAGGGGCGGGATTCCCATCAACCCAATGGCCGAAACGGTAAACGTTGCCATGGTAATGGGCATTTTCCTGCCAAAGCCGTTGATCTCATACACGTGCTCTCTGTGGGTTTTGTATAAAATAGCGCCCACGCAGAAAAACGCCAGTATTTTCAAAACAGAGTGGACTGCCATATGGGTCAGTCCACCCACCATGCCGGCAGGCGTCATCAGGGTCAGGCCAAATACCATGTAAGAAAGGTTGCTCACCGTAGAATACGCCAGCCTGCGTTTTAAATGCTGGGTGCGCAGCGCCATGGAAGAGCCGTACACAACGGTCACCAGCGCCGCGGACATAACCACATACTGCGCCCAGCTGCCAATCAAAAATTCCGTACCAAAGGTATAGTAGATCAAACGCACCAGCGCATACACACCGGCGTTGACCACCGCCACCGCGTGGAGCAGAGCCGTGACCGGCGTAGGCGCAACGCCCGCGGCAGGCAGCCAGCTGGAAAGCGGGAACACCGCAGCTTTTACGCCAAAGCCGAAAAACGCCAGCATAAACACCACCAGCAGCCACTGCTCGCGGCCGGCTATCTGCGCCAAATTCAAAACGCCGCCAAAGGTAAAATCCAGCGAGGTGCCGTAGTACATCATAAACACCATGGCGATAAACGCAAAGGAAGCGCCGCCGATGGAATAAATAATATATTTTTTACCCGCGTACAGCGCCGGCTTGTTCATGGCGTGCATGACCAGCGGCAGCGTACCCAGGGTAAGCAGCTCATAGAATAAATAAAAGGTCAGCAGGTTGGCCGAAAAAGCAAGCCCCATGGCAATACCGAAGGACATGGTGTAAAATCCGAAAAATTTATTTTCCTTTCCCTCGTGCTTCATATATTCAAAAGAATAAAAGGTCGCAATCACCCATAGGGTGCACAGAATAAAGCCGAAAAACACCGCCATTCCGTCCAGTCTGAGGGCAATGCTGTAATGCTCCGTAAACGGAATCAAAGTCACTGTCTGACCCTTGGGCGCAGCAAAAATTGCAATTAGGGACAATATCATGTTCACAACCACCACTGCGCCTACGTAAATCTGGCGCGCGGTCCGGCTTTTGAATCTTGCGATCAGTACACCGAAGCCGCCCAGTATAGGCACAATCACCGGCAGGAACAGCAAAAAGAAAGTGCTCAATGGTTCTCCCCCTTTTCTTCAGAATGGACGGCAGTTACATCACTGCGCCTGTAATGCCGCTGATCACCTGCTGCAGCCCCATTGGGAACATACCCAGTCCCACAACGCCGATGCACAGTAAAATCAACGGGACGGTCATATACGCGTTGGCTTCTTTCTTCTCCAGGGTCTCATAGTCAAAATCCTTGCCCGGGAAGAACGCGTCCCGCACAATGGGAAGCAGGTAACCGGCGGTCAGCAGTGCGCTGACCAGCAGAACGGCAGGACCCACATATCCCAGCACGCCGCCGAATTCCGGCGACAGGGCGCCCACAGCCAAATCCCATTTCGCTATAAAGCCGCCTGTGGGAGGAATACCAATCAGTGAAAGCGACGCAATGGTAAAGCACCACATCACAATGGGCATTTTTTTGCCCATACCCTTCAGGTCCTTTACGTAAATGGCGCCTGTTTTATAAATGACGGCACCTGCGGCAAGGAACAGCGCGTTTTTTGCAATGGCGTGGAAAATCACCTGCAGCAGCGCGCCGCTCAATCCCTGCGGCGTTAAAATCATAATGCCGAAAATTACATAAGACACCTGGCTTACGGTAGAATAGGCCAGCCGTTTTTTTACCAGCTGTTCCTTATAAGCCAGCATGGAGCCTACAAACACCGTTGCCAGTGCCAAAATCAAAATGGTCAGCTGCGCCCAGGTGCCCCGCACAAAAGCAGGGTCAAACAGGTAAAAGGTCACGCGGATCATACCCAAAATACCCGCTTTTGTAATGATACCGGACAACACCGCGCTGGCAGGCGCGGGCGCGACCGGGTGCGCGGTCGGCAGCCATGCCTGCAGGGGCATCATGCCCGCCTTGCAGCCAAAACCAATGATCATCACCAGGAAAATGGCAAGCATGGCGTCCTCATGACCGGCCACCTTCGCCATATCCAGCACACCGCCCGGCGTAAACATGGTGCCGGTGCCGTAAGAATTCAGGAAGAAAAAACCAATGAGCGTCAGGCCTGCGCCGAACACGGAGTAACCCACGTATTTCAGGCCTGCCTTGAGCGCGTCCCGTCCCTGGGAATGAATCACCAGCGGTACGGTAATCAGCGTCATAAACTCATAGAACAGATACATGGTCATCAGGTTGCCGGACATGGAAAGCCCCGTAAGCACACCTACGGTAATGACCGCAAACCCAAAATAACGCTTTTCCTTTCCCTCATGCTTCATATACTCAAAGGCATAGATGCAGGCAAACGTCCATATTACGGCAATCAGGCAGGCAAACAGCTTGCCTACGCCGTCAAAGCGGAACGTAATAGACAGACTGTCGCTGAACCGCCACAGCGTAAAAGCGGCCGTATCTGTCAGGAAGGAAATCAAAAATACCGCAGCCGCGTTGAGCACCAATACGGCGCCCACATAAATCTGACGCGCAATCCGATGGTTGATCCCAAACACAACAAGACCCGCAACCATTGGGAATAAAATAGGTATTAACAAATAGATACCGTCTCCCATTTCCTTTTCACCTCACGATTCCTATCAATTTGTTCATTATCCCAATAGGTTCAGTCCTGTTGTAATCATTTGCATAATGGGGCCATACGCAATGCCCAGTACAAAATTCAATACAATAAACACACCGATGGAAGAAAGTAAAAATACGCTCCTCTTCGGCATTTCGCGGTGCAGTACGGCGCCGCCCGCCTCCTGCACCTGTGCCTGCGGCTGTTTTGGTTTGGACCAGAACGCCACCACAGCAGGCACATAATACAACGCATTGAGCAGCGTGCTCAAGGCCAGCGCAAGAAAGGTCACAATCATATGAAAGTTGCTTTCCATACTGCCAATGCCAAGGAAAATTTTCGGCGCAAAGCCCGCAAACAGTGGAATGCCTATCATGGACAGCGCGCCCACGGTAAAGCCGATACCTGATAAAATATCCCTTCTTGCCGCACCCCGCAGCGCTTTCATTTCGTACTGGTGGCCGGAAACGTCCACCAGGCCGTTGGCGGAAAGGAACAGCATGGGCTTTGTAAACGCGTGTGCCAGAATATGAAAGCACGCCGCCATAATACCCACCGTTGTGCCCAGGCCCATACCCATAAAAATATAGCCGATCTGCGCAACGGAGGAATAAGCGATCATACGCTTGATATGGGTCTCCCGCAGTGCTTTCACAGAGCCCATGATCATACCCAGCACGCCCAATACGAACATAACTTCCGTAATATGCAGGGAGGCCATGATCTCCGGTGTAAACACACGGTAGCACATTTTCACCAGAAGAATGATATAGCCTTTGAGCACCAGGCCGGACAAAATGGCGCTGGACGCGGTGGTAGAGGAGCCATGGGCATTAGGCAGCCAGGAATGGAACGGATACAGCGCGCTTTTAATGGCAAGCCCCAGCACCATAAGGCCCAGGCTGGTCACCAGCGGTACCGTATACTGACCGGACTCCGCCAGTGCGATTACGGATTGCTGTACATTGGACATGAGTAAGTGCCCCGTAATGGTGTACAAAATGGAAACACCAAACAGGAAAAAGCCGGAGCCCAACAGGCTCATAATCAAATAGCGTATGGTAGCGACCACCGTCATGCCGCTGTCCTTTGCCATAACAATGGAGCAGGCGCATATGGTATTGATCTCGATAAATACATACGCAGTAAACATATCGTTGGTATAAATCAATGCCAGCATGGAGCTGAGCAGAAAATTCATCATGGTGTAGTAAAGGGGTATCCTTGTGGGGCGAATGTCGTCGTTGATGCCCCGCATACCGCCCACCAGCGACAAAAGCATGATTGCGGAAAACACCATGGCCATCAAGGCTTCCAAGGGACCTGCACGCAGCTCATTGCCCCACGGCGCGGGAAAATGACCCATCATATACGTAAAGCTGTCTTCAGCAGAAAGCAGTATGATAAACAGGGTCAAAGACATGGCAAATACCGCCGCGACCAGACAGGCGTTTACAATCTGCGTTAACCGCCTGTTGCGAAAAAACGGAGTGACAATGCCGCCTACCATGCATAGTATAATGCTGAAAAACGGCACGTTATAAACAAAAGGCATTACTCCTCCTCCTTTTTCGCAAGTACAATGATCTCATCCAGATTGATGGTCTTATACTTTTTATACAGACGCTGCGCCAAAGCCAGCAAAAAGGCGCTGACGCTGACGCTGACCACAATGCCCGTAAGCACCAGTCCGCTGGGGACCGGGTTGATATAAAGCTCCGCGTTGGTGGCGCCCTCCGATACAATGGGCGCTACGCGGCCGAAAATATAACCCTTTGATGCGAGAAACAGAAATATGGAAGTATCCATAATATTCAGGCCGATGATTTTTTTGATCAGGTTCCTGTGGAGCAAAAGCGTAAAGAAACCAATGCCAAACAAAATCACGGAGGCAATGTCGTAATAGTGAGACAGAATGACTTCCATGCTTACAGCTCTCCTTTCGAAAACAGCGCATAAAAACCGTACATGGTAAACGCAACGGTAATGCCCACGCAGATATTCAGCGGCAAAATAAACCCGCCGCTGATGATTGCGCCTGCAATGCCTTTCGGAATATCGCCGCCCAAATGGTTTGCGCCCGTGTAAAACGAATATGCCTTGCAGCCGGCATATGTCAGCAAAGCACAGCCGGTGGTCACCGTAAAGGCGCGGTACGTAATCACCTTTGAAATCTTCTCATGTCCAAAGGCAAGAGCGTACAGCATCAGACCGCCGCCGATCATGGCGCCGCCGGAAAAACCGCCGCCGGGAGAAATATGGCCGTTTAAAATCACATATACGCCAAACAAAATGATAAACGGTACCAAAATCATCGCGCCGTATTTCAAAATCAGGTTCTGATCCTTTTTATCAATGGCCGTTTCATGGGCAACCAGCCGTTCCCCTTCCTCGTCTTTTTTGTTCATGCTGCGCTTCATCAGCATCATAACCGCCGCAACGGCCACAAACAATACGGTAGACTCGCCGAAGGTATCAAACGCGCGGTAGTCCAAAATCATGCCCGCCACCGCGTTGGTGGCGCCGGTGTCCGCAAGGCCGTCCTCCAGATATTTTTCGGATACCTCGTTATTCACGGGGTTTTCCGCATAGCCGTACGGCGGCAGGCTGCACACGGCAAACGCCAGCACCCCCACTACACAGCAGCCGATGATAACGGAAAGCACAATATATACTTTATAAAAACGGGTAAATTTTTCTTTTAGCAAAAAATGCCCCTGCCCTGCCTGAATAGCGTCCTGCTCCGGCACTGCAGGCGCCGGCTGCTCAGGCTCTTCCTGATGATGCGCGCCGTGCGCCTGTTCCGGCACCTGATACAGCTCCGGCTTTTCAAACGTATCCTCCGGGTATTCCCCGTTGACCCAACCTGCAAACGCTTTCCAGGGAGTTTTGGAATGAGCGTTGGGCTTTTTGTCCTGATTAAAATTTGAATTACTCATCCTTTTTTCCTTTCAGCGCGTTTACTTTTTTCAATGCCAGGAAGAGCAGCACGCTGGTCACGCCGGCGCCTACGGCTGCTTCCGTAATGGCAAGGTCGGGCGATTCCATGATCAGCCAGATAATGGACATGATCAAGCTGTACGCCATAAAGATAATCACAGACGTGAGCAGCCTTTTGGAAAAGGTAAATGCGACCGCGCAAACAATCAAAAATGTAATCAGCGCAAATTCCAGCACCATCATTTACCAATCACCTCATATTCGTCAGATTCGTCCTCATTCTGGGTTTTCACTTCTGCTTTTACAATAAGATGCGCCGCCACGGGGCTGGTGACCCATAAAATCAGGAGGATCAAAAGCAGCTTGAGGGTCATAAAGCTGAAGCCGCCTAAAATCATACAGCCAATCAAAATCAGCAACGCGCCCAAAGAGTCGCACTTTGCCGCCACGTGCATACGGTTGAGCACATATTTGAATTTGAACACACCGAACGCCGCCGCCGCAAAAATAAAAATACCCACTACAATAAAAACAGCCGCTATGATAAATCTAATCATTGTCCGTTTCCTCCTTTTCAGGATTTTCTCTGCCCAATTGCTCCGTTTCGTCTTTTTGCTGCCGTTCCTTTTTTACCCTGTACCGGGTAATGACCAGCTTGGACAAAACCACCACCGCCAAAAAGCTCAGCAAAGCATAAACAATGGCAACGTCCACCAGGTAGCTTTCCTCCAGCAGTACGGCCAGCACGCACACCATCAGCAGAGTCTTAGTGCCTATCATGTTGATTGCCATAATACGGTCTGTGAACCTTGGCCCCAAAATGGCCCTTATCAGGCAAATCAGCGCAATCACAGCCAAAGCGACGAGGCACACGATAAAAAAGATACGCGCATATTCGGTTGGTACGTATTCAAACATTATCTTTTTTCCTCCATCTTTTTGAGCTGCTCCACAAATGTGGATTCATCCATACCGCCGGAAAAATCCTCGTCCAGCGCGTGTACGCAGTATTCATCGCCGTCAATGTCCGCCGTAATGGTGCCCGGCGTCAATGTAATGGAGTTTGCAAGAAACAGCTTTGCAAGGTTCGTTTCCAAATCCACCTTAAAATAAACCAGCTTGGGCTTTACCTCCACCTTCGGCGTGCAAATCAGCTTTAATACCGCAATATTGGCTTTGATGATTTCCCAAACCAAAATCACAAAATATTTGGCGCCCCGCAAAGAGAGCTTTACCATAAGCCAGTCGTATTTGGGCTTATAGCCAAATACCTTCCAGATAAACAGGTACATCAGCGCCGAAAGCACAATGCCGAAAATGCAGATTTCCAGCGTAAACCGCGCATTGAATATGAGCCAAAGGGCAAAAAAGATCACAAACATTTTATCACCTCAATCATGATTACGCATAAAGCCGGTACACTGCCTGTCAATGTCCGGCGCCGGCCTCCGCCTGCTCCGTTGTGTGGCCGCCGCCATGGTAGGAGTCCACCCTGGCGTGTACCAAAAATAAAATCCCCGCAACCGCAGCCAGCATAATAAAAAAACAGGCTACCTTTTTTACCATATCAAACAACCCCAATATCAATAGTAATGAAAATCAAATCCATAAACAAAAATACGATTCCTACAAATAATTGTAAGCAAATTATGAATTTTTAAGCAAAATCTTCACAATTACGTAATATAATAAGTTAAATTATCCTATAAAACACTATGAATGTCAATAAGTGAACGCTTTCATTGATAATTTCTATGAAAAATACCGAAAACTATACTAAATTCGAATGCTTTTTCGCTGTTATGATTACAATATAGAAAGAAACCCATTTTCTATGTACAAAATACCGATAGAATCCGGAACGATTAACCCTTTGATGTAAAAACAGACACGCGGTTGCGCAGACCGTAAAAAGCTGGTATAATAAACCCAAAGCAGAGTAGAGCCTTGAGCGTTAAGTGCCGTCTGAACGGGGAGTTGTCAGGCGGACGAAAAGTTTTTCTTGCGGTTCAGGCCTCGCATCCCGCTGCTGCATACCGGAGAAATTTTTCTGCAGAAAGTTTTCTGCCTCCTTTATGCGGCATACGTGTATGACAATTGCTGACATAAAGGAGGTTTTTTATGCATAAAAAATATCAGCAAGCATCGGTCCTGCCTGCTTACCAGTGCATCTTTTCCCCCGGCTACTGGCGGTCTGCCGCAAAACAGTATACGGTTTTGCACGTCATTGCCGTTGTAGGCGTATTGATTGCGCTGGATATCGCCATCAGTACGTTATTCATTCCCGTAGGGGACAACCTGCGCATTAAGTTCGACTTTCTGTCCCGCGCCGTTATCGGTATGGTCGGCGGCCCTTTCCTTGCGCTGAGCAGCGGCATGATCGCCGATTTGCTGGGATATGTACTACACCCGGTAGGTGCGTTTTTTCCCGGCTATACATTGTCGGCCATGCTGGGCGCTTTGGTGTACGCGCTGTTCTTTTACCGCTCCAAAATCAATATTATTCGCATTGTCCTGGCAAAACTCACGGTCAATCTGTTTGTCAACGTCCTGCTGGGCTCTGTCTGGAGCGTGATTGTAGGTAAATACGGCTATTTATATTACTTTACAAGCAGCGTCATCAAAAACGCCATCATGCTGCCCATTGAATGCATCATGCTGTACCTGCTGTTTACCGCGCTGATACCGGTTCTGGCAAGAATGAAACTGGTGCCAAAACCCGAAAAAAAATACATTCCCTTTATCTGAACCGCCGCTCTGCTTCTCCCCAAAACAGAAAACCACCCCGTTCCGAATTGCTTTCGGAACGGGGTGGTTTTTTATTCTGTTTCTTCGTATATAAACTGATGCAGCTGCTGTGAAGCAACGTCTAAATCGTATTCATAGTACCATGCGCCGTCTGCATAGAAAATACCGCCCCGGGCATTGCTGTTCTCATTGGGGAAGGCCATTTCTTCCATGGTGACCGGGCTGAACATGATTGTAGCCATCCCCATCAAATCGCCGTAATCCAGCGAAGTTTCCACATTTGGCAGCATCTGGCGGATAAAGTCCGCATATTCCAGCGAGCTTTTGCCTTTCATTTTCTCAAAGATAGCGTTCAGCACGTTCCTCTGGCGCTGTGCACGCACGCTGTCGCTGTCTATCATACGGATCCTTGCATAGCCTACCGCCTGCTCGCCTGTCAGCAGCACCGTACCGGACTGGCGGATCAGCGTTCCCGTACCCAGCGCGGCGATATTTTCATTTGCGTTGATACGCTCCGCCTCGGTAATGGTGAGCGTTACGCCGCCAAGAGAGTTGATGACCGTTGCCAGCTGGTCAAAGTTGACCGTTACATACTCTTTGATATTGGTATTGAAATTCTGGTTGATGGTTTTTATGGCCATTTCCGGGCCGCCGTAAGCATACGCATGGGCAATTTTGTCATAGGAGCCTCTGTCGGAAATATAGACCCTGGTATCACGGGCAATGGAGGTCAGCTTGATTTTCCCGTGCATTTTATCCACAGACATGATCATCAGCGCATCGGACCGGCCTGTATCGCTGTTGTCCCTTGCGTCCACGCCGAACAGCGCAATATTGGTAATATCCTTATCGTTTGTATTTTCCACCACCTGGGAATCAATGCCCAGCTGACTGGTATCGCCTGTTAAATAAGTGGTGCGCAGGCCGCCGAAATAATAGAAAAACACCGAAACGGCGGCAATCACCAAAGCCAAAATCACACTGAGCACCGCAATGGTGATTTTCCAGCCCAGCGCCATTTTTTTCTTCGGCTTGTCCGCCTTTCCTTTAAACCTCGTACCTTTGGCCATATCATCACTCTTTCATCTATCACATGATTTTTATTCCTTTGATAGTATAGCGTCCCCTGTTCGCGGCTGTCAACAAAAAACCTCGAAATATACACCTTTTTTACAAATCTCCGCTATTTTTGCTGCACTGCTTACAGAATATCCGCCGTTTGTGGAAGTAATTTTATCCATACCTGCAAACACCGCACGCAAAAAAACAGGCGTTATGCCAAACGCCTGTTTTTTATCACCGTTTTATTGGCCCTTGTCCGTTTGATACATATGCGCAATCAGATCCAGCACTTTATTGGAGTAGCCCCACTCATTGTCGTACCAGGAAACCAGCTTCACAAAGCGCTCATTGAGCATAATGCCCGCTTTGGCGTCAAATACGGAGGTTCTTTTATCCCCAATAAAGTCTGAGGAGACTACCATATCCTCCGTATAGCCCAAAATACCCTGCATGGTATGTTCCGAGGCCTCCCTGACTGCGGCGCAGATTTCTTCATAAGAAGCCGCCTTCTCCAGCCGGCAGGTCAAATCTACAACAGACACGTCCAGGGTAGGCACGCGGAACGCCATGCCTGTCAGCTTGCCCTTTAACGCGGGGATAACCAGCGCGCAGGCCTTAGCGGCGCCCGTGGAGGACGGAATGATATTGCCCGAGGCCGCGCGGCCGCCTCTCCAATCCTTGGCGGACGGACCGTCCACCGTTTTCTGCGTGGCGGTAGTGGAATGCACGGTGGTCATCAGTCCCTCTGCAATCCCAAAGCGGTCGTGAATAACCTTTGCAAGGGGAGCAAGGCAGTTTGTGGTACAGGAAGCGTTGGAAACAATGGTCATGTCCGGCGTATATTGGTCAAGGTTAACGCCGCAGACAAAGGTGGGGGTCTCGCTGTCCTTTGCAGGGGCGGAAATCACTACCTTTTTCGCACCCGCCGCAATGTGGGCACGGGCCTTTTCCGTGGTGCAGAATACGCCTGTGGATTCCACCACATATTCAGCGCCCGCCGCGCCCCACGGGATTTGCGCCGGGTCTTTTTCCGCAAATACGCTGATTTCCCGTCCGTTTACGACCAGCTTGCCGTTTTCCGCTTTGATGCACCCATCAAATTTGCCGTGTATACTGTCGTACTTTACCATATATACCATATAGTCCAAATCAATAAACGGGTCGTTGATCCCCACGATTTCAAATACCTCCGGCTGGGATACCGCCGCGCGGAACACCAGGCGTCCGATACGTCCAAATCCATTGATACCAACTTTGATTGCCATTATAGCCCTCCTAAAAATAACGGTAATGCTTTACCTGTATTTTATAATATCTTCTTCTACTTTACAATATCTTTCCGCAAAATGCAATCATCGTTAATGATTAAACAAAGAACCCTGCAAAAATAGTATCCGACAAAGCCCTGCCCTATATACATTATAAAAATATCCGCTGTCAGTACTGCCCGGTAAAAGCACCTGCGTTTTCCGTACAGACAGAAAAACAGGCCGAAAACAGCGGGTTGATACAAAACAAAAGCGTCGAACCGTACCCAAAGGCAAAGCAGTCCGGTTTGCCGTTTCCCCGCCGAGCGTTCCTGTGTGGAAAAACCGCTTCCATACCTGCCAAAACGCCGCACCCGCTCCCCAACGAACACAAAAAGCCGGAAGCAGCCCTGCCTCCGGCCGCTCCCGGCTTATGGTTCCGATTCATTTTCCCGGTGTTCCCTGCCGGAGGTCACCGTGCCGCTTTCCGGCTCCACATCAACCACCTTTGGAATATACGGCTCGTCCCGTTCACTGCCCGCACTGTCCTTGGGGCGGCGCTCATAGCCGTAAAAGTCCAATATCCAGTCATTTTCTAGCTTCTTGGTGGTGGAAGCCTCTCTCGGCGCGGGCGTCCATGCCGGACGCTTTGCCTCCGCTTCTTTTTTGTCTACACGTTTTTTGATAAAAGGTATAAAGTAGAAAATGCTTCTCCGTTTCTTTCTTTTCCTTTTTCTTTTTTTCTTTTTCTTTTTTCCCTGATAAAAAACAGGGTCACGGTTGATCAAATAAGGGATTTCCCTGCCGTCGTCCTCAATCAGCAGCGGCTCATCGTCCGGTTCCGGTTCCGTTTCCGGCGGCGGGTAGACGGTTTGCTGCACAGCGCCCTCCGGCTGCGGCGCGGGCCCGGCCGCTTTCTGCGGCTCTTCCGGCGCCGGCTCCCCTGGCAGCTTCTGTTCCGCCGCGGGCTCCTCCGTCGGCTGAGGCTCTTCCTTTTGCTCCTCCCTGTAACGGGGGATTTTCGGGTATATCAGCAAAAATACCAGCGCGTACACGGCTATCAGGAAAATCGCGATGTTCAGCGTCATTTTCAGGGAGGAGGTGTGGGGCAGATCCATGGCCTGCAGTACAAAGCTGGGCAAGCCGGACACAATGCCGTATAAAACTGCGGGCAGGCCAAAAGCGTAAATCCTCCTGCCCGATTTTACAGGGCTGACGCCTACCAGCATTTTGCCCTGAGCCAGCAGGAAAAAGGTAATCAGTATCAGGGAGAACATATCCATCATATTCTCCGTCATATAAGTGGTGTTGGTGTAATTGGTAAACAGAGTAATCAAATTGATACAGAACCACAGCGGCGGTATGATGGCGACCACGGGAATGGAACGGAACACGTTCTTCCCCGTAAAAAATTGAAACGCCGCAATCAAAATCACAATACCCGCCGCTACACCCACAAAGGCCATGATCACATTCAAATAAGCCTGCCCTCCCTCCAGCGCCTGCGCTGCGCTGGCCGCGCTTTGAGACAGGGAGCTGTGGGCTTTATTGTCTATGACCATAGCCGAAATAGAATGCACGATGATACCGATACCGCCGGCGGCGGCAGCGATTGCCGCCGGGATATTTTTTATGGGTTCAAATCGTTTTGGGGCATTTTTATCGTAAAAGCACATAAACATGATAACAGCGGAAACCACCGCCATGAATACGGCCAGGCAAATCGCCGTGATATTCTGATCCGTGAAAAATCCTGTTGCGGGGTCTACCAAAAACAGCATTTGGTAAACACGCACAGGAAGAGCCGCGACCAACGCGCCAAGCAAAACAAACCACGCTGTTTTGATTCTCAAATCAAATAACTTCCTCTCTTACAATGATATACCGTTTCCTCTCTTTGCGCCGTTTTCAGTCCCATGTCCGCAGCGGAAACATACAATGCTCCCCGCTCTCTTTCAAACAGCGGCAGCGTGTGCAGGCTCCGCCGTTTATACCATATTTGTGTTTGTAAAAAGAAAAAACGGCCGTTATTTACGTACAATTTTTTATAAAACAGTTTTTGCCGTATTTATGTTTAAACAATATTCATTTGTCCATAATGTGTTACATAATATTTTATAACAGCGGCAGTGCAAAGTCAATAAGCCCGCCGCCGCAAATCGGTATGGAAAAGAAAATTTTTTGTAAACCGCGGCCGTGTTCTGCGCGCCGCCGTTTATGGTACAACAGGAGTGTGAAAGTATGAAAGATCGTAAAAACACAGGCAGCACAAAATACAGGGGCGTTAAAAACAAAAAAGGGGTCATTTTCCTGCTTTCCCTTTTACTGCTGGTTTTACTGGTGGTGCCCTGCTTTGCATTGGGCGCTTCTATCGGCGACGATGTCAAAGTCCATTTCAGCAGCAGCGAACCGCCGGAGGATACTGCGCCCCCGTCCCAGGCCGAATCCACAGCGCAGGATGCCGCCGCACCATCCTCCCAGGCTTCGGAGCCTGCCCCGCCGTCCTCGGAAACCCCCGTTTCCTCCGCGGTACAAGCCCCTGCGGGCACTTTTAAAATATTAGATTCCGTTACGGGAGAAACCTTGGAAGTGGACGACCGCACCTTTGTCATCGGCACCGTAGCGGCGGAAATTTCTCCCACATATCACCCGGAGGCCATCAAAGCCCAGGCCGTTGCCGCTTATACTTATTACAGCAGTCTGCGGCAGACGCAGAAAACATCGCCTACCCCCGCGCTCAAAGGCGCCGATTTTGCAGCCAGTCCCTCCCAGTGGCTGACGTATGTATCGGAAGACCAGATGCGGGAACGCTGGGGCGAGCAGTTTGACGCCTATTACAAAAATATCACCGACGCCGTAGACGCCGTACTGGGACAGACCCTGCAGCAGGACGGACAGCTGATTACCGCCACCTACTACGCCATCTCCGCGGGCACCACCGAAGACGCGAAAGAGGTGTTCGGCAATTCCCGCAGTTATCTTGTTCCCGTAGCCAGTCCCGGAGACGTGTACGCAGACGGATACAGTACTACCGTATCCCTTTCGCAGGAAGAATTCAAAAACGCCGCCCAAAGCACATGGAACTGCACGCTGGAGGGCGACCCTGCCTCCTGGGTAGGCCAGGTCACCAACGACGCTTCCGGCTATGTATCCTCCATCGTCATCGGTGGGCAGGCAAGAAAAGGTACGGAAGCCCGCACCGCTTTTGGACTGCGCTCGGCCAATTTTGAGGTAACGTACGAAAACGGGACGTTTACCTTCCATGTCAGGGGATACGGCCACGGCGTGGGCATGAGCCAGGTAGGCGCGGAATACATGGCAAACCAGGGCTCTTTGTATGATGAGATTTTAGCTTGGTACTACCCAAACACCACGCTGGTAAAATAACGCAAAAATGCTTTCCCAAACAAAAAGGGAAAGCATTTTTACTGCGGCGCCGTTCTGCCCAAAACAGACGCGCCTGCTGAAAAACAGAAAAAACAGACGGAAAACCGCGCCTGCCGTCATCATTTTCAGGCGTTTGCATCAGCTGCGCTCCCGTATTTCCGTTAAGATAACCCCCGGTCTGCCGCGGCAGCTTTACAGCATATCCGGTTTTATACCGCAATCGCAGGCATACGTGCCAAAAGGTCCCACCGTGTAAATACGGCAGCCGCACATAGGGTCCGTTTGCTCCGGCCGGTTGGCCGGACATCGTTTTACCCTGCGGGAAATATGGGTATTCTCTCTGCATTTCTTTTTACGGTTGCAGCTTTTTCCTCTTTCCAAATACCAGCGGCACCGTTCACAGTCTGTACAGTGCTTTATGGCGGGCAGCAGGGCATACTCCTCACTGATCAACCCGCCTGCGCTGTGACGGCCGTTGCTGATCAGCATATGGCGTATTTCCATGGTGCGCCAGCCCTCCCACCAATGAGACTCTGTTCCGTGATGAGGCGCTTTTACAGCATAATAGCGGTCGTGGAGCAGTTCCGCGATTTCCTCCATGGTTTGCGGCGTGGCGTCACCGGTGAACAGAATATCCTCCCGCGTATGCCTGCGCCCAAACAAACCGCCCTGCCTCCGGTTTTGAAAAATCACGCTGGAGCCGTTGAGCTCCTTCCCAAAAAGCATACGCGCTTTTTGGGAGCCGACCAGCTCCGCTACGTCCTGGGCAGCAGGCAGTCCGTTCAGCTCGTAAATCAGCCCGTCAATCTCCCGCAAAATCGCCTCCAGCGCCAAAACCGCCGCTTCCTTTTCTTCTAAAGCCGCGGTACTGTACGGCGAAAACAAATCCACACAGCGCAAGTAGCCGTCGCAAAAAGCGTCTTTATAACGCAAAAACAGCTCCGCATAACCGCCCCATGTGGCTGTAAGCAGTTCGTTTGCCTGCTCCACCAAACAGCAGAACCCGTCCGTGTACGGATATTCCGTCTGCGGCGGCCACAGCACCTCGTACGTCACGCCGCAAAGATCAAACCGGTCGCCCCGGCACAGCACCGCAAGGCGCTCCGTACCGGACAGCCCGCCCATACGGCTAAAAGCTGTTACCATATTGTCCACCAGTTCGCTGTAATCGCTTTTTTCCGTTACAAACGCGTAAACAAACAGCGCAAATTCCAGCAGAAGCGGATTCCCGTTGGTATCCTGCGGTGCAGGCGGCAGATAAATTTGTCGGAAAAACGCCGGGTCCTCCTGTAAAATAAACGTAAAGCCGTTTACATGGTCCTTATGAAAATGCGTAACCATGCCGTACCTGGTTCCAACAGCGGCGTACCGCTTTGCAAGGCCCCGGGCATAGTCCGCAAAGGTGCAGGCTCCCTGCGCTAAAACAGCGTTCAGGGAACCGCAGTCCACCATCAGCATCTCGTCTTTGCCGCCCAGCACCGTGCAGTCGCCAAAGGCTGTGTTGTGCAGTTCTATCCACTCCATGCTTCCACCTCCCGTTCCGGCCCGCAAGCCGCTGTACCGTAACATAAAAGCATGAAGCTCTCCGGCACAGGGAGAAGCTTCATGCTCAATGCGGTCTATTCAAATAAATAGCGGCAGACAAAATGCTTATTCCGTTGGTTTATCCTCGTTCCGTGCACCTTCCCGGTACAAAACGCCGTCCAGATAGCGGTCATTTTCCCATTCACCGGTAAATACGATATTGCCTTCCTTATCATATTCCGTGCCAAAGCCGTTGCGTTTTCCGTTTTTCCACATACCTGTATAAATCAGGTTGCCGTCCTCGTCAAACTCCGAGCCTTTTCCGGTAGGAACGTTGTCCTTCCATTTTCCTACAAAAAGGGTGCCGTCCTCTATCTTATAGGAAATGCCCGCACCCTGGCGCATACCGTTTTCTATCCTGCCTGCAAAGGACAAATTACCGTCGCCGTCAAAAATCGCGCCGGTACCTACCGGCTTATCCTCACGCCATCTGCCTATATGGATATTTTCCCCATGGGGCGTATAGGAAACGCCTACGCCGTCCCGCTGGTTTTCTTTCCAGTCGCCTATGTAACAGATTTGGCCGGATTTATAATAATAAGCGCCAAAGCCGTCCCGCTTGTCGTTTCTGTAATGGCCGTCATAAGCGGTATAGCCGTTTTCCATTTCCGTCCTGCCGCGGCCGTGCCGCAAACCGTCGATCAATCGTCCAAAATACAGGTAGCTTTCCTCTTCGCTTACCACAATGCGTTTTGCAGCGGACACGCTTTTGACCGCCGCTGTGCTGTCCTCAGGTATTTTATTGGGCTGCGCCTCCTGCTCGGGCAGTATTTCCTCCTGCGGCATCTGCACTGCAGGAGTCTGCGCCGCCTGCTGTTCTGCTGTCTCCTGCTCGTTTGCAACTATGCCGGGTACACGGTCCTCCTGGTATACCTCGCGGCTGGCATAGTAAGCGGCAGGCTGCTCCGGCTGTCCCGATGGAACAACGTCTTTTAAATGCATAGTCTCATACTTTGCCAAACGCAGCTTTTTCGGAGAAATATCCATCAGCACAACGCCCGTGCTTTCCACCTGTCTGCCTGCCTGCCCGTCATTTTCTTTTGTATCCTCAGCCGGTGCGGCGCTGTTTTCCTGTTCAGCAGGTTCCGCAGAATCCTGCTCAGCAGGCTTTGACTCATCCGGCTCCTGTTCAGCAATCTCCTGCCCGGCGCTGTCCTGCGTCTGGGCCGGCGCTTCGTCCTGCGCCTGGGCGCTTACCTGCTCCGGTGTAAACTCAAACTGATATTTGGACAAATCAATATGCGGGTCAAAGTCCGGCTCCTGGGGCGCTACGCGGGACATATCCGGTCCCTCCCACACAGGCGCCGTATCTTCTGTTTCCTCTGTTATGCTTTGCACCAGCTCCGTACGGCGGCGGCACTCCTCTTCCGTGCAGTAGCAAAAATCTCCCTCGCTGGTCGCAGCGCAAATGTCCGGCTCGCCCAGTTCGTTGTTGATGATACTCTGTTTTGCGGTCCCCTGCTCCAGCGGGCACGGATAACGGAGGCTTTTTACGTATTCGCCGCACGCTTTGTCATATTCCAGAAAAACAAGGGTGTTTTCCTCTTGGCCCGGCTCAATGATGACCTGCGGTGTCACCATATCGTCGTTGATATAATAGCAGTTGCGCACCCATTGATGCGCGCTGTTGAAAACCGCTTTGCTTACAATGCTTCCGTCGCGGTCAAAAGTAAGAATCCCATAGCCGTCCGCCTCACGCACGGAACGCTGCAGTACTTTTCCGCCGGACGTTTTTTTCCATTTGAGGCCCCGTTTTGAAATACGGTATGTCAGTCTTGCGTCCACGCCGTCGCAAACATCGTCCACTGCGCGGCGTCCGCTGATATGGTCCTCCAGATAAGACCGTCTTACATGGCACAGTTTGCCATGCAGCTCGGACAAGCTGTCGTACTTACGGTAAATCACCGTATAAATCACCAACGGCTCTTTCATGATTTCTTCTATGATCTCTTTCATAATCTTTTTATCAGGCATCGGCATAATATCAAGGCCCCTCCCAAATCGCTGTTACCGGGTCAACGGTACCAAAAAATTCTGTTCTTAAAATATAGTATAATCACCGACGTTTTTCAAGGGTTTTCCTGCAAATATCTCGTATTTTGACATTTTTTCGCTTGTTTTTACCCTGCGCCGCACCCTTTTCCCGGCAGGAGAAATAGAAAATATTTATAAAACTGATAAACTTTTTCAAAAAAATATGCTATACTATAAACAAACTGCAGGTATAAAATAAAACATTTTTTAGAAAGAAGTGTTTTTATGTCGTGGGATTTTGCGCAAATGTGGAGCAATTTTTTAAATTGGCTGGCAAACGTCACGCCAAAGCTGCTGCTTGCCGTTATTATTTTTGTCATTGGCTGGTGGGCCGTAAAGCTGATCATTCTCTTTATCAAAAAAGGGCTCTCCAAAATGGGCGTGGAGAAAAGCGTCATCACCTTTTTATCCTCCTTCTGTAAATACGTACTTCGTATTTTCGCTTTCATCATCGCGCTGACGCCGTTCGGCTTTCATATTTCTTCCCTGTTCGCGGCGCTGGGCGCGGCGGGCATTACCCTGGGCCTTGGCCTGAAGGAGTCGGTGGCCAACATCGCAAGCGGCGTGCAGATCATCGTTACCAAGCCGTTCCAGGTGGGGCATTACATTCAGCTGAATAACGTAGAAGGCACCGTAACAAGAATCGAGATTATGTACAGCACGCTGATGACCCTGGATAAAAAGGAAGTGGTGATTCCCAACAGCATTGCCACAAACAACGTACTGACCAATTTCACCGCTTTGGGTGTGCGCCGTGTGGACTTCAACTATACCGTAAGCTACGGCACCGACCTGAACCTGGTGCGCACCCTGCTGCTGGAGGCCGCAAAAGCCCACGAGCAGGTGCTGTCCTCCCCAGAGCCTGTTGTAGTGGTGCTCAGGCAAACCGCCAACGGAATCGAAATATCGTTCCGCGTATTCTGCGTGCCGGAAAATTACTGGAACGTGCTGTTCAATTTAGAGGAACAGGTCAAACAGATATTTGAACTGAACGGCATCACACTGCCGTATACCCAGGTGGATATCCATTTTAAAGAAGCAATGCAGGCAAAGCGGCAGCAAATGGCACAGGAAGAAAACGCAGCGCCTGCGCAGCAGGAACCCGTCAAAGAAAAAGAAACCGGCGATGATGGTGAAAGCAAACCCTCCCAGCCATAAAAAACAGGGGTCCGCCAATGGTGAACCCCTGTCCCGCGTTTATTTCAACATATGGCCTACCTGATCCACCAAATGATCCATAGTACGCATGGTTCGGCTGGCATTGCGCCGAAAACGGCGGCTTTTTTTCATCTGGTAAGAGCCAATGGCCGCGGCCGCAACGCAGGCTAACACGCCAAAGCCCAGGCCTTTTACAAATCCCATTGCACTGCGATACATATTCCGATACCTCCTAATTAATTTTCAGCAGTAACGCTGTCTTTGCTTATCTTTCCCATTTCCGCGTGCAATATTTTAACTTTCAAAAAAATTCAGCAAAATACCGGTTTATCTAAATCCGAAAAACTATGAAAAAGGAATTATTTTATGGCAACCCTGAATATTGTTATGGTAGAACCCGAAATACCGCAGAACACGGGCAACATCGCCCGCACCTGCGCGGCCACGGGCGCGCGGCTCCACCTGGTGGGGCCCATGGGCTTTCAAATAGACGATAAAAAATTAAAACGCGCCGGCCTGGATTACTGGCACCTGCTGGACATTACCATGTACGACAGCCTGGACGCATTTTTTGCGCAAAATCCCGTAGCCGAAGAAAAAGGGTATTACTTTTCCACCAAAGCCCGGCACACCCATACAGAAGTAAGCTATCCGGACGGCTGCTACCTGTTTTTCGGCAAAGAGACCGCCGGCCTGCCCGAAGCACTGCTGTATGCGCATCCCAACACCGCAGTGCGTATCCCCATGCGCGCGCAGGCAAGAAGCCTGAACCTGTCCAATTCCGTCGCCGTTGCCGTGTACGAGGTGCTGCGGCAATGGCATTATCCCTCCCTGCAGTGCAAAGGGTATCTGCGGGATTTTCAATGGTAACAATTTTGTGATAATCCGGAAAAATCGTGGGAATCTATTGAAAAACACGGTATAATGCTATATGATATCTTAGATTGGGTTATTTTCACAAGTAGGTTAAGGAGACTGATTGAATGAATTTTTTGAATAGAAAAACCGTAGAAGACATTGACGTTGCAGGCAAGCGCGTGCTTGTACGCTGCGACTACAATGTCCCATTTGACAGTCATGGAAATATTACGGACACAAAACGCATCGACGAATCCATAAAAACACTGCGCTATTTAATCGACCACCGCGCAAAAGTAATCATCTGCTCTCACCGCGGCCGTCCCAAAGGCGCCGTAAAGCCGGAGCTTTCTCTGGCGCCTACCATTCCTTACGTTTCCAAGGTGCTGGGCCAGCAGGTGCAAATGGCCAAAGACGTGATCGGCGAAAGCGCCAGGACCCTCTGCGACAATCTGCAGGACGGCCAGGTCATGATGCTGGAAAACGTCCGCTTTGAGCCGGGCGAGGAAGCAAACGATCCGGCTTTTGCCAAAAAGCTGGCCTCCTTTGCGGACATTTTTGTAAACGATGCTTTCGGCACTTCCCACCGCCTGCACGCGTCCACCGCGGGCGTTGCGGCCTATTTGCCCGCCGTATGCGGTTATCTTATCCAAAAGGAGCTGGGGGTCCTGGGCAACGCGCTGTTCCACCCGGCACGTCCCTTTGTGGCTATTCTGGGCGGCGCAAAGGTGTCAGACAAAATCGGCGTGATCACCGCCCTGCTGGACAAAATCGACGTGCTGATCATCGGCGGCGGCATGGCATACACCTTTACCAACGCATTGGGCTATTCCATCGGCAATTCCCTCTGCGAGCCGGATAAGCTGGAGCTTGCCAAGGACATCATGGCAAAAGCAAAGGAAAAAGGCGTAAACTTCATCATACCCGTAGATAACGTGATTGCCAATAAATTTGCCGAGGACGCCCAATGGCAGATCGTGGACTCCGACCAGATCCCCGAGGGCTGGATGGGGCTGGACATCGGGCCGAAATCGGCAGAAATGTTCGCAAACGCCATTGCCAGCGCCGGCACTGTTTTCTGGAACGGTCCGCTGGGCGTTTCCGAATGGGAAAATTTCTCAAAAGGCACGTTTAAAGTCGCCCAGGCGCTGGCAGAAAGCAGCGCTTACTCCATCATCGGCGGCGGCGATTCCGCCGCGGCGGTGGAACGGCTGGGCTTTGCAAAGCAAATGTCCCATATCTCCACAGGCGGCGGCGCTTCCCTGGAATTGATCGAGGGTCTGGAGCTGCCGGGCATTGCCTGCCTGATGGAAAAAGAATAAAAACCGTCAGGGTAGGTTGCGGCCTGCCCTGTTTTTATAGGAAAGGATACGGAAAACATGAACAAGCAACTGAGAAAAGCCGTCATTGCGGGAAACTGGAAAATGAACAATACCCCGGCTGAAGCCGCACACCTCATAGAGGAAATCCGGCCGCTGGTAGCCAACGCTTCCTGCGACGTGGTGGTATGCGTGCCGTTTATTGACCTGCACGCCGCAGCAAAAGCGGCGCAGGGGACTACCATCCGCATAGGCGCGCAAAACTGCCATTGGGCGCAAAACGGCGCGTTTACAGGCGAAATTTCCGCTCCCATGCTCCGTGCGGCCGGCGTGACCCACGTCATTATCGGCCACAGCGAGCGCAGAACCTATTTCGGCGAAACGAACGGAACCGTGAACCGGCGTGTCCGCGCAGCGCTGGACGAAGGCCTGAACGTCATTTTATGCGTAGGCGAATCCTCAGAACAGCGCCGGCAGGGCGTTACGGACGAACTGGTAGCCATGCAGGTCAAAATCGCCCTGGACGGCGTTACAGAGGCAGAACTGCAGCGCGTCATCATCGCCTACGAGCCCATATGGGCCATCGGCACGGGAAAAACCGCAACAGCACAGCAGGCCAACGCGGTTTGCGCCGTTATCCGCGGCGCTGTTGCCGCCCTGTACGGCACAGACTGCGCAAACAAAATCACCATTCAATACGGCGGCTCCATGAACGCCCAAAACGCCGCCGAACTGCTGTCCCAGCCGGACATCGACGGCGGACTCATCGGCGGCGCATCTTTAAAAGCGCCGGATTTTGCCGCCATTGTCACCGCCGCGGACAAGGGGTAAGGAGGGATTTTATGAAAAAACCGCTGTTATTGATGATTTTAGACGGCTTTGGCATTGCGCCGGAGCACGGCAACGCCATCAAAGCCGCCAACACACCGCATTTAGACCGTATTTTCGGGCAAAATCCAACCACGCAAATCCAAACCTTCGGCATGAACGTGGGCCTGCCCGACGGCCAAATGGGCAATTCGGAGGTAGGCCATACCAACATCGGCGCCGGCCGCATCGTTTATCAGGAGCTGACCCGTATTACAAAGGCTATTCAGGACGGGGACTTTTTCAGCAATCCCGCTTTGCTGAACGCGGTAAACAATGCCAAAAACAACCGCAAGTCGCTCCATATCATGGGACTGCTTTCCGACGGCGGCGTACACAGCCATATTTCCCACTTATACGCGCTTTTAAAGCTGGCAAAGCAAGCAGGACTGGAGCAGGTGTATATCCACGGCTTTTTGGACGGCCGCGACGTTTCCCCCACCTCCGGCATAGAATATGTAAAGCAGCTGCAGCAGCAAATCGCCGAAATCGGTACAGGCAAAATCGCGACCCTGTGCGGCCGCTACTACGCCATGGACAGGGACAACCGCTGGGAGCGCATTGAGCAATGCTACAACGCCATGGTAAACGGCGCTGGCAAGGAAGTGCCGGACCCTGTAAAAGCCGTTGCCGCATCTTATAAAGCAGGCGTAACGGACGAATTCCTGCTGCCTGTCGTCTGCGCCAAAGACGCACAGATCCACCCGGGCGATTCCGTGGTGTTTTTCAACTTCCGTCCCGACCGGGCAAGAGAAATCACCCGTACCCTGGCCGACCCTGATTTTGACCGCTTCCCGCGGACAAAAGGCTTTATGCCCCTGACCTTTGTCTGCATGACCCAGTATGACGCGGCCATGCCCAATGTGCAGACAGCCTTTGCCCCCCAGGAGCTGACCAATACCTTTGGGGCATACATTTCCGCCCTTGGCCTGAAGCAGCTGCGCATTGCAGAAACAGAAAAATACGCCCATGTCACCTTTTTCTTCAACGGCGGCGCCGAAGCCCCCTTTGCAGGCGAGGACCGCATTTTAGTGGACTCCCCCAAAGTGGCAACCTACGACCTGCAGCCGGAAATGAGCGCGTATACGGTCACTGACAAACTGCTGGAAGTACTGCAGGAAAATCCCTACGACGTCATCATACTGAACTTTGCCAACTGTGATATGGTAGGCCATACAGGTATATTCCAAGCGGCGGTCAAAGCCGTCGAGGCGGTGGATTCCTGCGTCGGAAAGCTGACAGACCGCGTAACGGAGCTGGGCGGCGTAGCCATGATCACCGCAGACCACGGCAACGCGGACAAAATGCTCTCCGAGGACGGCGGCCCCTTTACCGCCCACACCACCAATCCCGTACCGTTCTGTGTGGCCGGCTTTCCCTGCACACTGCGGCAAACCGGCTGTCTTGCGGACATTGCCCCCACCATGCTCAAGGTCATGGGGCTTCCCCAGCCAAAAGAAATGACAGGACAATCTTTGATTGTATAAAACATAAAACACCGCGGCCGGTTTAAAAAAACCGCCGCTAAAAAAGCCAAAGGCAGACTGCTGTCTTTGGCTTTTTCTGTTAGTTCCCCGCGCAGGCCCCCATATCGTCGGCTGCCCATGACCGCAGAAATATACATAACCCGCACCTGTCCGGTAAAAAATATCTCAAAAGTGTAACAAAAATGAAAAAATATCACAATCCGCCCGGGCCGATTGTCCCGCACCGGGAAATATGCTACACTATTTTTAAAACAACTACACCCAATTAGGATGACAAATTTATGAGCATAAAAAAAGGATTTTATTTTCTGCTTTGCCTTTGCGTGCTGGCAAGCGTTTTTACTGCCTGCGGCTCCGGAAAATCCGGGCAGGCGCTCACCTATCAGCTGGAAACGGAGCCGGTGACCCTGGACCCGCAAATCGCCAACGACACCGCCGGGCGCACCGTCATTATGGCTTTGTACGAGGGGCTTACCCGGTTAGATGAAAACAATCAGGTGATACCGGGCGTTGCGCAAAAGTGGGAAAGCAACTCCACCTATACCTCGTTTACCTTTTACCTGCGGGAGGACGCCCAATGGTCCAACGGCACACCCGTCACCGCTGCCGACTTTGTCTACGCGTTCCGGCGGGCGGTAGACCCTGCCACCGGCTCCCAAACCAACAGCCCCATGTTTGCTCTTAAAAACGCAAAACGCATTTTTGAGGGCAGCATGGAGCCCGCCGCCCTGGGCGTGACCGCCGTAGACGACCATACCCTGCAAATCGATTTGGAATACGCCTACGAAAATTTCCCCTCGGTCACCTCCCTGCCCGTATTCATGCCCTGTAACCAGTCTTTTTTTGAGTCAACCGCAGGAAAATACGGGCTGGACGCCAAAAACACCCTGGGCAACGGCCCCTTTAAAATGACAAACCGCTATTCCTGGGAGCATGACGAATATATCAACCTTACGGCGTCAGGCACATACCGCGGAGAAAATCCCGTACTGCCCGCCTCGCTTACCTTTTCCATCGGCAGTCTGGATATGGAGCAAATCGACGGCCTTTCCGCCGTTTCTCTGCCAAATGGCTCCTATGCCTCCTCATTGGAGGAAAACGGCTATACCATCACCTCCTTCCAGGATACCACCTGGGGGCTTTGCTTTAATACGGAAAGCGCTTTGACCCAGACCGCAGCCGTCCGCAGGGCTTTGATACAAACCCTGAACAGAGAAGCGCTGCTGGCGCATATCCCCTCCGGCTGTACGCAGGCCGACGACATCATTACACCGGATATGCAGTTCATGGGCGGCAATTACCGGGCCGCGGCAGGCGGAGAGTTCTATTTAAAGCAGGACAACAGCGTCGTACAGGCGGCTTATGCCGCACTGCGGGAGCAGGGACTGGACAAAATGCCGTCTATCACCATATTGTGTCCGGACGACCCCTCTGTCAAGCAAATGGTAAACGAAATGATTACCGCCTGGAATGCCGCTTTCGGCAATTATTTCAACATGGAGCCCCTGCCCCGCGCCCAGCTGGAACAAAGGGTGGCCGACGGCAATTACACCGTGGCGCTGTGCCCCATACGCCCTGTCAGCGACAGCCCCGCCGGACTGCTTTCCTTGTTCCGCTCCAACAGCCGCAGCAACCCGGCAAACCTAAACAGCAGCCTGTTTGACCAGGCTCTCAGCGACGCCGAGGGAAAACAGCCGCAGACCGCCGCCGCTCTATACGCGCAGGCGGAACAATTCCTGAACAACGAGGGCGTCTTTTACCCCATTTATTACGAAAAACGGTACTACGCCATTGCACCGGGGCTGACCGGCATTATCATACACCCTTACGATATGGGCATCGACTTTATGCACGCCGCAAAAGCATAGCTGTTTTTACAGGCGCCGCCCAGATACAAGCGCGCTGCTGCAGCTGAATGCACAGCCCGCTTTTTTTGTCCTTTTCGCGCAGCGTCCCCCTTTTCCGGCAGACCCGCCGAAAGCCCGTAAAAACAGCCTTGCAGACCAAACATACCTATTGTACAAAAACCACCGGCCATACGCTTGCATATCCTTGTGCTTTTTCAAAAGCAATCACAAGAATCACCGTAAAAGCAGGCGGATACGCCTTGCATTCGGATACAAAACATAGTAAAATATTGTTGTATATGTATAAAAACGCTGAGAAAATCCCGTAAAAATCAGGGTAAATTCAGCAAAAAAATGTGCAGGCGGGCTTTGTCCCTATGGAGGTATGTAATGAAACAGCTGTTATTGGGCAACGAGGCGGTAGCGCGCGGCTTATATGAAGCCGGCGTGCGCGTGGTGTCCAGCTATCCCGGTACGCCAAGTACAGAAATTACAGAGGCGGCCGCAAAGTTTGAGGAACTGTATTGTGAATGGGCTCCCAACGAAAAGGTCGCGGCCGAGGTGGCCGCCGGCGCGTCCATTGCGGGAGCGCGCGCGTTTTGCGCCATGAAGCATGTGGGTCTCAACGTAGCGGCGGACCTGCTGTATACCATATCCTACACCGGGGTAAACGGCGGCATGGTCATCGCCGTTGCCGACGACCCGGGTATGCACTCTTCCCAAAACGAGCAGGATTCCCGTCACCATGCCATCGCGTCCAAGGTGCCCATGCTGGAGCCGGCAGATTCTGAGGAATGCCGCTCCTTTACAAAGCTGGCCTACACCCTTTCAGAAGAATACGACACCCCTGTCATTCTCCGTCTTTCCACCAGGATTTCCCACTCCTGTAGCATTGTGGATACCCGGGAAAGAGAGCCTGTCCCGTTAAAGCCTTATGAAAAACGGCCGGACAAATACATAGTACTGCCCGCCTTTGCAAGAGCAAGGCATCCCATTGTGGAACAGCGGATGCAAAAGCTGACCCAATGGGCGGAAAGCTGCCCCGTCAACCGAATCGAGGACAACCGCGCAAAAACCGGCGTTATTGTGTCCGGCACAGCATACCAGTACGCCAAAGAGGCGCTCGGCGACACGGTCTCCTATTTAAAATTAGGCATGGTCAACCCCCTGCCTGTGGATTTGATTCGCACTTTTGCCAAAACCGTGGAAACCGTATATGTCATAGAAGAGCTTGACCCTGTCATCGAGACCCACTGCAGCCGTATAGGCGTAAAGGTCATCGGCAAGGAGCTGTTTCCCATTTGCGGCGAGCTTTCCCAAAAGCTCATCAAAAAACTGCTGCTCAACAAGGAAGAAGACGTGCTCACCCTGGACGAACCCACACCTGTACGCCCCCCCGTCATGTGCTGCGGCTGTCCGCACAGAGGCGTGTTTTATGAATTAAAAAAGGCAAAGGTATTCGTCAGCGGAGACATCGGCTGCTACACCCTGGGCGCTTCGGCCCCGCTAAACGCCATGGACACCTGCCTTTGCATGGGCGGCTCCGTGTCGGGCCTGCACGGGTTCAACAAGGCACGCGGCGCGCAGAGCGAAAAAAAAGCCGTTGCCGTCATCGGCGACTCCACCTTTATGCATTCCGGCATTACGGGACTGATCGACATTGCCTATAACAAAAGCAACTCCGTCGTTATGATTTTGGACAATTCCACCACCGGCATGACGGGCCACCAGCAAAACCCCACCACAGGCAAAAATATTTACAACGAGCCCGCCGCCGCCGTAGATTTGGAAGCCCTCTGCAAAGCCGTAGGCATACGGCGCGTTACCGTGGTAGACCCGTTTGATTTAAAGCAGGTGCGCCATACGTTAAAAGAAGAGCTGGAAGCAGAGGAGCCCTCAGTCATCATTGCCCGCCGTCCCTGCGCCCTGTTAAAAACCGTCAGGCATAACCCGCCGCTGTATATCGACCCTCAAAAATGCGTAGGCTGCCGTGCGTGTCTCGGCATAGGCTGTCCCGCCATCAGCATGAAAAACAACAAAGCGGTCATCGACGATACCCAGTGCGTAGGCTGCGGCGTATGCGCCGGCCTGTGCGGCACAAAAGCCATCGGCAAACAGGAGGCGGTAGTATGAAACAATCTGTAAAAAGCGTAGTGATCGTCGGCGTAGGCGGGCAGGGCACCCTGCTGGCAAGCCGTGTACTGGGCTCTGCCATGATGAACCGGGGATATGATGTAAAAATGTCCGAGGTGCACGGCATGAGCCAGCGGGGCGGCTCTGTTGTTACATACGTACGTTACGGGGACAGGGTTTTCTCCCCCGTCATTGAACACGGCGAAGCCGACATAATTTTAGCCTTTGAACTGCTGGAGGCCGGCAGGTATCTGCCCTGGCTGAAAAAGGGCGGCATGATCATTGCCAATACCCAGCAAATCGACCCCATGCCCGTCATAACGGGCGCCGCCGCCTACCCGGAACACCTGGAACGGCAAATTGCGGAAAAAGGCGCGCGCCTGCTGGCCTTTGACGCATTAAAGCCCGCGCAGCAGGCAGGCTCTGTCAAGGCGGTAAACGTGGTGCTGCTGGGCGCTATGGCAAAACAGCTGGAAATCAGTAAAGAAGCCCTGCTGGAAACGATTCGGGCGACCGTGCCCCCAAAATTCGTACAAATGAACGAAACCGCATTTTTATCAGGCTACAACGCCTGATTTTTCATAAAAAGCCAGAAAAAGGAGAACGAACGATGTCTATGCCCAAGCAATATTTAGACCCCGAAACGGAATGCGCATCCCCTGAGCAAATGCGTAGCCTGCAATCCCGGCGTTTGCAGCACATGGTCCGGCACGCCTACAGCAACGTACCTTTATACAAAGAAAGAATGGACCGTATGGGCGTCCTGCCTGAGGATATCCAATCCATTGACGATATCAGCAAGCTCCCGTTTACAGTCAAGGACGACCTGCGGAACACCTACCCTTTCGGTATGTTCGCCGTCCCTAAGAAAGCGCTGGTGCGTATCCACGCATCCTCCGGCACCACAGGCAAGCAGACCGTCGTGGGCTACACCAAAAACGACATTGACGTATGGTCCCGCTCCGCCGCCCGTGCCCTTACCGCTATCGGCGCTACAAAATCGGACTATATCCACGTGTCCTATGGCTACGGCCTGTTTACAGGCGGGCTGGGCCTGCACTACGGCGCCGAATACATGGGTGCCACCGCCATACCCGTTTCCTCCGGCAACACAAAGCGGCAGGTGCAGATTTTACAGGATTACGGCTCGGACATTTTATGCTGCACCCCCTCCTACGCCATGTATATCGGCGAAACAGCGCGGGAAATGGGCGTAGATACAAAACAGCTTCCCCTGCGGGCAGGCTTTTTCGGCGCCGAGCCCTGGACTGAGCATATGCGCCAGGAGCTGGAAGCCATTCTACACATCAAAGCGTACGACATTTACGGCCTGTCAGAAATCGCGGGCCCCGGCGTTGCCTTTGAATGTCCCGCCCAGCAGGGTATGCACATCAACGAAGATTTTTTCTACCCGGAAATCATTGACCCCGACACGGAAGAAGTTTTGCCGGACGGCGCATACGGCGAGCTGGTCTTTACCTGCATCGGCAAAGAAGCCCTGCCGCTGATCCGCTACCGCACCCGCGACATCTGCAAGCTGGAGCGCGGCACCTGCGCCTGCGGCCGCACCCTCATCAAAATGTGCAAGCCAAAGGGCAGAACCGACGATATGCTCATTATCCGCGGCATCAACGTGTTCCCGTCGCAAATCGAGTCCGTCCTGCTGTCTTTAAATCTGGACCCCAACTACCAAATCGTTGTGGACCGCATCAATAATACAGACAGCCTGGAGGTACAGGTAGAAATGACGGCGGATATGTTCCGGGATACCCTGAAAAGCCTGACGGAAATCGAGCGGAAAATCGCTTCCGCACTGCACTCTACCCTGAATATCGCCGCAAGGGTGCGCCTGCTGGAGCCAAAATCCATCCCCCGCTCAGAGGGAAAAGCAAAACGCGTCATTGACCGCCGCAGTTTCACATAACACGTCTTTCCCCAACAAACCGCCTTTCATGGCGGGCGCAGTTTCATTTTGCATAAGCAGAGAAAGGAGCAACTTTACTATGCAGCTGCAGCAACTCTCCGTATTTTTAGAAAATAAATCCGGCCGCCTGGCCCGCGTCACGCAAATCCTCAAGGAATCCGACATCGACATTTTAGCGCTTTGCGTAGCGGACTCCAACGAATACGGCATTCTGCGCATGATCGTAGACAAGCCCTCCAAAGCCATGGAGGAGCTGGAAAAAGCCCGGTTTACGGTCTCTCTCACCAACGTCATCGGCGTAATCATACCCGACAGCGCAGGCGGCCTTGCCACCGTCATCGAGCTGCTTGCCAGGCAGAACATCAGCATGGAATATATTTATGCCTTTACCAGCCGCAGGGCAGGCGAAGCCATGATGATCCTGCGTGTAGAAGATACCGCGGCCGCCGTGGACATTCTCACAAGCCATCAGGTAAAGCTGGCCACCCATAAAGAACTGATACGGGAATAATTCCCCATAACAAAAAAGGCCCCTATGGTGCGGACATAGGGGCCTTTCTATATAAGTACAAAAAACGCGTTATCCATACCATCTCCTTTAATAACCGCGAAAAAAACAGCATAAAAAACCGGCTCCGCATCAAAACGAAACCGGATAAACATGCTGTAAAAATAAAGCTGCACGCCGGGATAAACGGTGTGCAAAAACAGCATTTTGTTATTTTATCTCCTGCTCTATCTCCAAAAACAACGGGCTTTGGAAAAAATCCGTAATGGTAATCTCCAGTCCGTCGCAAATTTTCTGAATCGTAGAGATGGTGGTGCTTTTATTCCTGCCGCTCATAATATTATTCAAAGTCGATTGCGTAATGCCGCTGATATTTGCCAGTTTATTAACAGTAATGTGCTTTTCCTCACATAATTGCGCGATTCTTTCTCTTACTGCTTGACCAACATTCATATGCAACCTCTCGAATTTTATTCCGCTTTTGTTTTAGATTAACTTATTTTTTCCATTTTGCTAACCCCAAATGAGTTTACAAAATAAAAATATGTGGTAAAATAGAGGATATGTACAAAAAGGGAAGATGTCACATGAATGAACAGGCTTGCTGCTTCAGCGGGCACAGAAAGCTACCGCAAAAACAGCAGCTGCATATCAGCAATTTACTGGTAAAGCATATTTTAAAATTGATCCACATAGGTGTAACTACCTTTATCTGCGGCGGCGCACTGGGCTTTGACACTCTGGCTGCGCAAACAGTGCTTAAAACACGCGCCATATATCCTCATATCCGCCTGGTGCTGGCACTGCCCTCCCCCAACCAAACCTGCGGCTGGAAAGAGGAAGACATCGCCGTATACCAAGCCATTTTCAACCAGGCAGACCAGGTGGTGTATATGTCCCAGGAGCACCACGGAGGCTGTATGCATATGCGCAATCATTATATGGTAGACAACAGCCTGTACTGTATTTGTTACCTTACATCGCAAACCGGCGGCACAGCATATACCGTACAGTACGCGCAAAAGAAAAACAGGCATATTTATAATATTGCCCAAGAGCTTTGACCCATGCTTGTCAAAAAACACAACAGCAAAAAAAGACGGCCGCGCTTAAAACGCGCCTGCCGTCTTTTTATTTTTACCGTATTCCACTGCAAGAGGCTCATTCCCTGTCCTTATGCGCTTCTTGTAAAATATGCTCCACAATATGCGCGGGCACCTCCTCATATTTTAAAAAGGAGAACAGGTAACTGCCTCTGCCGTGGGTGGTTTGACGAATATAAGTAGAAAAATCGTGCATTTCTGCAACGGGCACCTCCGCATTGATGGTCTGGTAGCCTGTATTGGCAGGGTGCATACCCAGCACCCTGCCGCGCCGCTTATTGATTTCTCCCATAACATCACCCATATTTTCATCAGGGACCGTGGCCATTAAATTCCCCACCGGCTCCAGCAGTACGGGGCCGGCGTTGGGCATACCGTTTTTGTAAGCGGCGGCCGCCGCCATTTTAAAGGCCATTTCAGAGGAATCCACCGGGTGATAGGAACCGTCGTACAGCGTAGCCTTCAAACCTACTACGGGATAGCCCGCCAGCACGCCCTTCTGCATACTTTCCAGCAGACCCTTCTCCACCGCCGGAAAAAAACCTTTGGGCACGGCGCCGCCAACCACACGCTCCTCAAACTCCAGTCCCTCGCAGTCGCTGGGGGCAAATTCAATCCATACATCGCCAAACTGGCCGTGTCCGCCGGTTTGTTTTTTGTGCTTGCCCTGGGCCTGCACCTTTTTGCGTATGGTCTCGCGGTAAGCAATCTTCGGCTTTTCCAAAACGACCTCCAGCCCGAATTTGCTTTTTAATTTGGAAACCACCACATCTAAATGCTGTTCACCCAGGCCGGACAGCACCATCTGGTGGGTCTCTCCATCGTTGACAAACTTTAACGTAGGGTCTTCCTCCAGCAGCCGCCATATGCCCTGGGCCACCTTATCCTCTTCCCCTTTTTGCTTTGGCAAAACCGCCATGGACAACACCGGCTCCGGATACGTTACCCCCTCCAAAACCACCTTTCTGGCAGGCGAGCACAGGGTATCGCCCGTATTGGTATGCTGTAATTTCGGTACCGCGCCAATATCTCCCGCGCAGATACATTTGGTTTCCTCCTGCTTTTTGCCGCACATGTAGTACATTTTTATCATGCGCTCCTGCTCGCCCGTACGCATATTGACCACAGGGGAATCCGCCGTCAGCTTTCCCGCAACGACCTTTACAAAGGTCAGCTTGCCAATAAACGGGTCCACCACGGTTTTGAACACAACAGCCGCCGTAGCCGCATCCTCATTGACCGCAATCTCCACAGGATTCCCGTCCACATCAACAGCGATCTCCGCGCCGTAATCCGCAACCGTAGGCGCCAGCCAGATAAGGCCGTTGAGCAGCTGGTCAACGCCGTCGGTCAATTGAGCGTCACCGCAGAACACAGGGTAGATTTTCCCCTCCTTAACCCCCTTGCTAATGCCCAAAATCACTTCCTCCGGCGTAAACTGCTCCCCCGAAAAATATTTTTCAAACATTTCATCGCTGGTTTCCGCCACCGCCTCATAAATGGCGGTACGCAGGCCGTCCAGCCGCGTTCCCATATCCGGCACGGGCACATCTTTTACACTGCCGTTTTCGTAGCGGTGCGCCTTATATTCCAGCAGATTGATATAACAGTCCACCTTGCCGTCCACAATAAACGGCACCACCAGCGGGCAGACCGCCGGCCCGAAATATGCCTTTAAATCCTGGAACACTTTATAAAAATCGGCGCTTTCATCACAAAGGCCGTTCACAAAAAAGATTTTCGCCAAATCGTTCTGATTGGCCGCCGCAACGGCCTTTTCCGTACCGACGCTCACACCGTGCTTTGCAGACACGGCAATCAGCATGGTATCCGCGGCGCGCACCGCTTCGCAGACGCTGCCTTCAAAATCAAAAAGGCCGGGAGTATCTATCAGGTTGATTTTATAATTTTTCCATTCCACAGGCGCCACTGCCGTTGTGACCGACGTTTTCCGCTTGATTTCTTCCGGGTCAAAATCCAGTACCGCAGTCCCTTCCGAGACCCTGCCCAAACGCTCCAGCCCGCCGGACAAAAACAGCATAGACTCCGCCACCGTCGTTTTACCGGAGCTGCTGTGACCTGCCAGCGCAATATTCAATATTTGCTTTGCATGATATTGTTTCAACAGTAAAACTCCCTTTCTTTCGGTAAACATCACAATTTATCGCAATAATATATTATAATTATATAGCAATTATACATACAATACAACAATTTAAAAGAAGTTCTACACTATTCATAAAAAGCAAAACAAAAATATGTATATAAATTCGCGCCGCAAAAAGCGTTACAGGTACAGGCGCCGTTGCACAGCACAATCACAACGCCCGGCGCACCTTTGAGCGGACGGACCCGCGGCAGACTGCAAACCGGACATGGCGTCGGAATGACAGGCCGACAAAACATACCACGGAGGCAAAACCCCTGATTTAAAAAATGCTTATGCACTGCAAAACAGCACACAAAAATCCCATATACAACAGCCCATACCCATAAAATAACAAACGGCGGTTTATAAGCAAACAGCAAAACAATACACAACGTCTCCCCAAAATACATACAGCACAGGCACAAAAACAGGCACGGCGGTAAGAGTGCGTCAACCATTTTACAGCAAACAAAATCCCCGCGGGTTCAAACCCGCGGGGATTTTATTCTGTTCCGGCAGTACATCAGTATCACCGTACACATACAGGGAACACTGCCTGCTGCAAAAGCATGCTACGACCGCCTGATTTTAGGAAGCACCAGCAATACAACAAGCCAAAACAGCTCGTAGATCACCATTGCCAGCGTACTGATTTGCTTCAACCCGGAAAAACACACAAGGAACGCTACCAGTACAAAGCCCAAAATCACAGAAATATTCTGCAGCAGGCGTACAATGGAAATATTGCTCTTTTCACGAACGCAGGCGGTAAGCACCCGCATCATGCAGGTCGCCTTCCCCTTTGTGGCAAACATGGCTTCGCTGGTTTCCTCCACCTTGCCGGTCAGCTCGTTGTACGCGTGCACCATCGGTCCCGAAAGCACCGTAATGGTATGAATATCAATACCAAACTGCTGAGAAATAAATTCCGCAGTAACAGACGGATCCGTGGTCTTTACAATAATACCGATCCCGTTTTTGGCCATACGCTGCATTTCCTGCTTTTTCTGCCGGCTCACGTGATAGGCCAGCACAAAAGCGCCGACCACCTCGCTGCCCGCCGCCAGATATACCAGCTGGTGACCGTGTTCTTTATCAATATGGACCTCCGGTACATATACATTATAATTGTCCATCAAATCCCGGTTGCCCACCAAAATGCGCCGGCCGGAAACCCAGCCTATCGCGCCGCATTCGTCTTCATAGGCCACATTTTCCACGCGGGGCAAAATATCCACATGATTTTTCACCACGTCTAAAAACACTTCGCTCAGCGGCCCGTTCACCTGCACCATCAATGCCGTGGCGTCCAGCAAAACGGTATCTATCCGCTGTTCACCAAAGGTTTTCACACCTTTGAGCTCCACCGTGCCCTTAGGAAACAGATCCTCCGCTTCTATCATCACCGCGTTGGTATCGGCAAATTTATCCACCGCCTCATAGCCAACCAGCATACCGCCGTTTTTTCTTGCCAGCCTGCACAGGCGGGAAACAGGCAAATGCACGCAAAGCATATTGGCCATGGGCACACAAATACACATCGCCGCCGCAAAAGCGGTAAAGCCTGTGCCCACATCCTTGCTTATGATCATACTTACAATAAACAGCACCAAAGACGAAATAAAGCCCAGCGGCGCAATGATTTGAGAGGTCAGCTCACTGCAGTCCTGCGCGTAGGAATTCCGCAAAAAATGGCTGAAAAACTTGGATTTTTTCTGATACGCCACCACCGGGATCCCCGCCACACAGTCCTTTGCCATCTGCGCGGCGATTTCCGCGTTTTCCACCAGCTCCACCGTGTTTTTTTCCGCATCCGAAACAATAAAATTGAAATTCTGCCTGATGCGGCGTACCATGGTCAGCTTGCCAAGGGTGTTGAGCAGCAGTCCGCCCGTAACCAGCGCGGAATAAATATGCACCTCACCCGCCGCCAGCGCGTCCTGCATAAACAGCAGTACCACAGACTGTACCGCAATCACCACCGTCGCAGCGGCAATGGCCGAATCAGCATTTGCCCGCAGCTTCACAAGCGCCTTTAAGCCATTGAATACCGTCGTGGCGCACGCGCCAACGGCAATAGCAAAAAACACAAGGCTGGTCACCGCGTACACAAGCGGACTGATATCCGTACCAAAAACACGGTACTCCGCAAAAAAGCCGAAAATCAGCAAAACAGCGGTGCAAATGGCCGTTGCCACCGAGCGCAGGAACAACGTCCGGATATTTTTGCGCAGCTCGCCCGCAATGGAGCGTGCGTCCTCTTTGGAGGTGAAATCCTCCAGCTCCGGCTGTTCCTCCTCTTCCTCAAACACGGGCTCTTCCCCGTCCTCCACGTCTGTAAAAAGGTTGATTTTATCTTTCTCCGCCGGCGGCCTTTTCTTTTTCACGGTCCGCTTCTGCACCGGCTTTTCCGCATCCAAATCAAACTCCGACCGCTGCTTCTGCACTTTAATGTCGTGCAAATTCACAACATTTGAGGTCTGCACCGGCGCCGGCGTGTCTTCAGAGCTTTCCGCCTCCGGCGCGTCCGCGGAATTTCCCGCCTCCGGCGCGTCCGCAGAATTTCCCGTCTCCGGCGCGTCCGCGGAATTTCCCGCTTCCGGCACGTCCGCAGAGTTTTCCCTCTTCGGCACATCCGCAGAAATTCCCGTCTTCGGCTGCCGCACAGCAGATTCCGTGTTTTCTTCCCCGGCAGGCTTTGTATCCTGTCCTTCCTCCTGCACGTTGTCCAAATCGCTCTCCCCGGACTCCGTATCCTGCAAATCCTCCGGTTTTCCGGCAGGCGCTGTCCTGTCAATCACCTGAAAACGCGCAGTTTGAATCACCTTCGGCCCGGACAACTTGTCCGGCAGCTCCTGAACGGCAGGCTCCCGTTGTTCCGGCGCACGCGGCTTCTCTGCATGGTGCGCGTCGTCCTCCTGCTCAGCCTGCTGAGGCTCGGCCGTATGCTGTACGGGCGCATCCCCGCTCTGCTGTCCCTCACGCAGGTGCAGCGATTGCGCAAACTGCTTTGCCTCCCGCGCCAATATATTGCCTATGCCATGGATCGCAAAGGTGCGAACCGGCCTTTTATTAAATACATACCGTACCGGTTTGGCAACAGGCACAATGTCCTGTTCCTCCGTTTTACGTACAGCAGCCGCAGGCCGCTGTGCCTGTTCCGGCTGCCCCTGCCGCGGCTGCGTTGTATCTGCGTCCTGCGCTTTTGCCGCCGGTGCCCCCTGCTCCTGCGGCGCTGTATCGGTTCCGTTTCCGGTTTGTTCCTCCGACTGCGCCTTTTCTTCCTTCGCGGCCTGCACCGGTTCCTCCGGCAATGCAGGCGCTTCCTGCTCTTCCAAAGACAGCGCACCTGCCGGCGGCGTTTCTTTCTGCTCGTCCAGCCGCGTATCCTGCACCGGCAAATCGTCCTTTTCCTGCGCAACAGGTGCTTGTTCGTCAATTTTCGCCGTTTGCGCAGGGGTCTGTACTGCTTCTTTTTCCGCCTGCTCCCGTGCAGCCTGTGCTTTTACAGCGGAATAAGACACAAAGTCCGGCACATCCAAATCATCTTCCGGCTCCTGCTGTGCGGCAGGCGCTGTCTGTTCCTGTTCCGGCGCCTCCTGCTGTACTTCCTGCACCGTTTCAGAATGCCGCGCGGCATTCTGCTCTTCGGCAATTTCCGCTTCCACCGTATCCTGGGTACGTTCCTTTGCCACCAGCCCAAAAATAGATTCCGTATGTAACGGCGGGTCTACCTCCACCACGGTTTCTTTTGCCAGCACATCGTCGATCATCTGCCGCAGCGCCGCGTTCTGCTGGTCTGCTTCCAGCTCTTCCTCACTCAGCTGAAGCTCTATATCGGCATGGCTCCGGGCAGGCGCCTCCCGCCGCGGCCTTGCTTCTTCAAAAGCATCGCTTTCCGGCTGCGTTTCAATATGTTCGGCAGGCGCAAACTCCAAGGCCTGCAAACCGGCGTTTTCCTGCACATCATCCTGCGCCTGCATACCGGCGCCGGCGCTGTCAGGCTGCCCGGCCTGCTCATACAGAGAAAACACGTCCTCTACTTCTTCTCCCGCTTCCTTGACCGCCCGTTTCACGCGCTCCTGGCGCTCCCGGTGCAGCTGACGGAATTTTTCCTCAAACTCCGGGCTGGTGTCCGGCCCGTTGTCCTCAAACAAATGGGCAAACGTAGAAGTAGGCGAAGACACCTGCAAGGGGCCGCCCGAATAACCTTCCCTGTTCAGCTCCTCACGGCGCTGGGCCTTTACTTCCTCCACCGTTTTCAGTTTCAATCCAAAATAAATATCGTCCTCGCCGGCAGTCACCTCCTGGCGGTGCCTTCTGCCAAAGCGTTTCTTTTTCTTTTTTGCGCCGTTTTCTTCATCTGCAGCGCCGCTGTCCGTCTGCGGACCCATCTCAGGGGCGGGGGGATTTACCGCCGGTTCTGGCCTGTGCAGGGGCTCTGCCGTTTTCCTGCCCTGTTTGTATATATCACCCACAGGCCTTGCCTGTGCCAGCGGAATATCCTTATCATCCAGTTCTTCTGCCGCATCGCCGCGCATTTTGCGCGCTTCTGCCAGAATCTCATCTACAAATTCACTGTCCGAACCCTGAGGAGCCTTATATTTATCCTTACGCATCTGTTTCATCGCTCCCAATCAGTTACTTTGTCGCTTTTTCATATATAATGCAAAAATACGATAGTATTATACCACAAGAACCTGTTCACCGCAATTTTTCAGAGCAAATTCTTACAGCTTTCTTTCAATTACCAATTTAAAACCCTTTTTTCGGGAATAAATCGATTCTACCACAAATATGTGAAGAAACTATGATAAAAAACAGCTCACTTTGCTTTCAGGCCCTGCCTTTGCCGCGCGATTTCATAACAAATCACCCCGCAGGCCACAGAGGCGTTCAAAGAAGCAATATGCCCCGCCATGGGCAAAGTCACGGTAAAATCGGCCTTTTCCTTTACCAAACGGCTGACGCCGCTGCCCTCCGAGCCTATCACAAGCCCCACCGGCCCCCGGTAATCCACCGAACACCACGGCTCGCCCTTCATATCCGTAACATATATCCACAGGCCCTTTTCTTTTAACAGCTCCACCGCCGCGGCCATGTTGGTCACCCGTACCACAGGCACATATTCCACCGCGCCTGCGGAGGCTTTTCCCACCGCGTAGGTCAGCCCTGCCGCGCGCCGCTTCGGTATGATCACCCCATGGGCTCCCGTACACTCTGCCGTACGCAAAATCGCCCCTAAATTATGGGGGTCCTCCAGCTCATCAGCCAGTATGATAAACGGCGGCTCTCCTCTTTCCTGCGCCAGCTGAAAAATATCCTCCAGAACAGCGTATTCCTTCACGGCCGCCACCGCCACCACACCCTGATGGTTTGCGTTGCCGCACATAAAATCCAGCTTTTTCGCATCCGCTTCCTTAATGGCGGCGCCCTGCTGCTTCGCTTTGGCAATCAGCACCGCCAGCGAGCCTGTTTTCTGGCCGCGCGTCACGTACAGGCTGTCAATGGTTCGTCCCGCGCGCAGCGCTTCATGCACGGCATTTCTGCCCGCTATCACATCCTGCCCTTTGGACGCCGTATTTTTTTCCGTTTCCGGTTTATATCTGTCTGTCATAAGCCACAATACTCCTTAATCTGCATTGTGTTTTATTATAACATAAGAAAAAAAGCCAGGCAAATTTGCACACAGCCTGCCTGCCTCCAAATAACCGGACACATCACAGCCGCCTGCCTGCGCCAAAGCACATCTGCGCAGACAAACCCAAGTATCCCTATCCGTACACGCCGTCCCCATGGCGCAAAAACACCAAATCCGCAAATAGAACCCGTAAAAAATACGCAGAGTTAAACAACAGGACCCCGCCGCCGGCGCGGCTGCGCACCTGTTCTCTAAAACAGGAACAAACAGCCGGCCATCACGCCCGCGCCCATCAAGGCGGCGGCAAACAGGCGCAGGAACAGGGGCCACTTTTTATTTTTCTGTTTTAATGCAGAGGGCGCGTCCATGGTACGCAGCACACGCCTTGCCTCTTTCTCCAGCACCGCCCGCTGTGCGTGCGAAAACTCCGGCTTTACCACTAAATATGCCTTTTCATAATAAATATTCCCTGTATCTGGTACTTCTATGATTTGCCTGCTGATACCTCTGACCATATCAAAAACCCCTTTTTTCTAAGTTGTAAGCCTCCGGCTCCTGTTTCTATGCTTGGCATTTCCCCGCAGATTTATACCATAATTTCCCGCCGTACCTGGCACAGCGATTTTGATTGTAACATTTTACTTATTGAAAATGATAATTTTATGATCCATAAAATTTTACCCATGATTTCTGTTGAATTTTCAGTCAATATTTTTTATTTTTTACTTGACGAAAACAAAATTATACTCATTGTAATAACTGTGAGGTTTACATAATTTATGTTGACAACCCCTGTATCACTGTTGAAAACTCTGTTGAAAATGTTAATAACTGTGTAAACTACGTTCCCGTATTTTCAAATCAGCCGGATTTTTTTCAAATTATGTCAACCGAAAACCGTAGGAATTTGTAAAATAAAAAAACAATCCGTATAACGTTCATTTTGAACAAACCGTGAAAAAAGGAATTCTCAATAAAAATAATGCTTGACGTTTCAAAACAGAAAATATGCAGGATTTTCCCTTTACCGCATCCATAAAAATATGGTAGTATAGCAATACAAGCAGCAGCGTATCACAGGAGGCTTTATGGAATACAAAAAAACACCCGGCGGCATCGCCGTTCCAAAAACCGATACCTTCGACCTGATGCAGACCCTGGACTGCGGACAGGCGTTCCGCTGGGAGCCATGCGGGCCAAACCGCGTGGGCGGCATTGCCTTTGGCCGGTATCTGGAGCTGGAAGAGACCGAGACCCACATTTTGTTCCTTGATACGGAGGAAGACGATTTTTTACAAATCTGGGTCCCTTATTTTGATTTGGAGCTGGACTACAAGGCCATCAAATCGCAGCTGTCCGGGCTGGACCCGGTGCTGTGCAAAGCGGCGCAATACGCGCCGGGAATCCGCATTTTGCAGCAGGACCCCTGGGAAGCCCTGTGCTGCTTCATCATTTCCCAAAACAATAATATTCCCCGCATCAAGGGCATCGTGTCCCGTCTGTGCACGCATTTTGGCAAAAAAATTCCCGGCGGCTTTGCGTTTCCGTCTCCAAAAGCCCTTTCAGCCTGCACCGTAGAAGATTTAGCCCCCCTGCGCAGCGGCTTCCGCGCAAAATATATCCTGGACGCCGCGAAAAAAACAGCGCAGGGAGCCATCGTACTGGAGGAGCTGAAAGCCATGCCCCTGGAGGAAGTGCGCCGGCAGCTGACGACCATACAGGGCGTAGGCCCCAAGGTAGCCGAATGCGCCGCCCTGTACGGGCTGCACCGTTTGGAAGCGTTCCCCATGGACGTCTGGATGAAACGCGCCATGGCCGCGCTGTTCCCAAACAAAACGGCGGCGGATTTCGGCCCGTACGCGGGCATTGCCCAGCAGTACATTTTCCATTACGCCCGTACCTGCAAAACGGCAATCCCCACCTGAACCGGCAGCCGTTCGGCAAACCCTTTCATTTTTTCATAAAGATTGCGCAAACAGTATGCCATTGCCGGCAAATATATGGTATACTATGCATATCAACATATCAATTGAACAGGAGTGTGAGCATAGTGGCACTGATCAATACCACAGAAATGTTTCAAAAAGCGTATGCCAACGGATACGCCATCGGCGCGTTCAACGTCAATAATATGGAGATCGTACAGGGAATCACCGAAGCCTGCAGCGAGCTGAACGCCCCCGTGATCCTGCAGGTCTCCGCAGGCGCGCGCAAATACGCCAACCATACCTACCTGCTGAAGCTGGTGGAAGCGGCGGTGATCGAAAACCCGCACATCCCCATGGCGCTCCATTTGGACCACGGCGATACCTTCGAGCTGTGTAAGGACTGTGTGGACGGCGGCTTTACCTCCGTTATGATAGACGGCTCCCACCACGACTACGAGGACAACGTGGCGCTGACCCGCAAGGTCGTGGAATACGCCCATGCCCGCGGCGTGACCGTAGAGGGAGAGCTGGGCCGCCTGGCAGGCATCGAGGACGACGTGAACGTCAGCGACGAGGACGCTTCCTACACCAACCCCGCGCAGGTACAGGACTTTGTAGAGCGCACAGGGGTCGATTCCCTGGCCATTGCCATCGGCACCAGCCACGGCGCGTATAAATTCAAGCCGGGACAAAAGCCCCAGCTGCGCTTCGACATTTTGCAGGAGGTATCACAGCGCCTGCCCGGTTTCCCCATTGTACTGCACGGCGCTTCCTCCGTTATCCCCGCGTTTGTAGAAATGATCAACGCAAACGGCGGCAATATGCCCGGCGCTGTCGGCATTCCGGAGGATATGCTGCGGGAAGCCGCGAAA
>CALWUX010000017.1 GCA_944384795.1 uncultured Clostridia bacterium | reverse complement strand
CACGAGCCCGTGAGGACTACCTGATTTCGAGTCAGGCCCGTTATGACCACTTCGATACCGCTCCCTATATGCTCAACCGCTGTTTTTCCTCGCTTTTTTTCGGTGAAAAAGGGCTTTGGAAAGAACTAACGGAAAGAACAGCAAACTTATTCAATTTTCGAACCGGGTAAAACCCGCACGGTTACAAGGTTTTTGGTGGACGAAACGGACAGATCCCCGCAAGATTTCGAGTGCGGACCCTTCAGCCACTTGGGTACATCTCCAAATCATATGGTACGGTGTAAAATCAGCAAAACAATGCCGTTTTGCCTGTTTTGTCCCAAAGCCGCCAACAGGTACCCGGTATTGTTTTCCGCGGGCAAAATACAGGCGGCATATTTTATTCTATACGGGCAGTGTCGTGTTGTCAAGGGGAGAATCTCATGCAGTTGACACTGCTTTGGAAAAGAGGGTACAATAGAACCAAACAGACGATACAAATCAGGGGAGATGTCACGATGAAACCAATTTCCGAACTTGCATTGCAAATGGAGTCGCTTTCCATATACAGCGGAGTTTTGCGGCAGCCTGTGCCAAAAGCATTGTTATGTTTGCTGTGGGCTGCCGGCCTTAACGCAAAAGCGCTGGCCGCCGCCTGGGGCGGGCTCGTACAAGCCCTTGCCGAAGAGAATGCCATAGAGGGGTTTGCACAGGCCGTTTCACAGGCGGTATTGTACGACGAAAATCCGTTTTCTTTAACGGCGGCAAAACAGTCCGGCGCTGTACCTGCCGGCTTGAGAGAAGCCGCCAAACGGGATTTGGCTGTGTTGACAAAAGCCGCGGCTGTAACGCCGCAGGACATTCTGGCAGACTGCCCGTTTCGGGACGAGGTAAGCGTATTGCATCTCCCTGCATGGAAAACAGGAGAGCCAAGTCCGTACCTCTGCGGGACTGCTGAAGAAGCGGCGGACAAAACAGCCGGCTTTTACCGTGACCACGGGTGCGGTATGTACGCAAAATACCGCGCGTTTATCTGGAGGAACCACGCCATTCTTCCGGTAGAACATCCGGATCAGACCCAAATGGCGGACTTAAAGGAATATCAGGAGCCCCGCCGTCTGGTCATCGACAATACGGAATCCTTCCTCAACGGCCTGCCGGCCAACAACTGTCTGTTGTACGGCGACAGGGGAACGGGCAAATCCTCCACGGTCAAAGCGATTTTAAACGAATATTATTCCCAGGGCCTGCGGGTCATCGAAATGCCAAAGGAATTTTTAATGGATTTTCCTGACTTGGTAGCGCAGATAGCCCGCCTGCCCATGAAATTTATCGTCTTTATCGACGATTTGTCCTTCTCAAAGCAGGACGATACATACGCTTCACTGAAAGCCGTGTTGGAGGGCGGCGTTGCGGCGCGTCCGGAAAATACGCTGATCTACGCCACCTCCAACCGCCGCCATCTGGTAAGAGAGACCTTTTCCGACCGTATGGGCGATGAAGTGCACCGGGGCGATACCATACAGGAAAGCCTGTCTTTAGCGGACCGTTTCGGGTTGTCGGTCAATTTCAGCCTGCCCAGTAAGGAAAAATACCTGGCCATTGTAGAGGAGCTGGCAAAACAGCGCGGACTGCACGCCCATATCGACCGCCTGAAAGAGGAGGCGGAGCAGTGGGCCATCGCGCGGGGCGGACGGTCCCCCCGCTGTGCGCGGCAGTTTATGAACTCTGCCGAAGCAAAAATCAAGCTAAGCAAAAAGGCCTGACGGCCGCCTTTACAAACCGGCGCATATTTGATACTATGGTGTAAAATAAAGTCGAAAAATCTTCCCTGTGAATAAGGAGGAAGCGGTATGAAAAAATGGAAACGCTTTTTGGCGCTGGGCCTAGCCGCGGTCATAACGGCGGCGGTGTTTGCCGGCTGCGGCAGCAGCGACATCAGCCAGGGCGCGGCAAGGAACGATTATCCCATCACCATCAACGGGGTCACGCTGGGCAGCCGGCCGGAGGGTGTTGCGGTGCTGTCCCAAAACATAGCGGACGTTATTTTAACGGGCAGCTTTGAGGCTACCTTAAAAGCCAAAAGCGCCGACTGTACCCAGGAGGACCTTTCCATCCTTCCCAACCTCACCATTGACGACGCCGAGGAAATGCGCAGTCTCGGCGTAACGCTGGTTTTGGTGGACCAGGCGCCGTCGGAGCAGCAGGCGGCGGCTTTGGAGGAACAGGGCATCCAGGTGCTGGCCATTGCGCCCGCAACCGGCAGGGAGGACTGCAAACGGCTGTACCGGGAGGTAGGCTCCGCCATGGCCGGCGGTAATACAGGCTATACCAAAGGGGAACGCGCCTGCGACAACGTATTTTACACGCTGGACGACATGACGCGTCTGGTGCCCTCCACAGACAGCCAGTATACAGCCTGCTATTTGTATGATTTAGAAGGCCGTGTGGCAACGGGAGATTCCCTGTTCGGCAGCCTGATCAGTTATGCCGGCTTTTACAATGCCTTTGAAAACAATACCAACGGCCAGGCGGACATCAGCAATATCATCATAGCCAATCCATACTATATTTTCTGCGCCCAGGGCGTCAAGGCACAGCTGGAGCAGTCGGAGGATTTCCGCAATCTGGACGCTGTGAAAAACGGCAGAGTCTATGAAATGGACCCTGCGCTGATGCAGCGGCAGGGCAATACCATGCTGGACGCCGTCACTGCCATGCTGCGGTTTGTGTACCCTGAGTTGTTCGTAGTCAATTCATCTTATCGTACCGATTCCGGTTCTTCCTCACAGGCGGACACGTCCGCCGGAACCGATACCGCCTCCGGTGAGGCGCCGGCCAACACCGCTCCTGCAGAAACGCCGGCGCCGGTTTCCAAGCCAGAGGCGGTGGCAAACGCGGGTACGCTGCAATACGGCAGCTCCGGAGAAGCGGTCCGGCTCATGCAGGAGCGGCTGGACGAGCTGGGCTATATGTTCACCTCCGTAAACGGCGTGTTCGACAATGGCACCTTACAGGCAGTCCGTGATTTCCAGCTGCTCAACGGCTATTCCACCTCCGGCATTGCCACCCAGGAGCTGCTGGACACCATGTATCGCTCCGATGCCACCCCAAGAACATAAACGCGTTCTGTCATTTCCCGCAGCGGGAGATTTTATATTGCCGTCTTCAACAGGAAGCTGTTGCAGATGGCTTTTATTTTCCATTGGCTATACACAGTGCAAAAGCCGCAGTGCCCTCTGAACTGCAGCGGCGGCCATGCTTGTACGGCAGGCTCCGTCTTGTCCTGCCGTACAATGACAGACATTCAGCAAAAGCGGTTGCTTTACACACAATAAAAAACAGCCGGCCCCATGTAAACGGAGCCGGCTGTTTGCGGTTATATGACAGTGCACCCTGTCTGCAGGGTGTTTATGTGTTTGACAGTAGTTTCCGTTAATGACCCAAATAGCTTAGTGAAAACCACGGGAACGTATCCGGTATAAACGCGCTTGTAATTACAAACGCAAGGGAACAGCCTGCCACAATCCCGCAGGCCACAATGGCAATGGTGGAGGAGACCCGGTACGCTTTTGTGTCAAATTCGTTTCTGGCAATGGAAGCCAGGCACATACCAATGGCAGAAACACCGAAAGCTGCCACGGTTCCCCAGCTAAGCCAGCAAACAGCGGCAGAGGCCGCGGCCAGCATAAACGATACGATAACCAGCCACATTCTGTTCAGCACCCGTTTTCCCAGGCATACAAAGCCGTACAGAATCATACCGAAAATCACGCCGTAGGCCAGGTTTTCCGTAGCCACGACTACAATGGCCGTCATCAGCATGATCACCGTATCCTGAATGGGATACGTATGCATTTTGTAAAGGGTGGGCCATTTTATGGTGCCAAAGCATACGGTAAACATAACGGCAATCAAAGCGGCCAGCGGAATCATCTCCATAAACCAGCCCAGGCTGAACAGGAGTATCGCCATGAACACGCCAATCAAAAACGTGGAAAGACGGCCCTTGCCGCCGGACTTCTGGTTGGTGACTGCCATGGCAATCATACCGCAGCCGGGCGCCGCGCCCAGCATACTGCAAGCGATATTGCCAATGCCCAGGCCGATACATTCGCGGTTATTGCGGCTGGTAACGCCGTTTTCTTCCTCTAACAGCCGTGCCGTCAGTAAAGATTCCGCAATGGCCACCAGCGCAATGGAGAACGCGGTCGGCAAAATCGCCGTCAGGCATTCCACAGTAAACACACCGGAAATATTGGTAAACAATTGTCCAAAATGCTCAAAGCTAAACGCCACAGAGCCCATATCTCCAACTGTTTCCACGCCGCTGCCGGTGGACAGAGTATACGCGGTAATCAGCACCAGTGTAATCAGGGAGGAAGGCACCCGTTTTAGGAAAAAGACACGCTTTTTCAGCAGCGGGAACAAATAAATAATGGCAATGCCCGCTGCAATCAAAATATAGGTCTCCCAGCTTTTTCCAATACACAGCTTTACCTGAGAGATAAATATGACCGTGGCAAATCCGTTTACAAAGCCGTTCATAACGGAGGTGGGTATGTACTTTACCAGACTGCCGAACCGGCACACACCCAAAATCACCATAATCACGCCTGCTAAAAAAATAGAAGCAAAAATATACTCCGGGTGGCCGTTATTAAAATACTGGGCAATCAATCCGCTTAGCACAAGAGCCGTCGAGCCCGCGCCGGCGGAGACAAGGCCGGGGCAGCCGCCCAAAAAGGAAGTGATAACGGTCAGAAAAATACAGGTGAACAGTCCCATATAGGGCGGCAGACCCACAACAATCATAAAACCGATCACTTCCGGGATCAGCGCAAAGGTCGTCACCAGCGAACCGCACAAATCGCCTATGGGGTTGCCGAACCATTCCTGTCGTTCGCGTTTCAAACGCGCAGCTAATTTCATAAAAGCATACCTCAATTCGTTTTTATAAATTAGCCGTAACCGCGGTGCATAAACAACTGTTTATGCCGCCTTGGTCTTATATATAATATGGTGCAGTGCCATATTATCCTCTGTTTTAAGTGGGGCATAACACCCCTGTATATTTAATCATAATACAAATGCGCACACATTGCAATAGTTTATTCTTTATTTATTCATGATTTATTCATAATTATACCTGTACGGTAGGATTTTTCGCAAAAAGCACAGATTTATCATGAATCTGTGTTCATCATGAATCCATGTTCGCCATAAACCTGCCTGCCGCCGTAAAAGGTTCCGCAAAGCGGCCGCACCCGGCCCTGTCCCTGCAAGGGTATGCAAAAGCCGTCCGGGCTCCCGGTACGGTTTGCATGCCCCGTATTTATACGGCCGCGTCAGCGCCTGGCTGCGTAAAAATCGTCCGTCATGCTTTTTGTAGCCAAAGGCCTCTTTTTCCACCGCAGCCGGGCATACCTGCGCCTTGCCGTCAATTTTGTTTAAAATGTATAATTTCGGGTATTTTTTGGTACCGGCCGTAGGAACCCTGCCTGTTTTTCCGCGGGTTTTGACAAAAAAACAGCATAAAGCGTCGCACCCCGGCAGAAGAATTCTCCGCTTTTTTGCAAAATAAAAAAATTGTGGTTGATTTTGCGGGAAAGAAAGAGTATGATAAGTCCGTGCCAAAGCGCACGGTCAGTCGCAAACTCCTGACCTAAAAAAATACTACGGAGGAATTTCATATTGAACACTGCATCGACAAAAAGCATTCGCTATTTGGTGCAGGCGGCGGTTATCGCGGCCATTTACGCCGTGTTAACGCTGCTTGCCTCATCGCTGAATCTGGCGTACGGCCCGGTGCAATTCCGCATCTCGGAATTTTTAACGGTACTGCCCATGTTTACCCCTGCGGCAATACCGGGTCTGACTCTGGGCTGCTTTCTTGCAAACCTGGCCAGCCCGTTCGGGCCGGTGGACTGGATTTTCGGCTCCATTGCCACCTTGCTGGCGGCTGTCGTTTCTTATTTATTAAGGAATGTCAGAATCAAGGACGTGCCGTTTCTGGTGCCGCTTGCGCCCGTACTGTTCAACGCGCTGGTTGTGGGCGTTGAGCTGGCCTGCTTCAGCGATACAGGCTTTGGCTTTCAAAACTTCAGCTGGGTGGCGTTTGGCTACAATGCGCTCACAGTCGGCGCGGGAGAGCTGGTCATCTGCTATGTGCTGGGACTGCCGTTTGCGGTTTTCCTGCTCAAGACAAGCCTTGCCAAAAAAATATTCTTAATGAGGAATTAAAAAATCATGAAAGAGCCATTGTCCATTGGAAAAAGGATCAAAAACATTGCCCCGGTACGGCTGATTGTCATCAGCTTTGCTGTCATCATTCTGGTTGGCGCGGGACTGCTGACGCTGCCTATCTCCGCAAGAGACGGGCAGGTGACAAATTTTATAGACGCCCTGTTCACCTCCACCTCCGCTACCTGCGTAACGGGACTGGTGGTAACGGACACCTGGACGCATTTTAACGGGTTTGGGCAAGCTGTCATTTTATTTTTGATACAGGTGGGTGGTTTGGGTATCGTGACCTTTACCACCGGCTTTGCCGTTTTGATGCGGCGTAAACTAAGCCTGAAAAATATGCAGCTGGCTTCCGAAAACACCAGCGGCAGCGGGCTGGAAATACCCAGGCTGCTCAAAACCATCCTGCTGTTCACCATTACCACCGAGCTGATCGGCGCGCTGATTTTAATGATACGCTTTGTACCGAAATTCGGGGGCTACGGCGTCTGGATCGCCGTATTCCTGGCGGTATCCGGCTATTGCAACGCCGGCTTTGACATACTTGGCTTTGAACTGAAAGACGGCAGCCTGATGAATTACGCCGGCGACCCGCTGGTCTCGGTCACCATTGCGCTGCTGATCATCATTGGCGGCCTGGGCTTTATTGCCATCAGCGATGTATATTATAAAAAGGCGTTTCCTCATTTACAGCGTCTGTACCAGCGGAACAAGGCGCAGCAAAAGCCTAAAAAAGCCGGGCTGAACCTGCATACCCAGGTGGTGCTGGTCACAACGGGGACCCTGCTGGTCATAGGCACAGGCGTTATCCTGCTGTGCGAGTGGGACAATACCATGGCGCATCTCAACTGGGGCGAAAAAATCAACGCCGCCTTTTTCCAATCCGCCTCCGCCAGGACCGCGGGCTACTTTTCCATTAACATAGGCGCAGAGAGAAGCATTACACAGGTATTTACCATTTTATTGATGTTCATCGGCGCTTCGCCTGCTTCCACGGGCGGTGGTATCAAAACCACCACGCTGGTCGTTTTGATTGCCACCGTATTCAGTGTGATGCGGGGCAGTGAGGACACGGTGCTGCTGCGCAGAATGATCGACAAGGCTACGGTATACCGCGCCCTTGCCATTGCGTTTGCGGGCATTGTCATCGTAGCGGTGCCCACTATTATTATCGAAACCACCAATGACAACGTGGGCTTTTTGGCGGCGGTCTTTGAATCGGCCTCCGCGTTCAGTACAACGGGGCTGTCCATGGGCATCACGCCGGGGCTGAACGCCGCCTCCAAGCTGGCGCTGATTTTCGCCATGTACGCGGGACGTGTAGGGCCTGTGTCGCTGGCTTTGGCAATCGCCATGAGAAAAGGAAGACATTCCGGCTCTGTTTTGCCCGAGGGCAAAATCATTGTAGGCTGATTCCTCCCTTTGACAAATACAATGGAAAAGAGTTTGTTTGTTTTTGTAAAGGGAATGCAAAAGCACCCGGACAGATACGTATCTGTCCGGGTGCGTTCTGTTTGGGCAGAGCCGGACCAATGCCCCATGGCCCAAAATCCAAAATAGCACCCGCTGTTTTGACCGGAAAGCATTGTCTGTTTGGTTTCCTGTTTTTTTCCGGCTTGCTTACAGTGCGGCAGGGCGGTATTTTTAGCTAAAATGCAAAGAGGCCGCTGTATGATTTCATTGTTATATTGTGAATAGGTGAAAAAAAATAACGATAATTTAGAAAAATTGCACATTTTACTTTACAATTATTCAATAAAATGATAGAATTTGTTGTATGCATAGGTTAAAATCCTATTCGAAAATATAGGTCGATATATAGTTTTAGAATTTGACCGATCCTGATTAAGGGGGAAAATATCAATGGCAAGAAAAATGAAGACTATGGACGGAAACAGTGCCGCGGCGCATGTTTCCTATGCTTTTACGGAGGTTGCGGCAATCTATCCTATCACGCCTTCTTCCGTAATGGCGGACGAAACGGATAAATTTGCATCCGCCGGCAGAAAGAACCTGTTCGGCAGAGAGGTGCAGGTAACAGAGATGCAGTCCGAAGGCGGCGCGGCGGGCGCGGTGCACGGTTCCTTGTCTGCAGGCGCTTTGACCACCACCTTTACAGCGTCTCAGGGATTGCTGCTGATGATTCCGAATATGTATAAAATGGCAGGCGAGCTGCTGCCCAGCGTTATCCACGTTTCCGCACGTACCATTGCAGGGCACGCGCTTTCCATTTTCGGCGACCATTCCGACATTTACGCCTGCCGTCAGACCGGTTACGCCATGCTGTGCGCCAACAACCCGCAGGAGGTTATGGACCTGGGCGCGGTAGCGCACCTTTCCGCAATCAAGGGCCGCGTGCCGTTTGTGCATTTCTTCGACGGCTTCCGCACCTCCCACGAGATCCAAAAAATCCAAACATGGGATTATGAGGATTTAAACGAGCTGCTGGACCACGACGCTGTGGACGCGTTCCGCCGCCGCGCGCTGAATCCGGAGCATCCCGTGCTGCACGGCAGTGCGCAGAACGGCGATATTTTCTTCCAGAACCGTGAAGCTGCCAATCAATATTACGACGCAGTGCCGGAAATCGTTGTGGATTATATGGATCAGGTCAACAAAAAATGCGGCACCGATTATAAGCCGTTCAACTACTACGGCGCGCCGGACGCAGAAAAAGTGATTTTCGCCATGGGCTCCGTGTGCGACACCGCCGAGGAGGTCATCGACTATCTCACAGCGGCAGGGGAAAAGGTAGGCCTTGTAAAGGTAAGGCTGTACCGTCCGTTTGTGGCAAAATATTTGCTGGACGTTCTGCCTGAAACCGTAAAATCCATTTCCGTTCTGGACAGGACCAAAGAGCCCGGCTCCATCGGCGAGCCCTTGTACCTGGACGTTGTAGCGGCGTTAAAGGGCACACGGTTCGAGACCGTCCCCGTATACTCCGGCCGCTACGGTCTGGCCTCCAAAGACACCAACCCAAGCTGCATTGTTGCCGTTTACCGCAACATGGACGCGGCAGAGCCCAAAAAGCGCTTCACCATCGGCATCAACGACGACGTGACCCATACCTCCCTGCCGCTGGATAATACGCTGGATACCACGCCCAAGGGAATCACTTCCTGTAAATTCTGGGGCCTGGGTGCAGACGGTACCGTTGGCGCAAACAAAAACTCCATTAAAATCATCGGCGACAAAACCGATATGTACGCGCAGGGCTTCTTTGCGTACGATTCTAAAAAATCCGGCGGCGTTACCATTTCCCATCTGCGTTTTGGTGACAAGCCTATCAAGAGTACATATTACATTTCAAAAGCAGATTTTGTCGCCTGCCATAATCCGTCCTATGTGGATAAATACGACATGGTGCAGGATTTGAAAAAGGGCGGCAGCTTTCTGCTCAACTGCTCTTGGGATTTAAACGAGTTAAATGAGAGACTGCCGGCCAGAGTCAAAAGGTATCTGGCGGAAAACGACATCAATTTCTATACCATTGACGGTATCAAAATCGGTAAAGAGATCGGCCTTGGCGGACGTATCAACACCATTTTGCAGGCAGCTTTCTTCCAAATCGCAAAAATCATCCCCATCGAAAAAGCTGTGGAATACATGAAAGACGCCGCGACCAAATCTTACAGCAAAAAGGGCGAAAAAGTGGTTGCCATGAACCACGCCGCCATTGACCACGGTGTAAAAGACGCGGTAAAAATCGAAATCCCCGCAGAATGGAAAAACGCGGCGGACGAGACCGTACAGGAAGCCGCCGTTACGGGCCGCAAAGAGGTCGTGGATTTTGTAAAGAACATTCTGGAGCCTGTCAACGCGCAAAAAGGCGACACCCTGCCGGTGTCCAAATTCCTGGGCATGGCAGACGGTACCATGCCGCAGGGCACGTCCGCGTACGAAAAACGCGGCATTGCCGTAGACGTACCGGAGTGGCTGCCTGAAAATTGTATCCAGTGTAACTTCTGCTCTTATGTATGTCCCCATGCGGTCATCCGTCCGGCAGCTATGACGGAGGCCGAGGCGGCAGCTGCGCCGCAGGCGGCCAAAACATTGGATATGACAGGTATGCCAGGCTTGAAATTTGCCATTACCGTTTCTACGCTGGACTGCACAGGCTGCGGCTGCTGCGCGCAGGTATGTCCGGGCAAAAAAGGCGAAAAAGCATTGGTTATGAAGCCCATCGACACACAAATGCCGGCACAGGACGTATTTGATTATACCCAGACTTTGGACGAAAAACCGGAAGTACTGGAGAAATTCAAAACCTCTACGGTAAAAGGCAGCCAGTTCAAGCAGCCGCTGCTGGAGTTCTCCGGCGCCTGCGCCGGCTGCGGCGAGACGCCTTACGCAAAGCTGGTTACACAGCTGTACGGCGACAGACTGATGATTGCCAACGCAACGGGCTGTTCCTCCATTTGGGGCGCTTCCGCTCCGTCCACACCGTATACGGTCAATAAGCAGGGCCGCGGCCCGTCCTGGGCAAACTCCCTGTTTGAGGACAACGCGGAGTTCGGCTTGGGCATGAACCTGGCACAGCGCGCCCTTCGCGACAGATTAAGAGAATACATTGAAGGCATTCAGGGCGCGGCGGAAGCTTCGGCAGAAACAAAGGCTGCCTGCGCCGCTTATCTGGAAACCTTTGAGGACAGCGAGACCAACTTTGACGCCACTTTGCAGCTGATCAAAGAGCTGGAGAAAATTTCCGGACATGATTGTGAGGCAGGCAGACTGGCGAAAAAAGCGCTGGTGGATAAAGACTTCCTTGCAAAAAAATCCGTTTGGCTGTTCGGCGGCGACGGTTGGGCTTACGACATTGGCTTTGGCGGACTGGACCATGTCATTGCGTCCGGAGATAATCTGAACATTCTGGTATTTGATACCGAGGTGTATTCCAACACCGGCGGCCAGGCGTCCAAGGCTTCCCCAATCGGCTCTATTTCCCAGTTTGCCGCAAAGGGCAAGGGTACCAAGAAAAAGGATCTGGCAGCCATTGCCATGAGCTACGGCGACGTTTATGTTGCAAGCATTGCCATGGGCGCAGACTATAACCAGACCCTCAAAGCAATCAGAGAAGCGGAAAGCTACAACGGCCCGTCTGTGATCATCGCTTATTCCCCATGTATCAGCCATGGTATCAAAAACGGCATGAGCACGGTACAGGACGTAGAAAAACGTGCGGTAGCCGCCGGCTACTGGAGCCTGTTCCGTTACGACCCGCGCTTAAAGGCGGAGGGCAAAAATCCGTTTATTCTGGACAGCAAAGCGCCGTCCGCAAGCTATCGCGACTTCCTGATGAGCGAGGTCCGCTACAACGCATTGACCCGTTCCTTCCCGGACCGTGCGGAAATGCTGTTCACCGAAGCGGAAAAAATGGCTATGGAAAGATATCAGCAGCTGGTAAAATTGGCACAAGGCTAACTGATACAGCATCATACAATATCAAAACGCCTTTACATCTGTGATGTAAAGGCGTTTTTGCTGTCGTATCTTATTTTATCTAAAGCAGGGGATAAAAAGCGGTAAAGCAGCCATCCCAAAATCAAGCCGTTTTTTTGGCACGGGCTTTTATTTTCTGTATTTGACCGTAAATTCTGTCCATCAGGCGGAATTTTGCACATATGCTAATCAGCACCACAATGGCAATGCCAATCAATACAAACAAAATGCGCATTTCAATGGCCACGTCCGCGTGCAAAAAGACCATAGCGCCGCTCAAAGAACTCAAGGTGATAAAAATCTGCTGTATCCAATAGGTGCGCAAAAACAAATAAACATAACCGGTCGCCAGCAGCAATACCGGGTGCCACGGGTCGGGCACGACCCATTCAAACAGCACAAAAAACAAAATGCCGCCAATAATGGTCCCAATAATACGGTAAACAATTTTTTTGCGGCTTTCATTCACAAACGGGTGGACCAAAGACAATACGGTAAAAGAGATCCACGCCGGTTTCAGCACATGAAAAAAATCTCCAATCAGCATTGCAATGGTCAGTCCGGCGGTCAAACGGACAAAAAATTTGGTGCGGGTAGAGCAAAAATGGGTCTCTCGGAAAATATCCCCAATACCGCGTTTTCTTTTCACCTTACGGTGGCGTATGTAATACACAATGGCTACAATCAAACCGCCGCCGGCAATGCCTATCATGCGCAGGCCGTAATCCATACCGTGTACGGGACTGCTTTGGGCAAAAATATAGCAGGATACAATCGGGTAATAAGCCTTATCCATGGGCTGGTGGCTGGTCAGGGTCAGTATGGTGTAAATAGAGGCCATGTTTACAAAAAAACCAAGCGCCGGGTGTATGGCGGCAAGAAAGGTAGCGCCTCCCGTCAGCAGGAACAGCCCCCAAATCACAAACGCGCCCTGCAGCGGTTTAATGCCAATATCCGTCCTGTAAAAGCTGATGATCGCAAGGGCGACGGTCAGGCCGATCAGGCCGTTGCTGCTGCCCAGGCAGAGGATATACAATTCCACACAGCCGAACATAAAGGCGATGATAAGCAGGTTGATAACGGCCCGTTTAAAAAAGCCCTTGTTGTTATTGCCTGTGGGAATGGCCGCGGGCGACATGGACTGCGCCGCGCTGCCAAGACCGTCCAAAGGAAATTCCAATTTACTCACGTGCTTTCTGTATGTTTTTTCTTTTTCAGGCAAAGCTGTAAAAGACTATTATTATCATACGCGAAAATAAAAGGGGATATGTGAATAATCTATGACCTGTATTGTAGATTTAAACAAATAAATATAATTTATTATATATATTTTGCACAAAGAAAAATGGTTTACAAATACCAGGGAATATGCTATAATCAATCGGTACATATCCCTATCCCCGGATTGAGGAATAAGCCCAGGTACAGGGCATACACCGGCCTTTTTCTGTGGTTAGAGGATAAATGATTAAAAAGGTGGAATTGTTTTATGATGTTGAAAGAAGAAAAAAGCAAAGTGATTGCAGAGTACGCTACCCACGAGGGTGATACCGGCTCTCCGGAGGTACAGATCGCAATCCTTACAAAAAGAATCAATGATTTGACAGAGCATTTGAAAACGCACAAAAAAGACCACCATTCCCGCCGGGGACTGCTGAAAATGGTTGGTCAAAGAAGGAATCTGCTCAATTATATTATGAAAAAAGATATTGAGCGTTATCGTTCCATTATTGCCAGACTGGGTATTCGTAAGTAATGCCTTTTATCAAAACGCAGCCGCAGTAAAATACGGCTGCGTTTTTTCGTTTGGCATATAAAATATTGACATTATATCTCTATGTGATATGATAGAAATATGTTTATATGTCAGGATACCGGTAAAAAGGAGGGAAGCGTATGCGTTTTTTCAACTGGAAAACAGCGGTCGTCAGTCTGGTGATTTTTATTGTGCCTATTTTTTTCTATCCCGTGTCAGGCACCATGATAAACGGCGTGACCACCTATTCCTACGGCTTCCCCTCCAACTGGCTGTCTGTACAGTTCGAAAACCAGGGCGGCAGGCTGTTCGGGTTCGAATTGTTCGGTGCCGAAATTATTGGTACCAATATCAGCGTTTTAACGGCATTAGTAGACCTTTTGGTGATCTATCTGGTAGTGACCGCGTTTGTCAAAGTATTCTGGGTCAACCATTTTTCCATCAAATTTGCCAACTGGCGGGAACGCCGCCGCTGTGAAAAAGAGGGTATCCCCTATGTGCAGGAGCCGCAGGAGCAGGAAAGCGTCTGGGCAGAGATGCATACGGTATCCACCGTGCAGACCCACGGGGAAGACCTGCTTGCAGCAGAGGCCGCGGAGGAACGCGCGCATACCGAAACGGCAGATGCCGACAGGGATAAAACCGCTTAAATCCCCCTAATATGCACCAAATGGGCAATGCTCGGAATGCTTTCTCCCTGCTGTGTGGAGGTGGTGGAAAGCAAAGCGCCCGTGGCCGCAAATAGAATATTCTTCAGCGTGCCGGCCTTTACGTCGTTGAGCAATTTGGAGCACAATACGCAGGCCGAGCACCCGCAGCCGGAGCCGCCGGCATGTACGTCCTGCTTTGCGGGGTCAAACAGCATTTTACCGCAGTCGTTATGCACATGACTGATGTCCACGCCCTCCTGCGCAGTCAGCTGCAGCAGCAGCGTGCTGCCCACACGGCCCAAATCCCCGGTCACGATCAAATCATAGTCGCTGGGTGCGGTGCCGGTATCCCGCAAAAAGTCCAGTATGGTCTGCGCGGCGGCAGGCGCCATGGCGGCGCCCATATTGTTGGCGTCTTTTATGCCAAAATCCGTAATTTTACCAATACACACCGCTGTAATGACAGGTGTTTTCTCCGGGGAACTGGTTTCCCGGAGGTTTTTTATTTTTACGGTGTCCGTTGCCATAACGGCAGATTGCGGCATAACAATGGCGGCGCCGGAAGCGGTCGCCGTCCATTGAGAGGTGGGGGGACGCTGGCCGCCGTATTCCAGCGGCAGGCGGAACTGCCGTTCGGCGGTACAAAAGTGGGACGAAGTGACCGCGGCGGCAGTGCGGGCTGCGCCGGATTCCACAAACAGGGCGGCCATAGCCAGTGTCTGCGCCATAGTAGAGCAAGCGCCGTACTGCCCCAAAAAGGGAATATTCATACTGCGCAGGCCAAAAGTGGACGAAATGCACTGGTTCAATAAATCGCCGGCAAAAACCGTATCAATATCCTCCGGCTTCAGGCAGGCCTTTTGCAGTGCGATTTCCATGGCTTCCTGCTGCAGGCGGCTTTCCGCTTTTTCCCAGCTGCTTTCTCCCAGGGAGGTGTCTTTATAGCTGCGGTCAAACTGGCTGCCCAAAGGGCCTTCCTTTTCTTTTTTACCTGCCACCGCGGCGTAGCCTGCTATTTTTGGGGCGCTGTCCAGCGCAATGGTATATCTGCCGATACGTTTCATAATGATGGACTCCTTTTTTGACTCGTCTGCGGGTACGCGCGGACAAAAATGGTGAGCTTGCTCTTTTTAGCTTTCCCGGCATTGCTTCGGGTATACTTTTACAAAGGCGGACAGGAGAGGCAGGAGAAAAGTAAACAGCTGTTTTTTTAAACGCGGTGTGCTTTGGCGCAATCGTAGAGACGGTCTCATTGCCAAATTGGCGGAAAAGCGTGGCTGAAATATTTTACCTGCAAGCAAATGTCCTGTTGCTGTGCCGGTTACGAGAGCATACAACACGGCTTCTGCCCAACCGCAAGCCGCGGTTTTCCGCACGCCGGGACAGGAAAGCATCCGTACACTGCAATAAAAAATTACATTCTGAACAATACAGCATTCCCCAAAGGCTTGATTTTTTCGAAAAGGCTCGCTTTTTTAAAGGGGTGGCTTTTCTAAAAAGTTGGCTTGCTGGGTAGTATTTGTAAGTTTATTTATTCTGTCCGGCTTGCACGCTCCCGGTGTAAAACAGGAATTGTGTGGAAAGCGCCGTGCAAACGCACGGCGTTCGGGGAACCCCTTGATAGGACGTTCCCACCCTTCCTGCTCTTTTTTACACGCAACCACCCTTGCGCTTTTCGGGAGCTTGCAACCTCTCTCCCGCCTAACCACCAGCTACCATTTCCTGCGCGCTGGGGGGCGGGGCGTATCCGCGGGTTCAACCCGCCTGCGGAGCACGACAGGAGCGCCGCCCCTTGACCCCGCAATTTTTGAAAAAATTGACTAAACTTTTACGTTTTACACACAACTACCCTTGTGCTTTTCGGGAGCTTACAACCTCACTCCCGCCTGACTCCAGGCTGCTATTCCCTGCGCACGGGGGGCGGGGCGTGGGCGCAGGCTCAGCCTGCCTGCGGAGCGCGACAGGGGCGCCGCCCCTTGACCCCGCAATTTTTGAAAAAATTGACTAAACTTTTACGTTTTTCTCTCAACTACCCTTGTGCTTTTCGGGAGCTTGCAGCCTCTCTCCCGCCTAACCACAAACTGCCATTTCCTGCGTGCTGGGGGCGGGGCGTGGGTGCAGGCTCAGCCTGC
>CALWUX010000016.1 GCA_944384795.1 uncultured Clostridia bacterium | reverse complement strand
AAGGGCGTACCTACCGCTGTGGACGGCGTTGCCATGGACGCGCTGGCGCTGATGGAAAAACTGAACCGGCTGGGCGGCCAGAACGGCATTGGCATTGCGGATATTTTGGAAAACCGGCTGGTGGGTATGAAGTCCCGCGGCGTTTATGAGACCCCGGGCGGCACTATTTTGTACCATGCGCATAATAAATTGGAGGAAATGTGTTTGGATAAGGATACCTTCCATTACAAGCAGCAGGTAGCCATTGCCTTTGGCGAGCTGGTTTACGACGGTAAATGGTACACGCCGCTGAGAAAGGCTTTGTCCGCGTTTGTGGACAGCACCCAGGAATATGTAACGGGCGATGTAAAGCTGAAATTATACAAGGGCAATATTATTGACGCGGGCATGACTTCCCCGTACTCCCTGTATGACGAGGACACCGCTACCTTTGACGAGGATGAGGTTTATAATCAGGCGGACGCTGCGGGCTTTATCAACCTGTTCGGTCTGTCTATGAAAATACAGGCGAAAAAAGGACGTAAAAACAATTAAGGGAATCAAACAAGGAGGGCGCCGGGCATGAAGCTGTGGGCAGGACGTTTTTCAAAGGAGATTGACCAGAAGACAAATGATTTTAATTCTTCCATCAAATTCGACAGCCGTATGATAGAGGAGGATATCAGGGGCAGTATTGCCCATGCGACCATGCTGGGCGCCTGCGGTATCATTGAGCGGCCGGAAGCGGAGCTGATTTGCAGGGAGCTGGAGCAGATTTTTCAGGATATTCAAAGCGGGGCCCTGCCGATTGACCCCAACGCGGAGGACGTGCATACGTTTGTAGAAGGCGAGCTGACCAAACGGATCGGCGTTTCCGGCAAACGGCTGCATACGGCCCGCAGCCGTAACGACCAGGTGGCGCTGGACATTCGCTTATATCTGAAAAAGGAATGCAGCGCGCTGTGCGGCCAAATTGAGGAACTGATCACCGTGCTTTGTGAAAAAGCCATTGTCCATAAAGGCGACGTAATGCCCGGCTACACCCATTTGCAGCGCGCGCAGCCCATTACGTTCGGCCACCATTTGCTGGCGTATGCGGAAATGTTCCTGCGGGACCTTGGCCGCCTGCATGACGCCAAAGCGCGCATGGATGAGCTTCCCCTGGGCGCCGGCGCGCTGGCGGGCACTACTTATCCTCTGGACCGCAGTATGACTGCAAAGCTGCTGGGCTTTTCCAGGGTGACCAACAACAGCCTGGACAGCGTGGCAGACAGGGACTTCTGTGTGGAGATTGCTTCTGCCATTGCGCTTGCCATGGTGCATTTGTCCCGTTTTTCCGAAGAAATCATTTTATGGTGCTCCTGGGAATTCAAATTTGTGGAGCTGGACGACGCGTTTGCCACAGGCTCCAGCATTATGCCCCAGAAGAAAAACCCGGACATCGCGGAGCTGGTGCGGGGCAAATCCGGCAGGGTGATTGGCGATGTGGTCACGCTGCTGACCATGCTCAAGGGTCTGCCTTTGGCATACAACAAGGATATGCAGGAGGATAAGGAAGCGATTTTTGACGCGGTGGATACCCTGCGTATGTGCCTGACCGCGTTTATCCCCATGGTGGACACCATGAAGGTGCTGGCGGAAAATATGCGCAGTGCGGCGGCGCGGGGCTTTATCAACGCTACGGACTGTGCGGATTATCTGGTCAATAAAGGGCTGGCGTTCCGTGACGCTTATAAAATTACAGGTACGCTGGTGGCGCAGTGCATTAAGGAAAATTTAACGCTGGAGACCCTGCCGCTTGAGGCTTACCGGGCGGTCTGCGATGTGTTTGACCGGGATATTTACGAAGCGATCTCGCTGGAGCGCTGTGTCAACGGCCGTAATGTGCCGGGCGCGCCGGCGCCCGAAAATGTGCAGGCGCAGGCAAAACGGGTGCTGGATCTATTGAAAAAAGAAACGGCAGAAGCAGGAAAGGCGGGTAAAAGCAATGGAAATTAAAGTTGGCGTAGTAGGCGCAACGGGATATGCGGGCGCTGAATTGGTAAGACTGTTGTTGAACCACCCTTACGCAAAGCTGACGGCAATCAGCTCCGTTACCTTTGAGGGGCAGAAAATCAGCGAGGTTTATCCCGCTTATTTTGGGCTGTGCGACATGGTGTGCAGGACCCAGGAGGAAGTGGTGGAAAAATGCGATGTGGTGTTTGCCGCGCTGCCCCACGGGCTTTCTCAGGAGCTGGCGGCTTCCTGCGCAAAGCATATGAAGTTTTTTATTGATTTGGGTGCGGATTTCCGTTTGGAGGACGAGGAGATTTACCAAAAATGGTACGGCGGTACGTTTTTGGACAAAGGGCTCCATGAGCAGGCGGTGTACGGACTGCCGGAGTTGTTCCGTCCCCTGATTCGGGGCAGAAGCATCATTGCCAATCCCGGCTGCTACGCAACGGCTGTGCCGCTGGCGGTAGCGCCGGCTTTGGAGGCAGGCATGTTAGAAACGGACCATATTATTGCAGACTGTAAGTCCGGCACCACGGGCGCGGGCAGAAAACCGACGCAGACCACGCATTTTCCGGACTGCAATGAGGGCTTTACCGCATACAAGGTAGCCGCCCACCGTCATATGCCGGAAATTGAGCAGACGCTCTCCTGCTATGCGCCGGACCCGGTCAGGGTCACGTTTGTGCCGCATTTGCTGCCGGTCAGCCGCGGCATTTTGGCAACTTGCTATGCGACCCTTAAAGAGGGCGTAACGGAGGAGCAGGTGCGCTATGCGTACGCAAGGCGCTACCAGCAGGAATACTTTGTGCGTATGCTGCCAAGGGGCAGCGTTGCGAATATCAAGCATGTGCAGTATACCAATTTCTGCGATATTTCGGTACACGTAGATGAGCATACAAACACGCTGGTCGCCGTTTCTGCCATTGACAACATGGTCAAGGGCGCAGCCGGCCAGGCGATCCAGAATATGAATCTGGTGCTGGGTCTGGAGGAAAAGACAGGCCTTGTGCTGGTTCCGCCGGCGTTTTAAACGGGACGAAAAAAGATATACAAAAAATAGACGGAGGAAGTATATGGCATTTCAAACAGTACAGGGCGGCGTTACGGCGGCAAAAGGGTTCAAAGCGGCGGGTATCCACTGCGGCATTCGCAAAAACCGCAGCAAGGCGGACCTTGCGCTGATTTACAGCGAGGTCCCCTGCGCGGCGGCGGCTGTATATACGCAAAACCTGGTGCAGGGCGCGCCGATTGCGGTCACAAAGCGTCACCTTGCAGACGGTACGGCAAGGGCGGTCATCTGCAACAGCGGCAATGCCAATACCTGCAATGCGGACGGCGAGGAAAAGGCGCGGCAAATGTGTGATTTGGCAGCAGCGCAGCTTGGCATTGCGCCGGAGGAGGTCATTGTGGCTTCCACAGGCGTTATAGGGCAGGTTTTGCCCATAGAGCCCATTGCCAACGCCATGGAAGCGCTGGCAGGGGTGCTGAGCGCAAACGGTTCCAACGCGGCGGCAAAAGCCATCATGACAACAGATACCGTGGAAAAGGAATATGCCCTGACCTTGGAACTGGACGGAAAAACCGTGACCATAGGCGGTATTGCCAAGGGCTCCGGTATGATACACCCTAATATGGCGACCATGCTGGGCTTTTTGACTACGGATGCGGCCATTGCACCGGCACTGCTTGACGAGGCCTTGCACGCCGCCATTGAGGATACATTCAATATGGTAAGTGTGGACGGGGATACCTCCACCAACGACATGGTGTCCGTCATGGCCTCCGGTTTGGCAGAAAACAGGCCGATAACAGAAAAGAATGCCGACTACCGGCAGTTTGCGCAGGCGCTGACAGAGGTGTGCGCCGTGCTGTCCCGTAAAATGGCAAAAGACGGGGAAGGCGCTACCAGACTGCTGGAATGCACCGTGACCGGCGCAAAAACAAAACGCGACGCAAGGGCTGTTGCCAAAGCCGTGATTTGCTCCAATCTGCTTAAATGCGCTGTTTTCGGCGCGGACGCCAACTGGGGCAGGGTGCTGTGCGCCATTGGTTATGCCGGCGCCGATGTGGATGTACACGGTGTGGATGTAGCGTTTGCCTCTAAGCAGGGGCGTATTGAGGTATGCAAAAACGGTGCGGGCCTGCCTTTTGACGAAGAGGTTGCCAAAAAAATCCTGTTGGAGGACGACATTGTTGTGGATGTCACGTTCCATGAGGGTGACCAGAGCGCGACGGCCTATGGCTGCGATTTAACGTATGATTATGTAAAAATCAACGGCGATTACAGAAGCTGACAGAATTTTGGGAACAGGAAAAAGGTGTCATATGAATATTTCCAATAACGACAGGGCGCAGATTTTGGCGCAGGCCCTGCCATATATCCAAAAATACGCGGGAAAAACCATTGTGGTCAAATACGGCGGCAACGCCATGATCAATGAGGAGATCAAGGCGGCCGTGATGACGGACATTGTGCTGATGCAGTCTGTGGGCATCAACGTGGTGCTGGTCCACGGCGGCGGGCCGGAGATCAATACCATGCTGCGCCGTGTAGGTAAAGAAAGCAGGTTCATAGGCGGTTTGCGCTATACGGACGAAGAGACCATGGAGCTTGCGCAAATGGTACTGGCGGGAAAAGTGAATAAAGATCTGGTGCAGCATTTGGAAAATCACAGCGGCAAAGCCATTGGCCTTTGCGGTCTGGACGGCTCCATGCTCCAGGCGCGCAAGCTGGACAACGGCACGGACCTTGGCTATGTGGGTGAAATCGTAAGAATCAATACCAAAATTATTACGGACGCCACCAACAACGGCTATGTGCCGATTATTGCCACCATAGCGGGGGGCGTCAACGGCGAGGTATATAACATTAACGCGGACATTGCCGCTGCCCGCATTGCCGCCGAGCTGGGCGCAAGAAAGCTGATACTGATGACGGATATCCGCGGGCTGTTAAAGGATAAGGACGATGAAAGCACGCTGATTCCCGTTGTGAATGTGAGCGAGGTGCCCAGACTGCAGCGCAGCGGTATTATCAGCGGCGGTATGATTCCCAAAATAGATTGCTGTGTGGACGCGGTGCGCCGCGGCGTGCACCGCGCACATATTCTGGACGGCAGAATACCGCACTCTATTTTGATAGAGCTGTTTTCTGACGAGGGCATTGGCACGATGCTGTATTGAATGGTGCGCGGCAAAACTCATTGATTTTTGTGTTGCCGGAACAGACCGTAAACTGAAACGGAGATTTGTTGTTTTCCGTTCCGGGGTATTTCCGTGTTTGTCAATGGAACCATAAGACAATTTTATGTCATAAACGATTATTTGAATCAGGAGCCTATATTTTTGTTTACCCGGGTGAAGAATCGTGATTATCAGGATTCTGCGGCGTTTGTCATCGGTCCGGAATCGAGGCATACAGGGCTGCAGTGTTCTGCAAGCGCGGTGCAAACAAAAATTGCCGGAGCTGTACAGTTTATGGGTTTACGAAAAACGAATGCAAAGGAGAGGAATGCGATGCATTTTTCAGAGATCAAGGCACAGGAACAACAGAATATGATGCCCACCTACGGCCGTTTTGAAGTTGCGATTGTGCAGGGGAAAGGCGTGATGGCGCAGGACAGCGAGGGGAAATCTTATATTGATTTTACCAGCGGCATTGGCGTAAATGCCCTTGGCTTTTGCGACGACCGGTGGATTGCCGCTGTTACAAAGCAGGCTTCCACTTTGCAGCATATTTCCAACCTGTATTACAACCCGGCGCAGACGGCGCTGGCACAGGCGTTATGCCAATTATCCGGCTTTGACAAGGTGTTTTTCAGCAATTCCGGCGCGGAGGCAAATGAATGCGCCATCAAGCTGGCAAGAAAGTACGGCACGGATACATACGGCCGGCACAGGACGAAAATCATAACGCTGGTCAATTCGTTCCATGGCAGAACCGTGACGACGCTGGCCGCAACGGGACAGGATACGTTCCACCGTTATTTTGACCCGTTTACAGAGGGCTTTGTATACGCGCAGGCCAATGACCTGAAAAGCGTAAAAGCACTGCTGGATGAAAACACCTGCGCTGTGTTTGTGGAAATGATCCAGGGCGAGGGCGGCGTTATGCCTCTGGAGCCCCGATTTGTAAAAGAGCTGGAAAGGCTGTGTAAAAAGCACGACGTGCTGCTGATGGTAGACGAGGTGCAAACGGGCATGGGCAGAACGGGTACTCTGTTCTGTTATGAGCAGTACGGCATTGCGCCGGACGTGATCACTTCTTCCAAAGCCCTTGGCGGCGGCCTGCCCATTGGCGCCTGCCTGTGTACGGAGCGTTTGGGCGGGGTGCTCAACAACGGTATGCACGGCTCCACCTTCGGCGGCAATCCTGTTGCGTGTGCGGGCGCCTTGAGCGTGCTGGAGCGGGTAGCGGACAAAGAGTTTTTAAAAGAGGTAACGGCAAAAGGCGCGTATATACAGCAAAAGCTGGCGCAGATGAAGGGCGTTGCGCAGGTGCGCGGCATTGGTATGATGATTGGTCTGCTGCCCCGGCAGGGAACGGCGAAAGAGATTGCCTGCGCCTGCCTGGAGCAGGGTCTGCTGGTGCTGACGGCAAAGGAAATGGTACGCCTGCTGCCGCCTCTTACCATTACGTTTGAGGAAATAGACAAAGGGCTGGAAATACTGGCGCGGGTCATTGGGCAGGCTTAAGCGCGCCAAAAGCGGAAAAACGGAGGAGATTGCACATGAAACATTTATTAAAATTGCTGGACGTGACGACAGAGGAGATTGAAGAGATATTGAACCTGGCGGACCAGTTGAAATACGAATTGAAGCACGGGATAGAGCACCATTATTTAAAGGGAAAAACGCTGGGCATGATTTTTGCAAAAGCCTCCACCAGGACCCGTGTTTCCTTTGAAACGGGTATGTATCAGCTGGGGGGCTACCCCATGTATTTGTCCGCCGGCGATATGCAGATAGGCCGCGGAGAGCCGATTGAAGATACCGCGCGGGTGCTGTCCCGCTATTTGGACGGTATTATGATACGCACCTTTGCGCAAAAGCAGGTGGAGGATTTGGCAAAATACGGCTCTGTTCCCGTTATCAACGCGCTGACGGATTTTGCACACCCCTGTCAGGTGCTGGCGGATTTGATGACCATTCGTGAAAGAAAGGGCGCTCTGGAGGGGCTCAAGGCGTGTTATATCGGCGATGGAAACAATATGATGCATTCCATTATTGCAGGCTGTTTGAAAATGGGTATGGCGGTCAGCGTGGCGTGTCCCGACGGTTACCGTCCGGACAAAGAAGTGCTGGATTTTGCTTCTCAATATTCCTGCTTTACCATGACGGATTCTCCTGCGGCTGCCGCTAAGGATGCGGACGTACTGTTTACGGACGTGTGGGCCTCTATGGGGCAGGAGGACGAGGCTGCCCAGCGGCGCAAGGCGTTTGCGGGCTATCAGATCAATGCAGAGCTGATGCAGCTGGCAAAGCCGGACGCCATGGTACAGCACTGTCTGCCCGCCCACAGGGGGGAAGAAATTACGGCAGATGTGTTTGAAGCCCACGCCGATGAAATTTTTGAAGAGGCGGAAAACCGTTTGCACGCGCAAAAAGCGGTGCTGGTCACGTTAATGAAATAAACGCAAAAGGATACGGCTGTTTTGCCGTATCTTTTTTATTGCAAAATGCTGTTCTTGTCTTGGCTCCGCTGCTGTTTTTACGGGAGCACCGAGTGTTGCAGCAAAGATAAAAAACCGCCCGCGGCAGTTTTTCTTTTGCCGCGGGCGGTTTTAACAGTTCAGAATTAATGGGGAATTATTATCAGGTATAGAATTTAAAAGTTTAGGGTTTGGAATCAATAATTTTCAGCTAAAATTTGGAAGAAAGCTTTGGGGTGTGCGCATACAGGGCAAACCTCGGGCGCTTTTTTGCCGATTACAATATGTCCGCAGTTTGCGCACTGCCAAATGGTGTCGCCATCTCTGGAAAATACCAGGCCGCCCTCAATATTGGCAAGCAGCTTGCGGTATCTTTCCTCGTGGTGTTTTTCAATCTCGCCTACTTTTTCAAACAGAAACGCAATATGGTCAAAGCCTTCTTCTCTGGCTTCTTTTGCCATGGTTGCGTACATATCCGTCCATTCGTAGTTTTCGCCGTCAGCGGCGTCTTTCAGGTTAGCCATGGTGTCCGGCATTTCGCCGCCGTGCAGCAGCTTGAACCAGATTTTTGCGTGTTCCTTTTCATTGTTTGCCGTTTCTAAAAACAGCGCTGCAATTTGCTCGTACCCCTCTTTTTTTGCTTTGCTTGCATAGTAGGTGTACTTGTTTCTTGCCTGGCTTTCGCCGGCAAAGGCCGCCATCAGGTTGGCTTCTGTTTTGGTGCCTTTCAGGTCTTTCATCATTCATTCCCTCTTTCTGCAATAAATTTAATAGTAAAAATAAGAATAATTACTATTATTGATATTCTTATCATACTACAACGTATGAATTTTGTCAAATATTTTTTTAAAAATATTTTTTGTATGCTTTTCTTTTTTATTATACCACTGTTTTGCGCCAATGGATACAAAGGAAAAAAGCGGTGTAAACAACTTTGTATCCATGCACAAATAAAGAGAAATAAAACCGTGTATTTCCCTCTTGATTCCTTTGTTTTCGTGGTTCTTACACATAATTTGCGCCGGATTTTTGAAACCCGACCGGGCATACCGCGGGAGCGTTTTTACAGGGAGCGACGGTTTGTAAAAATGCCGCGCGGCACGTCCCTGGTATCCTTTTGGTAACTATCGCGCGGCAAGGTGCTTACTTTACAATCAAACAGAGTGGATATAAAATACTATCATGTGAAAGCGGTTTTTCATGCCGCCGGAAAGGAGGAATTATGATGAATGGGCAGAAATGCCTTGCAATATTAAGGGACATAAAAAGCGTGGCCTTTGCCACTGTGGACGAAGCCGGTCTGCCTGCGGTGCGCATGATTGACATTATGCTGGCAGAGCAGGACAGACTGTATTTTTGTACGGCGCGGGGCAAGGATTTTTACCGTCAGTTGCTCCGTGGGGGTTATGTGGCGATTACCGGTTTGAACCGGGAATATCAAATGGTGCGTCTTGTGGGAAAGGCCCGCCCGCTTTTGGAGCGCAGGCGGTGGATAGACCGTATTTTTGATGAAAATCCGTCCATGCACGGGGTTTACCCTGGAGACAGCCGGTATATTTTAGAGCCGTTTTGCATAGACAACGGACAGCTGGAATTTTTTGATTTGGGCAAAAGCCCTGTGGTACGCAAATACTTTACCCTTGGCGGACAAGCAGAAAAGCCGACGGGCTTTGAGATAAAAAACAGCTGTGTGGGCTGCGGTACGTGCCGGAAAAGCTGTCCCCAGCAATGCATTGACAGCGGTGTGCCCTTTAGGATAAGGCAGGAAAACTGCCTGCACTGCGGCCTGTGCTTTGAGAACTGCCCGGCTGGAGCCATTGTGAAACGAGGTGAGGCGGCATGATACAGGATATATGGAATCTGCTGACCGGCCGCTGGGATTTTTTTGCGGGGCTGATACTGGAGCATTTGCAAATCTCTTTGCTGGCCATTGCCATTGCCGTTGTGGTCGGCGGCGCCGCAGGTATACTTATCAGCGAGTTCCGGCGTTTTTCCAAGCCGACGCTGGGAATCGTCAATTTTCTGTACACGATTCCGTCGATTTCCATGCTGGGCTTTTTGATTCCGTTTTCCGGCGTGGGCAACGCCACGGCAGTCATTGCTCTGACCATTTATGCTCTGCTGCCCATGGTGCGCAGCACCCACACAGGTATTGTCAATGTAGAGCCTGCTCTTTTGGAAGCGGCAAAGGGTATGGGCAGCACACGTCTGCAGATTTTATTTAAAATCAAGCTGCCGCTGGCCATGCCGGTGATCATGTCCGGTATACGCAACATGGTGGTTATGACCATTGCCCTGTCCGGTATCGCTTCGTTTATCGGCGCGGGCGGCTTGGGCGTGGCCATTTACAGGGGCATTACCACCAACAATCCGGCCATGACCATGGCGGGCAGCTTGCTGATTGCCCTGCTGGCGCTGGCGCTGGACGGTCTGCTGGGCTTTGCGGAGTACCGTATGAAAAAGCGCGGCCGCAGGGCAAAAAAGGTCAACCGTGTTACTGCTGCCGTTGCGCTGGGTGTTTGTATTTCTCTGATATGCGCGGTCTTTATTCCCTCCGGCCAGGGAGAGACCATACGCATTGCCACCAAGCCTATGACGGAGCAGTACGTGCTGGGAGAAATGCTGGATATTCTTATTGAGCAGGATACGGATTTGAATGTGGAGCTAACCCATGGTGTAGGCGGCGGGACCTCTAATATCCAGCCGGCCATGGAAAAGGGGTCCTTTGACCTTTACCCGGAATATACGGGCACCGGCTGGAACATGGTGCTGAAAAAGGAAGATGTGTACAACGAAAGCCTGTTTGGGGAGCTGCAGAAGGAATACAGCGAAAATTACGATATGGAATGGGTTGGCATGTACGGCTTTAACAACACCTATGGCACGGTGGTGCGGCGGGACGTTGCCGAGCAGTATAATCTGCGTACATATTCCGATTTGGCTGCCGTTGCGGACCGACTGGTGTTTGGCGCCCAGTATGATTTTTACGAGCGTCCGGACGGCTACAACGCTTTTTGTGAAGCCTACGGCCTGCATTTTAAGGAAACCATGGATTTGAACAACAGCCTGAAGTACCAGGCGCTTAACGACGGGCAGATAGACGTGATTACGGTATTTACCACGGACGGGCAGCTTGCTACGGTCAACGGGGTGGTGCTGGAGGACGACAAGCAGTTTTACCCCTCGTACCTGTGTGGCAATGTTGTCCGCAGGGAGGTGCTGGAAAAATATCCGGAGCTGAAGGCTGTGCTGGAAAAGCTGACGGGGCAGATTTCGGACAGCGATATGGCGCAGATGAACTACGCGGTGGAGACCGAGGGCATGGAGCCGCGGCAGGTGGCGGAGGAATTCTTGCAGGCCCGTGGTCTGCTGCGGTAAAGGAGGGCGCTTATGGAAAGCATGATTGAATTTCGCAATGTAAAAAAAGCGTATGGAGATAAAACGGTGCTCAAAGATTTGAGCTTTTGTGTGGAAAAAGGCGCGTTTGTGACCATTATCGGTTCTTCCGGCAGCGGCAAGACCACCGCGCTGAAAATGGTCAACGGACTGCTAAGACCGGATTTTGGCGATATTTTCATCAGCGGTGAAAATATCCGCGGCAAAAACCAAACGCAGCTGCGCCGCAATATCGGCTATGCCATTCAGGGCAGCGTGCTGTTCCCTCATATGACGGTGGAGCAGAATATTTCCTATGTGCCCAATCTGCTCAATAAACGCAATAAACAGAAAACAAGGGATGCGGTTGATAAATGGATGCGCATAGTAGGGCTGGAGGAGGACATGAAGCAGCGCTATCCGGCCGAGCTTTCCGGCGGACAGCAGCAGCGGGTGGGCATTGCCCGCGCGCTGGCCGCGTCTCCGGACATTTTGCTGATGGACGAGCCCTTTGGCGCGGTGGACGAGCTGACCCGCGCCCAGCTGCAAACGGAATTACAGCGTATTTACCGGCAAACAGGCGTTACGGTGTTGTTTGTGACCCATGACATTGCGGAAGCATTAAAGCTGGGGACAAAGGTACTGGTAATGGACCGGGGAGAAATACAGCAGTATGGAAGGCCCGCAGAGCTGCTCAACCGGCCGGCAACGGAGTTTGTACGGCAGCTGACCGCCCAGCAGCGCCGCACCTGCCATTTGCCCGACGACCGTCTGGCAGATTGCCGGTACAGCGGTATGCGCTGGGACGAAGCATAACGCAGCCAAAACAGCCCGCTGAATTTCAGCGGGCTGTTTTTTTATTGGGTTAGGGTGCCGTTATCGGTTTCAATCAAAATCAGGATCTGTTCCTCCATGCCGGTTTCGCTGTTGATATATACCAGCACCTGCTCGTCGTTTTGGCCGCGGCATAAAAATTCGTAGCACAAAGGCTCTTCCTCTCTGGTGGTGGGAATCACCGCCAGCCGCGCCGATTCTATGGTCAAATTCTCGCTGACCTGCTGTCTTGCGGAGGCTTCGTCGATGGCGGGTGTCTGTGCCGGCCGTTCTTTGTGGTTCATCAAAAAGACGTCCGCGGTATATTCCGCAATTTCTCCCGTGTCCATGGCAACGGAGACCTTGATCAGGTCCGGGTAATATACAATGCCGTCCTTCTGGTAGGCGTATTGTATGGTACACATATTGTTGTAAAGCACATAATACGTTTCGGCAAACTCCGCCTGATGGATATGGTGCAAAAACTGCCTTGCCCGCTGTTTGGCCTCGTCCAGCTGCAAGGCAATGACGTCTATGGGGCGGGTGCTGATGAAAGAGGACAGGTAGCCGCCCTGCTGTGTAACGGAGATGCGCGCGGTGTCCGTTACAAAATTGTATACGGGCAAATTGCCCCGGGTGTCGTCGGTTTGGGTCAGGGAAGCGGGGTCCAGGTATAAATACTGGGCGGCCATTTGCCTGGCTTCATCGGGTGAAACAGCCTGCGCCGCAGATACCATTTGGGAGGTTTTCTGGGTCATATGGTCCGAAAAAGGTCCGTCATAAATCAAGGTGGGGTAGTTTGCGAATTCTTCGGCGGTGGACAGGAAATAATCCTCAAAGGGAGGCTGGCGGCTTTCCAGATTCCGCAGCAGTTCCTCCGACTGCCCGATGGTTACCTCCTGCTGCGCAATTTGCTCCTGGATTTCATTTAAATTGCCGGCCAGCGTATTGCAGTACTGGGAAAGCTGCCGGAGAATGGTTTTGTCTTCTTCTCCCAGCGCCTCTCCCACGGACAGCTTTGACGACAAAGCGGAAGCGAAATCTCCCGTTTGCGCAATGAATTTGTTGACGTTGTTCAGGGAATCGTTTCCAACAGGCAGTGCGGCAAGGGCGGATTTGGCGCCGCTTGCGTCCTTCATCAGCCGGCCGGCCATGCCGTTTTGCTGGGGCGCTGTGTTTGCGTAATTGGCTTTTGCCAGCGTAACGTTCATGTCGTTTACATGAGTGTTCAAATCATTCAGCGCCCTGCGGTAGGTGTATTCCAAATCCGTCCGGTAGGAGGCTGCCTGGGCATAGCCTATCCAGGCCAGCGCGCTCAATATAAAAATAACCGCGGTAGCGATGCTTGAAATTTGTATGATTCGTTTGGTGGGCATGGTAAATTCCGCCTTTCCGTTTTCCCGAATATTGACGTTATTTTTTGCAGGAAAAGCGTAATTATGCAAATTGGGCAGAATTCAATAAATATTCATGCTTTTGTCCTGTGTTTATGGTAAGGTTAAAGTGATATGCAATGGGGTGTTTTGGTTTGCACCGGCATTGCCGCGGCCGTACCGGCAGTCCGGATACAGCGCGGTAAATTTGCATAGCAATTTCCCGTTTATTATGGTATAATAAATCGATTACAGATCATTTGAAAGAGAAAACGAAACAGGAGCTTGCGCATGGTTATTTTGGGTATCGACCCCGGCTACGCCATTGTAGGTTACGGCGTGATAGAGGTCAAAAACAGCCGTTACCGTCCGTTGGAGCACGGGGCGGTGACGACAAAGGCAACGCAGGATTTTAACAGCCGCCTGGAGGTCATTTATAATTCCATAGAAGCCATATTGGAAAAATGGAGGCCAAACGCCGCCGCCATTGAAAAGCTGTTTTTCAACAGCAACCAGAAAACGGCCTTGCAGGTAGCAGAGGCCAGAGGTGTGATTTTGCTGGCGGCGCAAAAGGCCGGCGTCCCCGTTTGGGAATATACGCCCTTACAGGTCAAGCAGGCGGTAACGGGCTACGGGCAGGCGCAAAAGCCGCAGGTTATGGAAATGACAAAGCGGCTGCTTTGCCTTAGAGAAATGCCCAAGCTGGACGATACCTGCGATGCGCTGGCAATGGCGATTTGCCATGGGCAGGCGGCGGGCTCTTCACTGCGCCGCACCATGCTTTCAGGGAGGAGATAACCCTTGTTTTACAGCTTAAAAGGAATTTTGATTCATACCGAGCCGGGCTTTTTCGCCGTAGAGTGCGGCGGCGTGGGCTATAAATGCTATACAACGCTTACCACCCAGCGCAGCTTGCCGCGGCTGGGTCAGGAAGTAAAGGTATATACCCATGTCAACGTGCGTGAGGACGCCATGGACATTTACGGCTTTGCCACCGTTTTGGAATTAAACTGCTATAAAATGCTTACCAACGTCAGCGGCGTAGGTCCCAAGGTGGGGCTGGCGATTTTATCTGAACTAACGCCGGAGCAGGTGGCCGCGGCCATTGCCACGGGCGACAGCAAGGCATTGACCAGAGCGGCGGGCGTAGGCCCCAAGCTGGCGCAGCGCATTGTGCTGGAATTGACGGATAAGGTGAAAAAAATGGACGTGGACGACAGCATCGTGCTTCCGCAGCAGGGCGTCGTTTCCGCTTCCTCCAATGCGGGGGAGGCTGTAAACGCGCTGACGGTTTTGGGGTATTCGCCCACAGACGCGGCGGCGGTGGTAGCCAAATTCGACAGCGCCCTGCCTGTGGAGGAGCTGATCCGCCTTTCTTTAAAAGCGATGGCGGCGCATATGTAACGCCTTGATAGGGAGATGAGGATTTGAATTACGAGGTTACGGAAAACAGCGAGTATGATTTTGAAAATCGTATGGTTGCGCCGGAATATACGCCGGAGGATGCGGAAGTGGAAAACCCGCTGCGTCCCAAACGGCTCAATGAATATATCGGTCAGGATAAGGTCAAGGAAAATCTCTCTGTTTTTATCGAGGCGGCGCGGCTTAGAAAAGAACCGCTGGACCACGTGCTGCTTTACGGACCGCCGGGCCTTGGCAAAACCACCCTTGCAGGCGTGATTGCCAACGAAATGGACGTGAATGTACGCATTACCTCGGGTCCTGCCATTGAAAAGCCCGGCGACCTGGCGGCGCTGCTGACCAATTTGAATGAGGGCGACGTGCTGTTCATTGATGAGATACACCGCCTTTCCCGCAGTGTGGAGGAGATACTGTACCCCGCCATGGAGGATTTTGCCCTGGACATCATTACGGGAAAAGGGCAAATGGCGGCTTCTTACCATTTGCCGTTGCCTAAATTCACACTGGTGGGTGCTACCACCCGCGCAGGGCAGCTGAGCGCCCCGCTGCGGGACCGCTTCGGCGTGGTGCTTCGTTTGGAGCTGTATACGCCTCAGCAGCTGGCGGAGATCGTTACCCGCAGTGCGCGGATACTGCAGATCCCCATTGAAGCGGACGGGGCGCTGGAGATCGCCTCCCGTTCCAGGGGGACGCCGCGTATTGCCAACCGTATGCTCAAGCGGGTGCGGGATTTTGCGCAGATCATCAGCGACGGCGTGATTACCTACCAGTCCGCTAAAATAGGCCTTGACCGGCTGGAGGTAGACGAAGTAGGGCTGGACGCCAACGACCGGAGGCTGCTGAAAACCCTGATACAGTACTACAACGGCGGCCCTGTGGGCATAGAGACACTGGCAACGGCCATTGGAGAGGAGGCCGTTACCCTGGAGGACGTATATGAGCCGTATTTGATGCAGATAGGATTTTTAAGCAGGACGCCCCGGGGCCGGTGCGCAACGCCCGCGGCGTATCTGCATTTGGGGCTTACACCTCCCGCCTTGGCGGAAAAAGAATCCATGCAGCAGAAAATAGACGGCATATAACATAGAGACCGTATTTTCTCATACATATAATTATTCTGAAGAAAACGGAAATTACAGGAGAGATTTGATATGGGCAGATTATTTGGAACCGACGGCGCCAGAGGCGTGGCAAACACGGAGCTGACCTGCGAAATGGCCATGAATATCGGCCGCGCCGCGGCGATGGTGTTGGCAAACGGCAGCAGGCTCAGGCCGAAGATTTTGATTGGCAAGGATACCAGGATTTCTTCGGATATGCTGGAAAACGCGCTGGCGGCGGGACTGTGTTCCGTAGGCGCGGACGTGGTGACGCTGGGCGTGGTTCCCACGCCGGCGGTTGCCTTTTTGATTGATAAATTAAAAGCGGACGCAGGGATTATGATTTCTGCTTCTCATAATCCCTGTGAATTCAACGGCATAAAAATATTCAGCGGCGACGGCTTTAAGCTGCCGGACGCGCTGGAAGAACAGATAGAAGCCATTGTATTGGATCGGATCACCTCCTACGACTGCCCCACAGGCGGCGGCATAGGCAGCATTACCCGTCAGGAGGAAGCGGTACAGCAGTATATCCAGCATGTAAAAAGCACGGTGCCCTATTCGCTGGACGGCATGAAGATCGCGCTGGACTGTGCTAACGGCTCTGCCTCCAGAACAGCGGAGCAGCTGTATACGGAGCTGGGCGCGCAGTGCTATATGCTCCATGACAAGCCAAACGGGACCAATATCAATGACAAATGCGGCTCTACCCATATGGAAAGTTTGAAGCAGTTTGTGCTGGAAAACGGTCTGGACGCAGGCATTGCCTTTGACGGCGATGCTGACCGCTGTCTGGCTGTGGACGAAAAGGGACAGCTGGTGGACGGCGATTTTGTCATGGCCATTTGCGCGGCGGATTTAAAATCCCGTGGTAAGCTGGCCAATAACGCCGTTGTGGGAACGGTGATGAGCAATATGGGCTTTATCCGTTTTTGCGAGGACAACGGTATGCGTTTTGAAGCGGCCAAGGTAGGCGACCGCTATGTGCTGGAAACCATGCGTCAAAACGGTTATAACTTTGGCGGAGAGCAGAGCGGCCATGTTATTTTTCTGGATTTTGGCACCACCGGCGACGGACAGCTGACCGGCGCGCACCTGCTCAGCCTGGTGCACCGCAGGGAGGCAAAGCTCTCCAGCCTGGCTACGCTGATGACCCGTTTTCCGCAG
>CALWUX010000015.1 GCA_944384795.1 uncultured Clostridia bacterium | reverse complement strand
AAATAAATTATAAAAACGAAAAACGGCACCGTATTGAACACAAAATGGAACTTTTCCTGCAATTCCGCCAGGCGCGCGGTATGCACGCCGTGGCAGCCGTTGAGCTCTATCCACGCAAGATCCGCAGGATTGCGCGCACTGACCGTTACGTTGGCGCCCAACCCTTTTAACATTTTGCTCAGCACCTTTCCGATACGCCCATACCCCGTTACCAGACAATCGGAGCCGTTTATGGTGCCCTCGCTCAGCTCCATGGCAATCATCACAGCGCCCTCGGCTGTCGGGACCGCGTTTTTTACCGCAAATTCTTCCCTGGCCGCATAGTCATGGACCGCTATTTTGTCCCAAAGGGCACTGGTGGGCTTCAATCTGCCCAGTGCGCCGCCAAATACCTGTTTATCCGCCATTTTTTCCGCAAAACCGTCGTCCAGCACGATTTTCTCCTTGGAAAAGGGCATATTCAGATACTTGCCGTCCTGGGTAACAGGCAGCGGAAGAATGATAAAACCGCAGGTCTGTACCAGCTCATCAAAGGAAACCTTTGTGACCCGTTTCATTTCCACATCTTCATCAAATCCGCACGCGTATACCGGGTAGCCGTCCCCGGCAATTGCCTGCGCCAGATAGATTTGTCTTTTGTCGCCGCCTAAAACGCCAAACCGGTTCATCTCAACCATAACACCAACCCCCGTTGTACTCCTGATAACCTATAGTATGGATTTGCAGTCAATATTGTGCCTTTAGCAGCAGGATATTTGCCGGCGCCGCAGATTTTACCGTATTGGCAACTGTGACAAAAATAGATAAAAGAGTCTTTTTTAAATATTATTACGGGAACGCTGCAGCGTTTACAGGTTAGAAAATCACACACAAATTTGCATGGCAATTTCTATTATGTTATAACAACCCCGTAACAGAAACAAAATTAAAATTTTGACTGTTACGAGAACGTTGTAACTTGTATAGGTTAGAAATCGCACACAAATTTGCTTTGCAAATTTGCATGGCAATTTCTATTATGTTATAATAAATAATTATATGCGCGCGTATGATTGGGTAACTATGTATCATACGGCGCAGAACCGGCCTTTATGACCAAATATTCCCCGGAAATTCAGTAATGTGATGAAGGAGCATTCTTGTATGGATAACCATGAGCAAACCATTTTGAATACCGTGAAACATATACATTTTATCGGCATCGGCGGCTCCGGTATGTGCCCCATTGCGGAGATTTTACACCATAAAGGATATTTCATTACAGGCTCCGACGTTTCCGAATCCGAAACGGTTCAAAAAATCCGTTCCTATCAAATTCCCGTTGCCATAGGGCAAAAAGCTGAAAATATCAACGGTGCGGACCTGATTGTATATACCGCGGCGGTGAAAAAGGATAATCCAGAGCTTATGGCCGCATTAAACAGCGGTATCCCCACGCTGGAGCGTTCCGAAATGCTGGGCGTTGTCACAAAGCATTATCAAAATTCCATTGCTGTTTCCGGTACGCACGGAAAAACTACCACAACGGGTATGCTCACCCAGCTGTTTATCCAGGCCGGCAAAGATCCCTCTGCCATCATAGGCGGAAAGCTGCCGTTTATCGGCAGCAACGGCCGCGCGGGAAAATCCGATATTATGATATGCGAAGCGTGCGAATACGTGGATACTTTTTTAAAATTATCGCCCGCAGTTTCTATCATTCTAAATATTGACGCCGACCATTTGGAATATTTCGGCTCTCTGGAAAATATCATTCAATCTTTCCGTAAATTTGCGGACCAGACCGAAAAAATACTGATTGTAAACGGCGATGACAGCAATGTAACAGAAGCCGTCAAGCATATACGCAACACAAAAATCATTACCTTTGGCCTGGGTGCGCAAAATGATTATTCCGCCGTAAATATCAAGGAAGAGCCCAACGCGTTTGAAGATTTCACCCTGACAAAGCACGGCGCGGCGCTGGCAGATATCCGCCTTTCCGTCCCCGGAAAGCACAACATTATGAACGCCCTTGCCGCGGCGGCTACAGCGGATTGCTTTGGTATTTCCGCCGGGGATATTGCCAAAGGCCTGCATGATTTTACAGGCGTTCACAGAAGGTTTGAACGCCTGGGCACGTTCCGCGGCATTGTGGTGGCCGACGATTTTGCACACCACCCCACGGAGCTGGAAGCAACCCTGACAGCGGCAATGCACATGGGTTTTCAAAAGGTGTGGGCCATTTTTCAGCCTCATACGTATTCCAGAACCTTTTTGCTTCTGGACGATTTTGCCAAAGCCCTCTCCATTCCCGACCATGTGATTTTAACGGAAATTCTGCCTGTAAGGGAAACCAATACCTACAACATATATGCGGAAGATTTGGGTGCGAAAGTACCCGGCAGCGTATGTATGAAAACGTTTGAAGAAATCAGCGATTATGTCATAGCCCGCGCACAGCCGGGCGATTTGATCATTACACTGGGCGGCGGAGATATTTACCGCTGCGCCAACATGATTGTGGAAAAATATAAAAAAGCCGAACATGAGGCGGCAGGAACCGTTTGATAAATCAAACAGCCGTATGGTTATCGTAACGAGCCATACGGCTGTTTCATGTAAAAACACCCCATATTATTTTTATAAAAAATTTTAAGTTCGGTCGCATCTTACACAGCAACCCATATGTAATTGATACAATAATCCGTCTCTGTTTTTGACAGACAGGTATAACGCACCGCGGTAAAATATCTCTGAGTACACACCGTACAAAAAAGAGCGCAGGACAGATGCCCTGCGCTCTTTTTTCGCTGCTGCATATCAGCGTATCAATGATTTTATTTTACCATGTTGGCAACTTCATCGGCAAAGTTGTCCTCACGTTTTTCAATGCCCTCGCCTTTTTCAAAGCGTACAAAGCTCTTGATTTTAATGCTTCCGCCCAGCTCTTTTGCGGTGGCGTCTGTATATTGCTGTACGGTCATGCCGCCGTCTTTTACGTAAGGCTGGTCAAGCAGGCAAATTTCTTTAAAGAATTTCTTTAATCTGCCTTCTACAATTTTCTCAGCAACATTGGCCGGCTTGCCGGAATCCACGACCTGCTCGGTCAAAATCTTCTTTTCATGCTCCACTACGTCTGCCGGCACATCTGCTTCAGAAACATAATTCGGCACGATTGCCGCTACCTGCATGGCGATGTTTTTTGCATATTCTACAAAAGCCGGTTTTGCCGCGATTTCCGGTGTGGTGTCGAAAGTCACCATAACGCCCATACGTCCGCCGCCATGGATATACGTTACCACAGCGCCTTCGCTGCGCGCAAAGCGGCGGATTTTGATATTCTCTCCGATCGTCAGGATTTTTTCCTGCAAAATATCTGCAATGGTCTCGTTAGAGCCGGCGGCTTTGCAGGCCAGCAGCGCATCTACATCGGCAGGATTCTGGTCCATAACCGTTTGCGCGCAGATTTTTACAAATTGATTGAATTCGTCATTTTTGGCAACGAAGTCTGTTTCTGCATTTACTTCGATCACAACACCTACATT
>CALWUX010000014.1 GCA_944384795.1 uncultured Clostridia bacterium | reverse complement strand
ATTTGCACGGAGCCGTTTTGCAGCTGTTCCAGCAACTTCCTTTTTTTTGCGGCGGGAACAGAGCCGGTCAGCAGGCCAACGGAAATGCCGGCGCCGTTTAGCAGCCTGCAAAAGGAAGCATAGTGCTGCTGTGCCAGAATTTCCGTCGGCGCCATCAGGGCCGCCTGTACGCCGTTTTTTATGACGCAGTAGCACAAAGCCGCGGCCACGGCTGTTTTGCCGGAGCCCACGTCTCCCTGGAGCAGGCGGTTCATGGGACTGCGGTCGCGGGTGTTGGTCATGTCTGCCATTGCCTCTTTTACAGCGCGCCTTTGGGCGTTGGTGGGCGCAAAGGGCAGCAGCCGGAAAAATACTTCGCTGTAATCTGTAAACGGAGGCAGGGGTGTTTCCTGTTTATTGCGGTGCTTTAATTCCAAAAGTCCCAGCTGTAATAGGAAAAGCTCTTCAAACACCAGCCGTTTTTTGGCAAGCGCCATGGTTTCCATGGTGTCCGGAAAATGGATTTGCTCCAGTGCATACCGCAGCTCGCAAAGCTGGTGTTCCATGCGGATTTGAAACGGGAGCGGGTCCTTTACCTGTTCGGGCAGCAGTGCCAGCGCCTGCTTGACCGTATTGCTGATGATACGGGAGGAAAGGCCTTCCGTGCGGCGGTAAACAGGGCAAACTGCCGGTGCGGCGGCAACAGGGTAAAATTCGGGCACGCTCATTTCTTTTTTCAGCAGGGTGCCGGTGACCTTGCCGTAAAAAATGTATTCCCGGCCCTCTGTTAGGGCATTGACGATATAAGGATTATTAAAAAAGGTAATATGCAGGTCGTTTGCGCCGTCTGTTGCGGTGGTTTTGTAAAGGGTCATGCCTTTGCGGATACGCGTTTCCGAAGGGGTATGCAGTACAACGGCGCGAATGGCGCAGGGAGTGCCCAAAGGCGCCTGCGCAATGGTGAAGGGCCGGCTCCAGTCTTCATATGCGCGCGGGTAATAAGACAATAAGGCGCCAACGCTGGACACCCCAAGCTTTTGGAACAGCCTGGCGCGCTTTTCGCCGACGCCTGTTAATGTTTGTATGTCCTGTTCAAATAAAGAAGCCATGTTATTCCACCGAAAGCATGAAGTAATAAACCGGCTGGCCGCCGTTTACCAAAGTGACCTCGATCTCGTGCCCTGCTTTGGATTTGATACGGTGGAACGCTTCCTCCGCCTGGGCTTCGGTCACGTTTTCGCCGTAAATCACCGTAAGGAACGAGGCGCCCTTTTTGGTCATGGAGCGCGCCAGACGGACGGCCGCGTGCACGGGGTCTTTATCGATGATTTCCAATTTGCCGTTTTTCAGACCCAGAATGTCGCCCTCTTTCATTTTATGGCCGCCGAATTCGGAATCGCGGGCCGCAAAGGTCACCAGACCGGTGTCTACGGCGTTGGCGGCATTCATCATCACATTGGCGCTGATTTCGGGCGTGCTTTCTCCCTCATAGGCCAGCATGGCGGAAAGTCCTTGGGGCACGGTGCGGGTAGGCAGTACAATGACCCTGCGGTCTGTTACCAGCGGTACGGTCTGTTCTGCCGCCAAAATGATATTTTTGTTGTTGGGCAGTACGTAAACCGTTTTGGCAGGTGTGGCAAGCACTGCTTCCACAATATCCTCTGTGCTGGGGTTCATGGTTTGGCCGCCGCTGACCACATGAGTACAGCCTAAATCGCTGAACAGGTGCTTTAAGCCCTCGCCGGAGGCAACGGCCACAAAGCCGATTTCCTCCGTGGGTGGGACTGGCGGCAGCGCCTGGACTTTTTCCGCCTGCGTGGCCTTGACGGCTTCCTCGGCGGCAATGCGGTGCTGTTCTTTCATGTTTTCTATTTTTACGGTAAGCAGCTGTCCGTAGGTCAGCGCCTCCTGCAAGGCATTGCCGGGGTTTTCCGTATGCACATGGACTTTGATCAGCGCGTCGTCGTCCACGACCACCACGCAGTCGCCGATGTTCTCCAGGTAAGCGCGCAGTTCAAAAACAGGCTTTGTGTGGAGTTTGTCTTTACCGATGATAAATTCCGTGCAGTATGTGAAGGTAATGTCCTGGTCAAATTCTGCCGCGGCGTTGCGGAAAAAGTCGTCTTCGTAGGACGGCTCCGGTTTTACGGGCGTATCGTCGGCAATCAGCACATTGTCCCGGAATACGGACAGCATTCCCTCTAAAATCAGGCACAGGCCTTTGCCGCCGGCGTCTACAACGCCTGCTTTTTTCAAAACAGGGAGCAGCTCCGGTGTGGCTTCCAGCGCTTCGGCGGCGCCTTTGCACACAGCGGACCATACATAAACGGCGTCGTCCTCAATGGCGGCTGCGGCCTTTCCTTTTTCACAGGCCATGCGGGCTACGGTCAGAATGGTGCCCTCTGTGGGCTTTGTTACGGCCTGGTAAGCGTCTTTTACACCAAGCCCCAGGGCGTTGGCAAGGGCGGTTCCCGAAATGGATTCCTTGCCGGAAATCCCCTTTGCAAAGCCGCGGAACAGCAGGGAAAGAATCACGCCGGAATTGCCGCGGGCACCTCTTAATAAAGCGGAGGCGGCAATGCCTGCAATCTCGTCGGCCTGCGCGCGCTCCGTTTTCAGCAGTTCGTTTGCGGCGGCGGCCATTGTCATGGACATATTGGTGCCTGTGTCGCCGTCTGGAACGGGAAAAATATTCAGCTGGTTTACCATGCTTTTATGCCTGGAAATATTGTTGGCGCCTGAAATAAATGCGTTTTTCAGGGTTGGTCCGTTTATCATTCTGTGCACTCCCTTAACGTTAATTGCGTTGGATTTGCCGTTGTGCCGTATTGTAACTGGGTTTATTATACCACGCCGGGCTGTGTTGTTCAATGTTTCTACGCCTGCTCCGGCTGTACGATGCGGATGCGCTCTACAGAAACGGTTTTGCCGGTTTTTTCGTCGATTTCAAAAACGGCGCCGTCCAAATGGCAGGGGCCGCCGGCCAAATCAAACCGCACGGGCAGCTTGCTCCGCAGTTTTTTCTCAATCAGCTCCGGCTTTACGCCTAATACGGAGCGGCAGGGGCCGGTCATGCCCAAATCGGTTATAAAGCCCGTGCCCTGGGGCAGTATCTGCTCGTCTGCCGTCTGCACGTGGGTATGGGTACCGAAAACAGCGGAAACAGCGCCGTCGTACGCGTAGGCAAAGCCGCCTTTTTCTCCGGTGGCTTCCGCGTGGAAATCCACTAAAATAATTTTGGGCAGCTTGTGTTCTTCTAAAATACGGTCCATAACGGCAAAGGGGCAGTCCAGCGCCTGCAAATAGGCTACGCCCATTAAATTGACGACCGCCGCCCGGTAACGTCCCTTGTCTACAATGCAGACCCCTTTGCCCGGCGCGCCGGGCGGATAATTGGCGGGCCGCAGCAGGCAGTCCTCATGGTCGAACAGCTCGTAGCTTTCCCTGCGGCGGAACGCGTGGTTCCCCGTGGTGATTACGTCTACACCGCTTGCGAACAGATGCTCTGCGGAAGCAGGGGTAATGCCGTTGCCGTCTGCGGAATTTTCTCCGTTGGCAATGACCAGGTCGATATTTTTTTTCTTTTTCAGAGCAGGCAGCTGTGTTCTTAGATATTTACAGCCAATGCTTCCCACAATATCGCCGATGGCAAGTACTTTCATGCGAAACCTCCGCTTGATTTTAGATATGGATTTTATTATACCATAATCTCAAGCAGAAATAAATTTGATTGGCATATGTTATTTGTAAAAAGTTTATGAAAAACAAACGCAGATATGCATAACTGCACATCTGCGTTGCAAATTATTTTGCGTATTCTACCGCGCGGCTTTCGCGCACCATATTGACTTTGATTTGACCCGGATATTCCAAATCGTTTTCGATTTTTCTGCAAATATCCCTTGCCAGCAAAATCATCTGGTCGTCGTCCACCATTTCGGGTTTTACCATAATGCGTACCTCGCGGCCGGCCTGAATGGCAAAGCAGCGCTCCACACCGTCGAAGGAGGAAGCCACTTCCTCCAGTTTTTCCAGGCGCTTGATGTAGCTTTCCAGGTTTTCCCGGCGCGCGCCGGGTCTTGCTGCGGAAATTGCGTCCGCGGCCTGTACAATGCAGGCGATGACGCTTTTGGGCTCCACGTCGCCGTGGTGGGATTGAATGGCGTCGATGACCACCTCATGCTCCTTGTACTTGCGGGCTACTTCAATGCCGATTTCCACATGGGAGCCTTCGATTTCATGGTCAAGAGCCTTGCCGATGTCATGCAGCAGACCTGCGCGGCGCGCAAGGGCGGAATCCAGCCCCATTTCGGAGGCCATTACGCCGGACAAAAACGCCACCTCCAGCGAATGGTTCAGCACATTTTGTCCGTAGCTGGTGCGGTATTTCATACGTCCCAGCAGTTTTACAATTTCCGGGTGAACGCCGTTGACGCCGGCTTCGATAATGGCGCGTTCGCCCTCCTGTTTAATGGTCGCGTCCACCTCTCTGCGGGCTTTTTCAATCATTTCCTCAATGCGGGTGGGGTGGATACGGCCGTCCGCAATCAGTTTTTCCAGCGCGATTCTTGCTACCTCGCGGCGGACAGGCTCAAAGCCGGAAATGGTAATGGTTTCCGGCGTGTCGTCAATAATCAGGTCCACACCCGTCATGGTCTCAATAGCCCTGATGTTGCGGCCCTCCCGGCCGATGATACGGCCCTTCATCTCGTCGTTGGGCAGTTGTACCACGGAAATGGTGGCTTCTGCCACATGGTCTGCCGCACAGCGCTGAATGGCTACCGTAATGATCTCCCGAGCCATGTTTTCCGCCTCATCTTTTGTTTGCTGCTCAATTTCCATGATTTTGGCGGCCTTTTCATGGACAAGCTCGTTTTCCAGGTTTTTCAGCAGAAAATCCTTTGCCTGTTCGGCGGTAAAACCGGAAATACGCTCTAAAATCTCAAACTGGTTTGCCTTGATACCCTCGGCCTCCAGCAGGAACGCTTCCGCCTGCTGTTTCTTTTGGGCAATGGCTTCCTCTTTCTGCTCCAGGCTCTCCATTTTTTTATCCAGAGATTCTTCCCTTTGCTGAATGCGCCTTTCCTGGCGCTGTACCTCTTTGCGCCGCTCCGCAAGCTCTTTTTCAGACTCGTTTCGCAGCTGGTGGATTTCGTCCTTTCCCTCCAGCACGGCTTCTTTCTTTTTTGCTTCCGCCGTTTTTACTGCCTCTTCCAGGATTTTTTTCGCTTCCTCTTCGGCAGAACCGATGGCGGCCTCGGCTGCTTTTTTTCTATGAGAACCGCCGGCCATAAATGCGATGATACCGACAACAGCGGCAACCACAAGGCCAACAGCTGCGCATATGATGATTGCAATACCTACTGCATCCACGTTTCCGAGACACCTCCTTTTATTCTGTTCCTTTCTTTTTCATACGTTTGTTAGAACTTATGTAAGTGAAAATAACAACATTTTCTAAATGAATGAATTACACTTAATAAATATTGTATTACGTTTGACACCGTTGTGTCAAGGATATTTCCTGCAATTGTAAACGGCGGTTTTTGTTTATGCCCGCGTATTTGGGGAATGGCCCTTGACTTTTTCTTGTTAAAATGCTACGATAATTTATACAAATTATATCATCCATAATATGCAATGAAAAGGAACTTTTGTTTTTGGGATTTGTACCAGAGAGCCGGCGCCGCAGGCTGAAAGCGCCGGCGGCAAAGGAAAGCAAAAGCACCGCCTTGGAGCAGCTGCCGAACGTTTTGATTGACCAAAGGTATGCCGGCCGGGTCCCGTTACAGACCTGCAAAAGGACAAAGCGCCGCTTTGTTGAATTTGGGTGGAACCACGGGAACCGTTACTCGTCCCTTATTTTGGGACGGGTTTTTCATTTTTACAAAAAGGAGCAATCTGTTATGAGTATTCAGGTAAGTTTAAAGGGAGATGTCAGGGAATTTCCGTTAGGGACCTCAGTGGAGGAGGTGGCAAAGTCCATTGGCGCGGGTTTATATAAAGCGGCCTGTGCCGGCAAGGTGGACGGAGAAGTGGTGGACCTGCGTACACCGCTGACAAAGGACTGCCATTTGGAAATACTGACGTTTTCGGAGGAAGAGGGAAAAAAGGCGTACTGGCATACGGCCTCCCATGTGCTGGCCCAGGCGGTTCGGCGTTTGTTCCCGCAGGCAAAGCTGGCCATTGGCCCTGCGGTGGACAACGGGTTTTATTACGACATTGACCTGCCCCGTCCGCTGACCCAGGAGGATCTGCCGAAAATTGAGGCGGAGATGAAAAAAATCATCAAGGAAAATTTGCCCATAGTGCGTTTTGAACTGCCGCCCGATGAAGCAAAGGCTTTGATGCAGGAGCAGGAGCAGTCCTATAAAGTGGAATTGATTGAGGAGCATGCGGAGAAAGGGGAAGCCATCAGCTTTTATAAGCAGGGCGAGTTTACAGACCTGTGCGCAGGCCCGCATTTAATGGCAACGGGCAATTTAAAGGCGGTAAAGCTGACCAGCGCTACCGCTGCGTATTGGCGCGGGGATTCCAATAATAAGGCTTTACAGCGCATTTACGGCATTGCGTTTCCCAAAACCGCGGAGCTGGAGGAATATTTGGAGCGTGTGGAGGAAGCAAAAAAACGCGACCACAATGTAATTGGCCGCCAGTTAGGCTATTTTACCACCGTGGATTATATCGGCCAGGGCCTGCCTGTATTGCTGCCAAACGGAGCCCGTGTGCTGCAGCAGCTGGCTCGCTTTGTGGAAGACGAGGAGCAGCGCCGCGGCTACCAGCTGACAAAAACGCCTTTTTTTGCAAAAAGCGATTTGTATAAAATTTCCGGCCACTGGGACCATTACCGCGACGGTATGTTTGTACTGGGCGACGAGGAAAAGGACAAGGAGGTATTTGCGCTGCGTCCCATGACCTGTCCGTTCCAGTTCCAGGTTTACCTGAACAAAAAGCGCAGCTACCGGGATTTGCCCATGCGCCTGAATGAGACCTCTACTTTGTTCCGCAACGAGGCTTCCGGCGAAATGCACGGCCTGATTCGGGTGCGTCAATTTACCATTTCGGAAGGACACATTGCCTGTTTGCCGGAGCAGCTGGAGCAGGAATTTGCCGGCTGTGTAGAGCTGGCAAAATATATGCTGGCAACCCTTGGTCTGGACGACGACGTCTCTTACCGTTTTTCCAAATGGGACGAAAACGACAAGGAAAAATACATCGGCTCCCCTCAGGAGTGGGAGGAAGTACAGGAACGTATGCGCCAGATATTGGACGATTTGCGTATCGATTATAAAGAAGCGGCCGGCGAGGCGGCGTTTTACGGTCCCAAGCTGGACATTCAAATCAAAAACGTACATGGCAAGGAGGATACGCTGATTACCATACAAATCGACTTCCAGCTGGCAGAGCGGTTTGGTATGACATATGTGGACGCGGAGGGACAGACAAAATACCCTTATGTTATCCACAGGACGTCCATTGGCTGTTATGAGCGTACCTTGGCGCTGCTTTTGGAAAAGTATGCGGGCGCCCTGCCCACATGGCTGATGCCGGAGCAGGTACGGGTGCTGCCTATCAGCGACCGTTTAAGCTATGAAGCAAAGCAAATCGAGGAACAGCTTGCCCGTGCCGGCATACGGGTATCCTGCGATACCAGGAGTGAAAAAATCGGCTATAAGATCCGCGAGGCGCAGCTGGAAAAAATTCCGTATATGCTTGTTATTGGCGACAAAGAGGTAGCAGAAAACACGGTTTCCGTCAGAAGCCGTAAGGAAGGGGATTTGGGCAGTATGTCCGTAGAAAATTTCCTGTCTAAAATTCTGCGTGAGATTGCAACAAAAGAAAAATAATCGAAAACCGGATGAGCTTTCATCCGGTTTTTTGTCATGGAGGTAGAGTATGCATCCGGTGGTAAAAGCACTGTGGCTGGCGGGCGCGGGCGTCATACTGGGGAGTATTTTTGTTTCTACGGTGTTTGGTATTTACGGCGACTGGTATTTTTCCGCTGTGCTGGTTGCGGCGGCTCTGCCCATTACCGCGGCTGTGGCGGCGGACGCTTATGTACGGCGGCAGAAAAACTTTAAATGGAAAATTGTGCTTTGCGCTGTGATGCTGGCGTTGCTGGTCGTTAGAATGCTATGGAAAATTTTTATGTAAAATATATAAAGGATTATGTCAATCAAAACGAGTTATGTAAACTGAAAAGACATGATTTTCTTCACATAACCGTATGAGATTGTTAAAATTACGTGTTGAAAACAGGAAAAAATAAGATAACGCCTATGTTTTATTGTTGAAAACTATGTGGAAAAGGTGGAAAACGTTTTGTGAAAAACTTTCTCAAATTTTTTATAAAATGATTATGTAAAGAGGTATCCTGTTTTTAGAAAAATTGAATCTAAGCGATAAAAAAACAGGGCCGGACATCCATATGTTTTTGTGTGGAATCGTCGCGATACAAACAGCATGGCCGGTTGGGAACGGCGGGTGAAATCCTTACCATTGCTTCCAATGGCAGGATATATATGCCCGCATAACAACAGTCCTGTACAGGAACGCTCACGATAAAACAGAGCGGTTCCTGTACAGGACTGGTTTTTTACGTATGGTTGCTCATAGGCTCGTTGTGGAAGTTTGCAGCGTTCTTCCCGCCGCTGTAAATTATACTGGGGCGGGAAAGGTTGGATTTTTTAAAGGGTTGGCTTTTCTAAAAGGTTGGCTTGCTGGGTGGTATTTGCAAGTTTATTTACCCGGTTCGTCTGTATGCTCTTGGTGTAAAACATAAGTTGTGTAGAAAGCGCCGTGCACTTGCACGGCGTTCGGGGAACCCCTTGATAGGACGTTCCCACCCTTCCTGATCTTTTTACATATAAAGGGTTTCGCGCTCTGCGGAGCGCGACAGGGGCGCTGCCCCTTGACCCCGCAATTTTTGAAAAAATTGACTAAACTTTTACGTTTTACTCACAACTACCGTTGTGCTCTTCGGGAGATTACAGCGTCTCTCCCGCCTGACTACAAGCTGCTATTTTCTGCGCGCCGAGGGCGGGGCGTGCGTGCAGGCTCAGCCTGCCCTGTCTTGGTGGTCAGTATTGCTCAAAGGTCAAAATCCTCTTTTGTAAATTTGGTCAAAGGCGGTCTTTTTTTCGGCGTCCGCAGCAGGGGGTCATACATAAATTTTTTGCATTGGCCGTTTTCGTCAATTTTGCAGTTCACCCCGCAGACAGGAGCTTGTTCCGGTGTTTTGTTGTGACTGCAATATGCGCAGTCCGGCTGAATATTCGTGCCGTATAATGTCGTATGTTTCATGAGAATATCCCCCTTTCTTTTATGCTATTATACCATGATTTACGTTGGATTTCTACTGCTTTGCCTGTGGTTTCCTGCGCTCTGTACCCACGGAAAACAGGAAAATGGCACAGCAAATCACCAGCGCAGCGCCTGCGGGCCAGGAATAAGAAAGCGTGCCGGATACCTGCTGGGAGGTGCTGTGGAACACATAAGCCGCCGGCTGCGGGAACAAAGGCATAAAGGCCATGGTCACCAGCGCGGCAATCAAACCGTGGGCGGCCCGGAATGCAATGAATTTGATTTTGGAAACACCGCATTTCAAGACAGCGGCAAAAATTTGGAAATGGACGCAAAAACCGCCAAAGCCCAAGCCAAACGCCAGCAGGGGAATGGGCGTGTGCAGTACGGCGGAATCGGCACAGCCGCCGGTGATTTCCGTCAGCAGAGAAAGCAGGGAAGCGGCGGCCGGCGCGGGAATATGCAGACGCAGCAGAAGCTGGCAAATACCCTGGGCAATGCCGGCGGCGCGCAGCAGGGATAAAAGTGCGGAAAATAAAATTACAAACGCACTCATGTTCATAAGGCCTTTGCAGGCGTCCAGCGCCGAAGCAACCAAGGGAGACGGACAGCGGCGCTGTTCGGCGGCGGGAACGGTATTGCAGGACTCTTTGCGCAAGCGGGCGGCTATGCCCAAAGCGGCGCCGATAAACAGCATGGCAAAAATCTGGGAGAAAAACAGCAGCAGTCCCAGCCTGGGGCTTTGCAGCAGGGCGCCGCCCACTACGCTGATGATAAACGCGGGGCCTGCGTTGACGCAAAAATACAGCATACGCTGCGCCTGCTGTTTTGTAACAACACCCTGCTCCAGCAGGGACATACAGCCCCGTGCGCCTACGGGATACCCGCCGACCATACTCATAATGATGACAGAGCCGGCGCCGCCCGGCAGATAGAACAGAAAGCGGATAACGGGACGCAGCAGTTTTCCGATGGTGTTGGACAGGCCGGAATGAATGGTAAAGGAGGACAGCGCCATAAATGGGAACAGAGAGGGGATCAAAGTATAAAGGCAATAGCTTACACCGCTGGCCGCGCCGCCGCGCACGTCGTTTGGGAACAGCAGGATACCCAGCGCGCATGCTGTAACGCAAAGGCATAGAAAAACGGTTTTGCACAGGAAAAATATGCGCAGGCGCATATGCGGTCCTCCTTTTCCGGTTTGGTTGTCTGCTTACGCAGGCTTGCAGTCATTTTCAGTAGTATGTATATGCCCATAAGTGATTTTTATTGCCAAAAGCGCATAATCTTGTGAAAGAAACGTTTTGGAAAGGGCGGCTTATTTTTATGCGCAAGGCACAGGGCGAACAGGAAAAACAAAAAGAAAAAGGCGGTATGCGCGGGCTGGCTAAAATCGCAAATGTACTGCAGCTTCCGGCGGCGGTCGTTGCGGGCGTTGCCCATATGCAGGTGAACGGAAATCACGAGGCCGTACTGGAGGGCTGCGGCGGCATTGTTGAATATACAGATGAAACCGTCAGGGTAAAAACGGGAAAATGCATCACCAAGTTCAGCGGAAAAAATCTGGAAATCAAATGCATTCAAATAGATTCCCTGATGATACAGGGCTTTATTACAGCCATTGAATTCCAGTTTTGAGGTGCGTTTATGTTTGTGTTGACAATGATCCGCTGGTTTGTGGGATACGTGATTTTTACAGTAGAGGGAAACGGGCAGGAGCGGTTTGTGAATCTATGCGCCCGGTTTGGGTTTACTGTGTGGAATATCCGGCGCAAAGAGCGTTTTTTTGTTTGCGTGTCCCGGACAAAATACAAGATGATGAAAAACCTGGCCAAACAAACCGGTGTTAAAATACGTGTTTATAAAAAACGCGGCCTGCCCTTTGTCCTGCATAAATTTCGGAACTGGAAAAGTATGCTGGCGGGACTTGCGGTGTTTGCCGCGCTGCTGTGCTTTTTGTCTACCCGTGTTTGGAGTATTCAGGTGCAGGGCAACCAAACGCTGCATACCGAGCTTCTTTTGCTTACCGCAGAGGAGGTCGGGCTCAAAGAGGGTATGGCCAAAAGCAAGCTGGATATTTTGTCTGTGCAGAACCGGTTGATGACCGCTTACCCGGAAATTGCGTGGATTTCTTTAAATACCAGGGGCAGCGCGGTCACCGTGATGATAGGGGAAAAGGAGGATAAGCCGGATATTTGGAACAGTGATAAAAAGGTAATGAACCTGAAAGCGGCCAGGGATGGACAGATCGTGCGTATGGAGGTGACCCACGGCACGCCCCAGGTCAAAGTGGGAGACGGCGTTGCGCAGGGACAATTGCTGGTCAGCGGCATTACCGAGACCAAATACGACAATCTGTTTACCCGTGCTACGGCAAAAATCATCGCGCGCACCAAGCATACATATGAAATCAAAATCCCTTTGGAGCAGGAGGAAAAAACGCCTACGGGCAGCGTTATTTACCGCAGGGCGCTGCGGCTGTTCGGTGTCACCGTGCCGATTACCTTTGAAACAGAACCTGAAAACAGCGACAGTTTTGTATATGAAAAGGATTTGTCTGTATACCGGGCAAAAGCCGGCAGTACCAATTTACCCGCCACCGTGTACCAGGAGGCATGGACCGAATACGCGGTCAGCCGGGTGCGGCTGACTGAGGAGCAGGCGCTGCAAAAGGCCGAAGAAGAACTGGAAAAACAGCAAAAGGAAGCGCTGGGACAGGAGGCACAGATCATATCCACAGACATCCGGCACACCATAGAAAACGGACAGCTGATTCTGCGCGCGGTGAGCGTATGGGAAGAAAATATCGCCCAGGAATCTGAAATTTACGTGGAAGAGCCATGATTTTGGTATGAATGTCCAAAAAAATCTTGCGAAACACGTGACGGGAAGTGGAATCTGTGGTATAATTTGTGATATACTATTTTGTAACAGGAGCGTCGTTTTTGTAAACGGTGCAATTTGTGTGCAAAGGTGATGGAATGTTCGAACAACGCATCAATATCGACCGCATGGAGCAGGCGGTGGCCCTGTTTGGCAGCTTTGATGAAAACGTGAAGCTGATAGAACAGGCGTACGGTGTAAAGATCGTGGGCAGAGATTCGGAAATCAAGGTTTCGGGAGAGCCGGAGGCAGTTGCCAAAGCGGTCAAAACCATCGAGAGCCTGCTGACTCTGGTCAACAGAGGCGAAGGGCTCAGCGAGCAGAATGTCCGCTATTGCATTTCCATGGTAAACGAGGGCAGCGAGGAAAAAATCGAGACCCTGGCGGGGGACTGTATCTGCGTTACCTCAAAAGGCAAGCCGGTCAAACCGAAAACCTTCGGCCAGAAAAAGTATTGCGGCAGCATCAGGGAAAATACGATCACTATCGGCGTGGGGCCGGCGGGTACAGGTAAAACGTATCTGGCGGTGGCCATGGCGGTCACCGCGTTCCGCGCCCAGCAGGTCAACCGCATTATTTTGACAAGGCCCGCCGTAGAGGCCGGGGAAAAGCTCGGCTTTCTGCCCGGAGACCTGCAGCAGAAGGTAGACCCGTACTTAAGACCTCTGTACGACGCTTTGTTCGATATGCTGGGGGCGGAAAGCTACCAGAAATATCTGGAGCGCGGCAATATAGAGGTCGCGCCGCTGGCTTATATGCGGGGCAGAACGCTGGACGACAGCTTTATTATTCTGGATGAAGCGCAGAATACCACGCCGGAGCAGATGAAAATGTTTTTGACCCGTTTGGGCTTTAACTCCAAAATGGTCATAACGGGCGACGTTACGCAAATAGATTTGCCGGATGGGAGAAAGTCCGGGCTGAAAGATGTAATGAGTGTGCTGCGGCATATAGACGATATTGCCCAGGTGCAGTTCAGCGAAAAGGACGTAGTGCGCCACAGGCTGGTGCAGAATATCATCAAGGCATACGAAGAACGTGAGAGAAAGGGGCAAAAATAGCGTGGAGAAAATCAGAGTGATCATTCACAATGACCAAAAGGAAGTGAAGATTCCCACCGGTCTGAGAATGCTGGTGCGCCGCTGCTGCAACGCGGTGCTGCGGCTGGAAAATTTCGGCGCGCCGGCGGAAATCAGCGTGACCTTTGTGGACAATAAAAAAATCCATGAGCTCAACAAGCAGTACCGCCATAAAGATGCGCCTACGGACGTGCTGTCGTTTCCCATGGGAGAAAACGGCGTGTACGACACCAACCATGATACGGGCGCCAAAATTTTAGGGGACATCGTTATCTCCATGGAAAAGGCCGTGGAGCAGGCGGCGCGCTTTGACCACAGCCTGGACAGGGAGATTGGTTATTTAACGGCCCATTCCGTTTTGCATTTGCTGGGCTACGACCACGAAAAGGGCGGCATAGACCGTGTGCGTATGCGTGAAAAAGAAGAACAGGTGATGACGCAGCTGGGCCTGCCCAGCTCCAGCAGCTATGTACTGGACGAGGATGAGGATCGGCCGTGAATTTTCTCAAAGGCTTTCAGGCCGCTTTCAGAGGGGTCGTACACTGTATCAATCACGAAAGAAATATGCGAATCCATACAGTGGCCGCATTGTATGTATTCGTTTTTTCATTCTTTTTTCATATCAGCGCCGCAGGTTACGGGGTGCTGTTCACCGTATTCGGTCTTATGCTGGCGCTGGAGGTCATCAATACCGGCCTGGAGGCACTGGCGGACAGGATATCAGCCGGTTACAGCCCGGTGGTAAAGGTGGTAAAGGATATTGCAGCGGGCGCCGTGCTGGTCATGGCCGTGTTTGCCGTTGCGGTTGCCGTGGTGCTGTTCTGGCAGCCGGAGGGCTTTGTACGCATATACCGGTACTTTTGTGTGGAAATGCCGGTCATGTGGCTGCCGTTTATTGTGGGTTCCGGCTTGTGCCTCTGGTATATTGCCAAAGGCCCGCTGGGAATCAAAAATTTCTTTTTAAGGCATAAAAAATTCAGGGAAAAATAAAGGAGGGCTTGTTGTGGCCGATATGTCTCAAAATACAGGCGGCATTGCTTCTGTGCAGCTGAATGAAGACGACCGCTCCGCGTTTATCGCCATTGTAGGAAGGCCGAACGTAGGCAAATCCTCCCTACTCAACGCCATGATAGGGCAAAAGGTGGCCATTGTTTCCGGCAAGCCCCAAACCACCCGCACCAAAATCATGGGCGTGCTTACCAGAGAAAAAAACCAGCTGGTGTTTTTGGATACGCCGGGCCTGCATAAGCCCCGTAATGCTTTGGGAGATTATATGGTCAAATCCATTGCGGATTCGGTAGCCGGCGTAGACGCCTGCTTGCTGGTAACAGAGGCAGGCAAGCCTATTTCCGCCGCAGACCGGGAGCTGATGGAAAAATGCAAAGCGGGAAAGCTGCCCGCTTTGCTGGCTATCAATAAAATCGACTGTATCGGGGACAAGTCCGTGTTGATGGAGCAAATCAGCGCGTATATGGCGTTGTTTGACTTTCAGGCGGTGGTGCCCGTTTCCGCCGTTACGGGCAGCGGTGTAGAAGATTTGATTCGGGAGCTGGAGGGGTTGTGTCAGCCGGGCGGCCATTTTTTTGCGCAGGACGCGCTGACAGACCAGCCGGAACGGGTGCTGGCAGGAGAGATCATACGGGAAAAGCTGCTGCGCCTGCTGGATAAGGAAATCCCACACGGGATCGCCGTGGTGGTGGAACGTATGCGCGAGCGGGAGGACCGTCCGGATATGCTGGACATGGAGGCGGTCATCTACTGCGAGCGGGACAGCCACAAGGGCATTATTATCGGAAAACAGGGCGCCATGCTCAAACGGGTGGGCTCCTATGCCCGTGCGGATATGGAGCGTTTTTTCGGCTGTAAAATCAATTTACAGCTGTGGGTAAAAGTAAAGGAGGACTGGCGGAACCGCCAGCGTCTGCTGCAAAGCTTCGGTTACGGAAAAACAGACTTTTCATAGTAAATGCCTGCTATACGCAGATTGACCGGGAAGTTTGCTAAAACCTGTATGCAAAACCAAAAATTTTCTTTCATAACTTCTGTTCCTGCTGTGAATACTGGTAGAAAAGGAACGGAAGGGAGCGACGGCTTTGTGATGGACGCATATACAGCCTGGCATATTTTTACGCAGACAGGGAAGGTAGAGGACTATATCCGTTACAGTCAGGTAAAGTCGTCAGAGGAATTCAGGTTACAGGAGGCTGTCCATGCAAATCAACACCGACGGATTGGTGATCACGGAGAAAACAGTACGGGAAAGTGACCGCCTGGTTACGCTGATTACCCGGGACGAGGGGGTCATTCGCGCTTTTTCTCCCCTTGCAAAAACGCTCAAGAATACCAAAAACAGCGCGACCCAGCTGCTTTGCTACTCCCGCTTTTCCATTTACAAGGGGCGGGACAAATACATTATCAACGACGCGCAGCCCCTGCAGGTGTTTTTTGGACTGCGCGGCAATATCGAGACCTTGTCCCTGGCCCAGTACTTTTGCGAGCTGATATCCGTACTTGCTCCGGAGGAAGCGGCGGCGGGGGATTTTTTGCGTTTGATTTTAAACGCGCTGCATTTTCTGGAAACGGGAAAACGCCCGCCGCTGGTACTGAAAGCGGCTGTGGAAATGCGTATGCTTTCCATGGCGGGCTATATGCCGGACCTAGTCTGCTGCCAGAACTGCGCGGTGTACGAAGCGGACGAAATGGTATTTTTGCCAAAACGGGGCGTTATTTACTGCGGGGACTGTTATGAACCCGCCGCAGAGTTTGCGTTCCGCATAAAAAAAGGCGTGATGACAGCGCTGCGCCATACCGTGTACGCGGATTTTGATAAATTATTTTCGTTCCGGCTGCAGCCGCAGGGGCAAAAGCAGCTGGCGCAAATTACGGAGGAATATATGCTGCAAACCCTGGAGCGCCGGTTCATGACGCTGGATTTTTACCACCAGGTGGCAGAAACGGAGCAGACATGAATGGGACAGGACAAAGCGCTGATCCGGACGGAACGGTGTTTTGCGCGGTGAATACATAAATTGAGGAATGGACATGGAAAACAACTTGCAAAAATACAGAAAGACCATAGAGCTGGACAAGGTGCTGGAAATGCTGGCGGAAAAAACGGCCTGTGAAGACGCGGCGGCGCTGGCAAGGGACCTGACGCCTACGGCAGACTTGGAGGCGGTGCGGCAAAAGCTGCTGGAAACGGATACGGCATACCAGCTTACGGCCCGTTTCGGCGCGCCGTCGTTCCATGGGCTGCAGCAGGTGGCCGGTCCCCTGCGCAGGGCGCAGTCCGGCGGTGTTTTGCATTTAGCGGAATTTTTAAGCATCGCAGGCGTCCTGCGCGCCATGCGCAGTGTAATACAGTGGAGAAAAAAGAGCGAGGGTATGTCTACGGTGCTGGACAGGCGCTTTGACAGCCTGACGGCCAATCCGTATTTGGAGGATAAGATCCACCGCACGGCAGCTTCCGAGGAAGAGGTGGCGGATACGGCCTCTCCCGCCCTTGGAGAAATTCGCAGTAAAATAAGGCGAGCGTCCCAAAAGGTGCGGGAACAGCTTGATCATATGGTGCGTTCCGGTGCATACCAAAAATATTTGCAGGAGCAGATCGTCACTGTGCGGGGCGGGCGGTATGTGGTGCCCGTCAGAGCGGAGTACCGCGCCCAGGTGCCCGGTCTGGTGCACGATACGTCCTCCAGCGGCGCTACTCTGTTTATTGAGCCCATGAGCGTTGTAGAGGCAAATAACGAGATACGTGTGCTGCAATCACAGGAAAAAGAGGAGATAGAGCGGATATTGGCGGCGCTTTCCGCGGAAGCGGGGCAGTTTGCGCCGGAGATCATTGCCGGTTATGACGCGGCCGTTGAACTGAACCTGATATTTGCCAAAGCGGATTTGGCCTATGCCATGAAAGCGGTTGTACCCCGGCTCAATCAGGAGGGAATCGTGCAGCTCAGGCAGGCAAGGCACCCGCTGATCAGCCGTGACAAAGTCGTTCCCACGGATATTTCGCTGGGAAAGGACTTTGACACCCTGATGATAACAGGTCCCAACACAGGCGGCAAAACGGTCACGTTAAAGACCATCGGCCTGCTGTGCGCCATGGCCATGTGCGGGCTGATGGTACCGGCGTCGCAGGACAGCGAGGTGTCGGTATTTGACCACATCCTTGTGGATATCGGGGATGAACAGAGCATTGAGCAGTCTCTGTCCACATTTTCCTCCCATATGACAAAAATCATACGGATCATGGCGCAGGCGGGCCGCGGCAGTCTGGTACTGCTGGACGAGCTGGGCGCGGGTACCGACCCCATAGAGGGCGCCGCTTTGGCTATTGCCATTTTGGAGCGTTTGCGCAGACAGGGCTGTAAAATTGCCGTAACGACCCATTATGCGGAGCTGAAAGAATATGCCCTGCAAACCGACGGCGTGGAAAATGCCTGCTGTGAATTTGACGTGCAGACGCTGCGGCCTACGTACCGTTTGCTCATCGGCGTACCGGGACGCTCCAACGCGTTTGCGATTTCTGCACGCCTGGGCATGGAGGACGCTGTCATCACACGGGCAAAAGAACTGGTTTCCGCAGAAAATACAAAATTTGAGGACGTTGTACGCCGTTTGGAGGAAACACGCAAAGCGCTGGAGGAAGAAAAGGCCAAAGCGGAAGAGCTGCGCCGGCAGGCGGCAGCGGCCAACGAGGCGGCTCAGGCGCAAAAGGAAAAGACCGAGGCCAATGCGGCAAAGGAAATCGAGATTGCCCGCCGGCAGGCGGCAAATCTGGTGGCGCGCACCCGCACGCAGGTGGATGCGCTGATGGAGGAGATGGACCGGCTGCGCAGACAGCAAAGCATAACGCCGGAGCAGAAAGCCAAATTGAACAAAGGGATACGCGCTTTGGAGGATATGGCGGACCCGGTCTCCCAAAAAGAAAAACAGGACTATACGCTGCCCCGTCCCCTGCAAACGGGAGATACGGTGCTGATATTCGATATTGACAAAAAAGCAACGGTCATCGGCCTGCCGGACAGCGCCGGCCAGGTGGAGGTGCAGGCGGGTATTATGAAAATCAGGGTACCGCTGTCCAACCTGCGCCTGATGGAGCAGGAAAAAATCAAGGTGCCACAGGCGGCCTCCCGCAGAGGCGCAAGAACAGACCGCGCCCATGCCAAGGTGGTGCGGGAGCTGGATATACGGGGACAAACCGCCATGGACGCTTTGCTGGACGTGGACAGGTTTATCGACGCGGCAGTCATGGCAGGCGTTGATCAGCTGCGTATTATCCATGGCAAGGGCACAGGCGCGCTGCGCAGTGCGGTACAGCAGCATTTAAAAACACACCCGTCGGTCAAAAGCAGCCGTCTGGGTGTATTTGGAGAAGGCGAAAGCGGCGTGACCATCGTGGAGCTGAAATAAACATACAGGAGCAGGAAAATGAAAGGGATTTTCACAGCAAAGGCAAAAAGCGTTTTGGTATGTGCGGTGCTGTTTTTTGCAGCGGCCGCGGTATCGGCAGGGGTTACCGGCTGTGCGGACGGCACAGGTACCGGCGCCTCGCCGGCTGTATACCGGCAAATCACCGCCCGGCAGGCGGCGGAAATGATGGAGTCGGAGGTAAATTACGTACTGCTGGACGTGCGCACCCCGCAGGAATTTGCAAGCGGCCATATCCCCGGCGCTGTGAATATCCCCAACGAAAGTATCGGGACGCAAACGGTGCAGGACCTGCCGGACAAAGAGCAGCTGATCATGGTATACTGCCGCAGCGGAAACCGGAGCAAACAGGCTGCGGAAAAGCTGGCTAGGCTGGGCTATACCCATGTTGTGGAATTCGGCGGCATACAGGACTGGGACGGAGAGCTTGTAACGTAACACGGGCCAATGGGCCGCGCGGCGCTTTTGCGGGAAATTTTTGTGTATTTTCTGTTGACAAGGAACAGGATTTGTTATATAATTCTTGTCTGTAAAGTAATTTTGCTTTACACATGACAGGAGGCTCACTGTTATGGCCAAAAATCTGGAGATTTCATTATTGCTGGATTTTTACGGCAGTATGCTGACGGAAAAACAGCGCATGATGATAGAATATTATTATAACGATGATTTATCCCTGGCGGAGATTGCGGACAACGAAGGCATTACGCGCCAGGGCGTAAGGGACGCGGTAAAACGGGCGGAAAGCCAGCTGTTAGAGCTGGAGGAGCGTCTTGGTCTTGCAAAGCGGTTCCAGCAAATGCAGGCAGGGCTGGAGGAGATACGCCTGGCTGCTGCGGACATTCTGGAACACAGCCGGCGGCAGGGCGGCGCGGAAGAAATCGTTCGGCGCGCCCAAAGCATCATAGGGCTGACAAAGCAGCTGCGGGACTGAAAAAGCGGAAAGGGTGAGCATAATGGCGTTTGAAGGACTTGCGGATAAACTGGCCAATTCGTTTAAACGGTTAAAATCAAAAGGTAAATTGACAGAAGCGGACGTGCGGGAAGCTATGCGCGAGGTGCGCCTTGCCCTGCTGGAAGCGGACGTAAACTATAAAGTAGCAAAGGACTTTACCAATACCGTTACAGAGCGCGCCATAGGCACGCAGGTAATGGAAAGCCTGACCCCCGGCCAGATGGTGGTAAAAATCGTGGACGAGGAGCTTACCAACTTGATGGGCGGTCAGGAGGCAAGAATCACCATACCGTCCAAACCGCCGGCTATTATTATGATGGTCGGCCTGCAGGGTGCGGGTAAAACCACCCATGCTGCAAAGCTGGCAAAATTCTTTAAAGGCAAGGGCAACCGTCCCATGCTGGTAGCCTGCGACATTTACCGTCCTGCGGCTATCAAACAGCTGCAGGTGGTAGGCGAGCAGGCGGGGGTTCCTGTGTTTGAAAAAGGGAACCAGGCGCCTGTTAAAACCTGTGAGGAAGCCATTCGCTACGCCAGAGATTACGGACACGATATTATGATTATAGATACCGCCGGCCGTTTGCAGATAGACGAAGCCCTGATGAACGAGCTGCGGGAGATCAAGGAAAAGGTAGAGCCCCACGAGATATTGCTGGTGGTGGACTCCATGACCGGTCAGGAAGCGGTCAACGTTGCCAAAACCTTTGATGAATTGCTGGAAATCAGCGGCGTTATCCTGACCAAGCTGGACGGCGACACCCGCGGCGGCGCGGCGCTTTCTATACGCGCCGTAACGGGCAAGCCCATTAAATTTGTGGGCGTGGGCGAAAAGCTGGATAACCTGGAGGTGTTCCATCCGGACCGCATGGCTTCCCGTATTTTAGGTATGGGAGACGTGCTGACCCTGATTGAGGATGCGCAGAGCAAAATCGACGAAAAAGCGGCGGAGGAAGCCGCCCAGAAGCTTCTGCAAAACAAATTTGACTTAAACGATTTGCTCAACCAGTTTCATCAGGTCCGAAAAATGGGTCCGCTCAAGTCCGTCATCTCCAAGCTGCCCGGTATGGATAAGCAGCTTAAGGACGTAGACGTGGACGACCGCCAGATGGACCGCATGGAAGCTATTATCCTTTCCATGACGGAAAAGGAGCGGCAAAAGCCGGACATCATCAATCCGTCCCGCAAGCGCAGGATCGCCGCCGGCAGCGGCATGAAGGTAGAGGACGTCAACCGCCTGCTCAAGCAGTTTGAAACGACCCAGAAGCTGATGCGCCAGATGCGGGGCAAAAAAGGCAGGCGCCGCCCCATGATGCCGCCGGGCATGGGCGGAATGGGCGGATTTTGATTTCTGCATGATCACTGTTATGCACCCAATGAATTTTTATTGGTGAACATAAAATTATTTCATTTTGACGTATTTGGAGGACAAAAATATGGCAGTAAAAATCAGACTGAGAAGAATGGGCGCAAAAAAAGCTCCCTTTTACCGCATTGTGGTAGCGGATTCCCGCAGCCCGAGAGATGGCCGCTTCATTGAGGAAATCGGCTACTACAACCCAATGGAAGAGCCTAAAGTCATCAAAGTGGACGCAGACAAGGCAAAGGATTGGATATCCAAGGGCGCGCAGCCTACGGATACGGTAAAATACCTGTTAAAGCAACAGGGCGTTCTGTAAGAGTTGGGAGGATAGACCCATGAAAGATTTATTATTGACCATTGCAAAAGGTCTTGTAGAATTCCCTGACCAGGTAACGGTAGAAGTGGACGAGCCAAATGAGGAAGGCGTTGTTGTGTATCATCTGCACGTTGCCGAAAGCGATATGGGCAGAATCATCGGCAAACAGGGCCGCATTGCAAAAGCGATTCGTACCGTTATGTATGCCGTTGCTACCCGCAACGACCAGAAGGTAGCGGTAGAGATTGCGTAACACCAATAAAAAAGCTGTAACATTCTGTTTATGTTACAGCTTTTTTGCCGTTACAAAAAACAGGAGGCCGCAAAGGAGGCGCGTATGCTCAAGGAATTTTTAGAAGCCGGAAAAATCGTAGGCACCCATGGAATCAAGGGAGAGCTAAGGGTAGACCCCTGGTGCGACTCCCCGGATTTTCTTGCGCAGTTCCAAACCCTTTACACAAAGGACGGCGCGCAGGCGCTGGAGGTGATTTCCAGCCGTGTGCATAAAAATCTGCTTTTAGTGCGGCTCAAAGGCGTAGATACCATAGAGCAGGGAGATAAAATGCGCGGAAAAATCCTGTTCATCAAACGCATCGACGTTACCCTGCCCGAGGGCCGCTATTTTATTTCGGACCTGCTGGGGCTGGAGGTATATAACGCCGACGATACCACGATATGCTACGGCACGGTCACGGACGTAATCAAAACAGGGGCCAACGACGTGTACCAGGTCACCGATGAAAAGCAGAAACATTATCTGCTTCCCGTGATTGACCAGGTGGTGGCAGAGACGGATATACAGGGCAGAAAGCTGTATATCCGCCCCATGAAAGGGATTTTTGAGGATGCGGATTGATTTTTTGACCCTGTTCCCGGAAATGTGCAGAACCGTAATGGACGAGAGCATCATCGGCCGGGCGCAGAAAAGGGGCGCTGTAGAGATTTACTGCCACCAAATCAGGGATTATGCCAATAATAAGCACAACCGGGTGGACGACCCGCCCTTTGGCGGCGGAATGGGTATGCTGCTGCGGGCCGAGCCTCTGGCCCTTTGTATGGACGACCTGATAAACCGGCTGGGGAAAAAGCCGTATTTTATTTATATGTCCCCTTTGGGCAGCATACTGACCCAGGAAAAAGCAAAAATGCTTTCCCAAAAAGAGAACATCGCCCTGCTCTGTGGGCATTATGAGGGGATAGACGAACGGATCATTGAGACGTATATCGACGAGCAGATCTCCATTGGGGATTATGTGCTGACAGGCGGCGAGCTGCCGGCGCTGGTGCTGGCAGACGCGGTTTGCCGTATGCTGCCGGGCGTGCTCTCCGACAATGTCTGTTTTGAGGAGGAGAGCCATTACAACGGCCTGCTGGAGTATCCGCAATATACCCGCCCTGCCGTATTCAGAGAAAAAAAGGTGCCCGACGTACTGCTGTCGGGCCACCATGCCAATATCCGGCAGTGGCGGCGGCGGCAGTCTTTGCACAGAACCGCCAAATACCGGCCGGATTTGATAGAAAAAGCCAAACAGGCCGGTATTTTGACCGAGGAAGATTTGGCATATCTGTCACAAATTGCAGATTCTCCGGAAGAAAAATAGGAATGCACAGGGTGTTTTTTTGCGCATAATATGTTTTAACGTTGAAAAGTTTTCAACATTTTTGTGATTATGCACAAATACGGCAGATTGGTGATTTACCAAGTCGTTCATCAAGCCAAATTTTGCGGAATATTGCGTATGTTTTCTTGACGATACCGCGAATTATGTTATAATGATTCTGTCTAATATCAATCGGTCAATTTTTTTATGAGATTTTTATAAATCCGTAGCTTGTAATTATGGTAATAGGAGTGGATACACATGTACGTTAAAGAGGTAGTGGTACAAAACCAGGTGGGTTTGCACGCACGTCCGGCTACTTTTTTCATTCAAAAGGCAAATGAATATAAATCCTCCATTTGGGTGGAAAAGGAAGAACGCAGGGTCAATGCAAAAAGCCTGCTGGGCGTTTTGTCTTTAGGTATTGTTGGGGGTACCACCATTCGTATTATTGCAGACGGCACTGATGAACAGGCTGCGGTGGACAGCCTTGTAGAGCTGGTGCAATCCGGATTTACAGAATAAAAGGAGCAAAAGCACCGTTTACGGTGTTTTTTTATTTATATGCAAAGGAGGGCGGCCTGTGGCGGATCATATCAAATCATTAAGAGAAAAAGCAATGCGGCTGCCCCTGCAGCCCGGCGTATATATTATGAAAGACCGGGCAGGCCGCGTCATTTATGTAGGCAAGGCAAAGGCGCTGAAAAACAGGGTCAGCCAATATTTCGGCTCCGAAAAAAACCATGACGAAAAGGTGCGGCAAATGGTTGCCCATGTGCATTGTTTTGAGTTTATCGTAACAGACAGCGAGTTTGAGGCGCTAATCCTGGAATGCAGCCTGATCAAGCAGTACAGCCCCAAATACAACATTCTGCTCAAAGACGATAAGGGCTACCATTATATCAAAATCACCAAAGGGCCATGGTCCCGTATCGAGGCCGCCAAACAGAAAACGGAGGACGGCGCGTCCTATATCGGTCCCTTTATCAGCTCATGGACGGTCAAACAGGCCGTGGACGAAGCCGTGAAGATTTTCAAGCTGCCCGTGTGCCATAAAAAATTCCCGCAGGACATCGGTAAAACACGGCCCTGCCTGAATTATTATATCAAGCAGTGCTGCGCCCCGTGCAGAGGAACGGTCACGGAGCAGGAATACGAGGAGATCATCAAGGATGCAGAAGCGTTTTTAAAGGGCGGCAGCACCGCTTCCATAAAAGCGCTGACAGAAAAAATGACAGAAGCTGCCGAGCGCATGGAGTTTGAAAAAGCGGCCCGTCTGCGCGACCGCATCGGGGCAATCAAAAAAATCAGCGAAAAGCAAAAGGTCGTGCGGGCAAAGGTGGAAGAACAGGATATATTCGCGCTGGCACAAAGCGGCGGCAGCCACGGTACAGCCGCAGCCTGCTTTGAGGTATTCCGGTTTTCCGGGGGCAGGCTGTACGACCAGGAAACGTTCCTGATGGGTGAAATAGGCGACGCCAGGCAGGCGAGAACGGAATTTTTGGAGCGCTATTATTCCGCACGGGACCGGATACCGCCCCGTATTACCCTGGACGGCGAGGTAGAGGACACAGCGCTGCTGCAGGACTGGCTTTCCGACAAGCTGGGTAAAAAGGTGACCATCACCGTGCCCAAAATAGGGGAACAGGCGCAGCTGGTGGAAATGTGCCGCAATAACGCCGCCGAAAAGCTGGCCCAGAGCATGGAGCGGACAGGCAGGGAAGCCTCCGCGCTGGACGAGCTGGGCCGCCTGCTGGGCATGGATACGCCGCCGATGTATATTGAAGCCTACGATATTTCCCACCAGTCGGGGGCGGACAATGTGGCGGGCATGGTCGTGTTTGAAAACGGCAGGCCGCTGAAATCCGCTTACAGAAAATTTAAAATCAAAGGCTTTGCCGGGCAGGACGATTACGCCTCCATGGCGGAGGTCATACAGCGCCGGCTGCAGGAGTACCAGCGGCACAGGGAAAGCGGGCAGGGCTTTGGCAGATTGCCCGATTTGATCCTGCTGGACGGCGGAAAAGGGCAAATCTCTGCCGTACGCCCCGTTTTGGAGCAGGCCGGCCTGCATATCCCGCTGTTTGGCATGGTAAAGGACGACAAGCATAAAACACGGGCCATTGCCAAAGACGGAGGCGAAATCTCCATTTTGTCCAAACGGAAAGCATTTACCCTTGTTTCCACCATACAGGAGGAGGTACACCGCTTTGCTATCGGCTACCACAGGCAGGTGCGCAAAAAAAACACCCTGCAAAGCGAGCTGACCCAAATACCCGGAATCGGAGAAAGCAGGGCAAGGGCCATACTGCGCCACTTTAAAACCATAAAAGCAGTAAAGCAGGCCCAGGCGGAGCAGCTGGAGCTGGTGCCGGGCATGACAAAGCCTGCGGCGCAGGCAGTTTATCAATATTTCAGAAATCAGGAAGAAATATAGTACCTCTTGACAGAAACCGAGTAAAAATGCGATAATAATACTTAAAAGTGAATTTTATGGCAAAAATCATGGATTGACGACAGTGCGGTTCCAACGCATATGCTGCGCTGGACCAATAAGGTGGAATGACGAATGCGCATTATTACGGGCAGTGCAAGGGGCGCAAAGCTCACCACGCTGGAGGGTGAGGACGTACGCCCCACGGCGGACAGGGTCAAGCAGGCCTTGTTCAATATTGTCCAGTTCCAAATAGAGGGAAGAAATGTTTTGGATTTGTTCGCAGGCTCCGGCCAGTTAGGGCTGGAGGCTGCCAGCAGAGGAGCCAGGCAGGCAGTGCTGGTAGATGCTGCGCAGAAATCCGTTGATGTGATTTTGGACAACGCGCACCGTACCGGTCTTGCCTCCCGGGTCAAAATTGTGCATATGGATTACGCCGCTTACCTTTTCAAACAGGAAATGCACTTTGATTTGGCTTTTTTAGACCCGCCGTACCATAAAGGGATACTGGAAAAAGCGCTGCCGCTGACAGCGGCGGTAATGAACGAGGGCGGCGTGATCGTATGCGAGCACGCGGCGGACGAGCAGGTTCCGGCGCAGGCGGGCGCGTTTGTCAAACGCCGTACCTATCAATACGGAAAAATCATGCTGACGGTTTATGAGCATAGGAATTTGGTGGAAGAATGAGAACTGGGGTTTGTCCGGGCAGCTTTGACCCGGTAACGTTGGGACATATGGATATTATAGAGCGGGCAACAAAAATATTTGATAAGGTGATCGTTGCCGTATTGAATAACCCTGCAAAGCAGACCAGCTTTACGGTGGAGGAGCGGGTGGCAATGCTGCAAAGAGCCACGGCCCACCTGCCCACGGTAGAGGTGGACTCGTTTGAGGGGCTGCTGGCGGATTATGCCAAGCTGTGCAGCGCCACCGCCATTGTAAAGGGGCTGCGGGCGCTGTCGGACTTTGAATATGAATTTCAAATGGCGCTTACAAACCAGCGGCTGAACAAGGGGCTGGAAACCGTGTTTTTCACTACCAGCTCAGACAATATGTTTTTAAGCTCCAGCGTAGTAAAAGACATTGCCAGGTTCGGCGGGGATATTTCCACACTGGTGCCCGGCTGTATTTTAAACGATATTAAACAGAGACTGTGCAATAAAAAATAATTCAGCATAGGGGGAAGAAACAATGAGTCAAGCAACCGTGGAAGAATTGATGGAAGAAATGTACGCTTTGCTGGAAAAAGCCGTCAAACTGCCCTTAAGCGGCGGACGTACCGTTTTAGACAGCGAGGAAATCAAAGCGATTCTGGACGAAATGCGGGACCAGCTGCCGGAAGAAACACGGCAGGCCCGCGCAATTGTTGCAGACCGCACGCAGATTTTGACAGACGCGAAAAAGGAAGCGGAAAGCATTCTGCGCGACGCTAAGGAACGGGCGGATAAACTGGTCAGCCAAAACGAAATCACAAAGCAGGCGCAGGCCAAAGCCACAGAAATGCTGGCTCAGACCCAGGCAAGGCTCAAGGAAATGAAGCGCGCCTCCAACGATTACCTGGACGACCTGCTCAAACGGACGGAGGATTCCATTACCGCCAGCCTCAACGAGCTGAGAAAAACCCGCCAGAGCATCCGTGCGTCTCTGCGTGCCGGCGGCCCAAAACCCTAAAAAATGAACAAAACGTAAATAAATTATGAAGATGAAAATCCGAAACACAAGATATTGTGTTTCGGATTTTTTTATGTCCATATAAACGGGTATGATTTGCAAAATAACGAAATTCCGCCATTTTCCAGAAGAAAAGCCTCTTGCAATTCCCACCGTCATCTATTATAATCAGTATATAAAGTGGTGAAAGGTGGGGGAAAGTAGTGACCTGTGGTTTAACAGGACACATTTTCCCTGAAAAGTGGCAGTTATGTTGATAGGTCAATACCAACATAATATCGACGTGAAAAACCGCGTCATCGTTCCCGCCAAGTTCCGTGAGGACTTAGGCGAGCGTTTTTATGTCACAAAAGGGTTGGACGGCTGTCTGTTTGTGCTTTCTTCAGAGGGTTGGAAAAGGCTGCAGGATAAAATCGTAGCCATGCCCATGTCAAAGGCACGGCAGCTGCAGCGCTTTTTCTTTTCCGGCGCCGCCGAGGTGGAGCCGGACAAGCAGGGCAGAATCCTTATACCGCAGCCGCTGAGGGAATATGCAAGTATTGAAAAAGACGTAACGTTTATCGGTACCGGCGACCGTGCGGAAATTTGGAGCACGGAGAGCTGGACGCAGTTTAATGATAATCTGACGGAAGACAGTATTGCGGAAGCAATGGATCTGCTGTCGTTCTAACACGGAGGGCGGCCCATGGGTTTTGTGCATAGATCCGTTTTGTTCAACGAAACGATAGACGCGCTGAACATTCGTCCTGACGGGGTTTATGTAGACGGTACTGCCGGCGGCGGCGGGCATTCGGGGGCCATTTTGGCGCGTTTGACCACAGGCACCCTGATTTCCATTGACCGCGACCCCGACGCCATTGCTTTTATTTCCGACAAATTTCGAGGAAATCCCTGTTCCATCGTGCGGCAGGGAGCATTTTCGCAGATGGAGGAAATCGCGCACAGCTGCGGCTTTGAGGCAGTAGACGGCGTGCTGCTGGACATCGGGGTATCCTCCCACCAGCTGGATACACCGGAACGGGGGTTTTCCTACCACCACGACGCACCGCTGGATATGCGCATGAGCCGGCAGGGGACCAGCGCCAAAGATTTGGTCAATACCCTGCCGTGGCAGGCATTGGCGGAAATCATCAGCCGCTATGGCGAGGACAAGTATGCAAAAAGCATTGCAAAAGGCATTGCAAGGGCCCGGGAAGAAGCGCTCATCGAAACCACCCTGCAATTGGCGGAGGTCATAAAGGCCAGCGTGCCGGCCGGCGTTCGCCGGGAGCAGGGACACCCGGCGCGCAAAACATTCCAGGCGCTGCGCATAGAGGTCAATGGAGAGTTAGAACAGCTTTCCAAAGCGCTGGACGCCGCGTTTGCGCTGCTAAAGCCCGGCGGCAGGCTGGCGGTCATCACGTTCCATTCTTTGGAGGACCGCATGGTAAAACAGCGTATGAACAGCTGGTGCCAGGGCTGCACCTGTCCGCCGGAATTTCCGATATGCGTGTGCCACAACACACCAAAAGCAAAGCTGATTTATAAAAAGGGGCTTTCCCCCTCGCAGCAGGAATTGGAGGAAAACCCGCGCAGCCGAAGCGCAAGGCTGCGGGTATGCGAAAAATTGTAAGGATATGTGCAGAAAGGAGGAGGAAACATGGCGGCCAATCCCAACCGGTATAACCGTACGTCGGAGGCGTACGATTTTTCCCTGTTTGAAGGAAAAGAGCTGGTAGATAAATATACCGTGCACAGAAAAAGCAAAGACCTTTCCATCGGTACGGGAAAAGACGCAGACAGCGAGCGCGAGCAGTCCAAGGCGCAGGTTTACCGCATCAAAAAACAGCGCACCAGAGCCAGGACGCTGCGGGTCGTGGTCTCCTGCTTCCTGCTCGTTGTCGCGCTGGGAGCCACCGGTTCCATCATTTTCAATCAGGTCCGCCTGACCGAACTGACGGAGGAGATAGACGCCGCTGCACAGCAGCTGGAAGAAAGCAAGAGTATTTATACGCAGCTTCAAATGAGAGTGAATGCAAATTTGTCCCTGGCAACGGTCGAAAGCTACGCCAAAGCAAATTTGGGCATGAGAAAAATAGATCAAAGCCAATTGGCTTTTGTAGAATTATCCAAGGGAGACAAAGGAGAAGTCGTACAGGACAACAGCGGAAACAATTTTTTTGTAAATCTTTGGGAATCTATTAAGAATTTCTTGTCATAATTAAATTTTCATTGAAATAAGTATTAAATACCGGGACTCGGCTAAAAGTTTTACACATATTTGTATGGTACGCAAAGAGTTGAGAGGTAATCTTGACTCTTATTTTTATAAAGGGGGAGCGACTGATGGCAAAAGGAACCACTGTAAAAATGTGGCGGCGAACGCTGATTGTGCTGATTGTGATGGTAGCTTTGGGTTTTGGTTTGATTGTAGTCAGTCTGATCCGCCTGCAGCTGGTAGACGGAGCCGAACTGCAAAAAGCGGCTGTGGACCAGCAGCTTAGAGATACGACCATAAGCGCCCACAGAGGCACCATTTACGACCGGAACATGAAGCCGCTGGCACAAAGCGCCACCGTGTGGAAAGTGGTGCTTGCGCCTGCATATATTGAAAAGGACGACGAAGCGCTGCGCCGGACCGTTGCAAACGGCATGGCAGAAATTTTAGGGCTGGACGCGGAAGACGTGTACCGGCGTACCGAGGGCACCTCCTATTATGACGTGCTCAAAACCCAGGTAGAAACCGACGTAAAAGACCGCCTGGTACAGTTTATTGAGGAAAACAAGCTGGGCAACACCATTCAGCTGCAGGAGGATTACAAGCGTTATTATCCTTTTGGCTCATTTGCTTCTACCATTCTTGGGTTTACCGGCACCGACGGCCAGGGCCTTGCGGGCCTGGAGGCATACTATGACCGGTACCTGTCTGGTACGGCGGGCCGTCTGGTAACGGCCAAAAACGCAGTGGGAACGGATATGCCGTTCCAGTATGAGCAAAAGGTGGAGGCCCAGGACGGCTATAATCTTGTGCTGACCATAGACGAGGTCGTACAGCATTATCTGGAGCAGGCGTTGGAAGAGGGCGTCGAAAACAATAAAGTACAAAACCGTGCCTCCGGAATCGTTATGAACGTCAAAACCGGAGAGATCGTAGCCATGGCCGTCAAAGGGGATTACGACCCCAACAATCCCTTTGTGATTACTGATGAAGAGGAGCGCGCCCGTATTGCGGAGCTGCCGGAGGAAGAGCGCCAGGCAGCCACCACAGCGGCTTTGGAAGCCCAGTGGAGGAACAAGGCGGTCAGCGACACCTATTTTCCGGGTTCCGTATTTAAAATGGTAACGCTGTCCATGGCGCTGGAAGAAAACCTTGTTAATGAAGAGACGACCTTCACCTGTACGGGCAGCTATGTTCCCGTACCGGGAGAACGCGCCATCAACTGTCATAACACCGCGGGCCACGGTACACAGACGCTGGTGCAGGGCACAATGAACTCCTGCAACCCGCTGTTTATATATTTGGGTCAGCTGCTTGGCACCGAGAAATTCTTTGATTATTTTGAGGCCTTTGGCTTTACGGAAAAAACAGGCGTAGACCTGCCGGGCGAATCACAGAGTATTTACCATGACAGGGACATGACCCTGATGGACCTGGCCGTAGAATCCTTCGGTCAGAACTTCAGTATCACGCCGATGCAAATGATCACGGCGTGCGCGGCAATCGCCAACGGAGGCTATATCGTACAGCCGCATATCGTAAGCCAAATCGTGGATAATGACGGCAACATCATTCAAAGCGCGGATACTTCTGTCAAGCGCCAGGTGATCTCCGAGGAAACGTCAAAGCGCGTCAGCAAGATTCTGCAGGAAAACGCCACCTCGGGCACGGCGAAAAACGGCTACGTGGCAGGCTACCGGATTGCAGGCAAAACGGGAACCTCCGAAAAAATCGGTGTGGACGGCCAGGTGGGCAGCGACGATACCTATATCGCTTCCTACTGCGGCTTTGCACCGGCGGACGACCCGCAGTACGCAGTGCTGGTATTCTTTGACGAACCCACAGGCGACAGCTATTACGGCGGCGCCGTTGCAGGACCTGTGTTTGCCAAGGTCATGGAGCAGATTTTGCCCTACCTGAACGTAGAAACAAAATATACCCAGGACGAAGTCGGCAGTATAGGCGTCAGCGCGCCCAATGTAATTGGAAAAACCATCAGTGAAGCTACCAGCGAAATCACGAACCAGGGTCTGCGCATTCTGGTAAAAGGCAGCGGCGATACAGTGATTTCCCAAACACCGGACCCGGGCAGCTCGGTTCCTACCGGCGGCACCGTTGTGGTATATACAGACGAAGCGAGCATGACCCAGACCGTTGCCGTGCCGGACTTTACAAACCGGCGGCTGTCAGACGTAAATTACCTGGCGGCGCAGGCAGGGCTGAATATCAGGGTAACGGGTGCATATAATAGTTCGGCGGCTACTGCGCGGACGCAGGATTATGCGGCGGGCGAGCAGGTAAAACCCGGCTCTACCATTACGGTCAATTTTGTAGAAGAAGACAGGGTCAGATAACCTTTGTTATACCGAAGGAGGCATTCTTTCATGGAACGAAGCAACACAAAACTGATTGTCATGTCCCAGCATACGACCCTTACATGGGGATCGATTTTGGAACAGCTGCTGGAGCAGTGCCATTGCAGCGAAAGGTTTTCTGTTTGTGGTTTTGAGGAATATTTGTCCCACAGCGAATGCGGCGTGCCGTATGCCGTTGTGCTGGACAGTGAAGACGACTGCCGGCAGGCGGCTAATATCCTGCATCATTTTTCCGTTTGCGTTATGAATTACGACCTGCCGGTAAAGCTGGACGTCAAACAATTAGACAGGTGCAGGGTGCTTACCTACTCTACCACCAGCGACAGCGCGGACTTTACCGCAAGGAACGCCCACTGTATACAGGAATTCGGCTGTGCATTTGAAATCGTCGGCGTCGGCGTAATTGGCAGAATCAAGCTGCGTACCGCCGAGCCGGACGATGTAAAAACAGCGCTGATGAGCGCTTCCGTGTGCATTGCCTGCGGAATCCCTTTTGCAGATGTGCTGACGTCGTTGAATATGCTTGCGGTAGGGGTATGACCAGGGTCGTTTGAATTGACAGATATGTGAAATCAAAGGGTGGATAATTGAGATGAATGGCGTTTTTTCACTGATTGCGGTGATATTGTCGTTTGGAATAACAGCATTGCTGGGAAAATGGCTGATACCTTTTTTAAAACGAATCAATTTTGGCCAGACCATACGGGAAGAGGGGCCGAAATGGCACATGAAAAAAGACGGCACCCCAACCATGGGCGGCATTATGTTTATCATAGGTATCGTGGTTTCCGCGGTAATCATCATTCCCGTTTATTACGCAGTGTCAGGCGGAGGAACGCTGGGCATTTTCGGAGAGACCGTGCTGATGCAGGTCAAGGTATTCGGCGGTCTGTTCATGGCGGTGGGCTTCGGCGCCATCGGCTTTTTTGACGATTATATCAAGGTGGTAAAGAAAAGGAACCTTGGCCTTACCGCCTGGCAAAAGCTGATTTTGCAGTTTATGGTAGCAGGAGCCTATCTATTGTCCGTCTTTCTGGCGGGAGAGGATACCCGGACGTATATTCCCCTGGCCGGCTCTGTGGATTTAAGCTACGGCTATTGGATATTGGCGGCAATCGTCATTGTGGGCATTGTCAACGCCGTCAATTTTACCGACGGCATCGACGGGCTCAATACCTCCGTCACCTTTTTTGTGGCGCTGTTCTTTATGCTCATCGGCACAGTCATCAATACGGCGGGCATCAGCCTGCTGGCGGTATGCGCGGCCGGCGGCTGCATGGGCTTTCTTGTATGGAATTTCAACCCGGCCAAGGTATTTATGGGGGACACCGGCTCCCTGTTTTTAGGCGGCATGGTGTGCGCCCTCGCTTTTGGAATGGATATGCCGATACTGCTGTTCCCCTTGGGCATTATCTATATTGCAGAAATTTTGTCCGTTGTGCTGCAGGTCATTTATTTTAAAGCCACCAAAGGAAAACGCCTGTTTAAAATGAGCCCAATCCATCACCATTTTGAAATGTGCGGCTGGAGCG
>CALWUX010000013.1 GCA_944384795.1 uncultured Clostridia bacterium | reverse complement strand
AGGAAGCTACTTCTGCGCAGCCGGAGCAAGGGACGCAAGAAAAACGGGACGAAACTCCGCAGGCATAATTGTGATTTACTGAAAAGGGAGGCGTTTGCCTCTCTTTTTTATTTTTCTGTGTTTTGTCTGGACTACTGTTTGGACAGCATACTGTTTGGACAGCAGGTCGTGCCTGGCATAAGCGCGACGGTGCAATCATATAACATTCTTAAGTATTTTAACAGGGAATGGAAGTGTTTGCATGGAGCCGCGGAATCACCGGAAAAGGCAAAGTTTTTTGCACGGCGCGCTGATCCTGACTGTGAGCATGGTGCTGGTAAAGCTGATAGGCGCCATGTTTAAAATCCCGCTGACCTGGATCATTACGGAGGAAGGGTTGGGGTATTTTAACACAGCTTACCATTTTTATAGCCCCATTCACAGTCTGGCAACGGCGGGCTTTCCCATTGCGATTGCCAGAATGGTCTCTGAAAATTTGGCCTGCGGAAAATACGGTGATGTGCGCAGGCTCCATAAGCTGTCCGTGCCCATATTTTTAGTTACGGGTGGGCTTGGACTTGCGGTGATGGCTATAACGGCGCCGTTTTATGTAAAGGCCATTGGCAACAGCGGCGCACTGCCTGCTATGCTTTGCCTTGCGCCGGCGGTGTTGTTCAGCTGTTTGGCCTCTGTTTACCGCGGTTACTACGAGGGGCTGAGCAATATGTATCCTACGGCGGTTTCGGAGGTGATAGAAGCGGTTTTTAAGCTGCTGACAGGGCTTGCTGCGGCTTATCTGGTATTCCGTTTTGGTATGGGGGAGTTTTACAGTACCGGCACCGTTTGGGGGCAGCAGGTAGCCTCGGAAGCGTTTGCCAAGAGTGCGCTGCTGCCTTATGCGGCGGCGGCAGCTGTGTTCGGCGTGACCGCCGGCTCTTTTATGAGCTTTTTCTATCTCTGGCTGCGCCATAAGCGCAAGGGAGACGGTATTACACACCATGAGCTTCGGTGTGCGCCGCCGTGTACCAGCAGAAAACACCTTGTAGGAAGCCTGGTGAAAATGGCAATCCCTGTGGGTATCGGTGCGCTGGCTGTGAATGTTGCGGCTTTGGTGGACACTACGTTTTTGCAAACGAGGATCAACCGTATTTTGGAGGTCAATCCGGAACCGCTGCTGCAAATGTACCAGGGTATGATTCCCGATTTGGAGGTAAAAATCGCTACGGGGACGGTTGCCAATTTTCTGTTTGGCTGTTATTCTCAGGCGTTGGCGCTGTTTATGTTGGTACCGGGCATTACCCAGGCTTTTGGCATCAGCGCGCTGCCCAGTGTGACTGCCGCATGGATCAGCGGCAGCCGCCGCAGGCTGCAAAAAAGTATTTCCTCCGTACTGCGCATGACGGCACTGTTTTGCATTCCCGCCGGACTGGGGCTGAGCGTGCTGGCCAGTCCTGTCAGTCAGGCAGTGTTTGGGGCAAAGGTTTCGGTTCCCATTACCTCCCGCACGTTGGCGGTGATGGGAGTGGCCGCCGTGTTTGCTTCATTGAGCACGCCTGTGTTCAGTATGCTGCAGGCGGTGGGACGGGCAGATTTGCCCGTATAGCTTCTGTGCGTTGGTCTGGCGTTGAAAATAGGGCTGAATTTCGTATTAACGGGCATCCCGGAAATCAACATTTTAGGGGCGGGCATTGGCACTTTGGTGTGCTATGCGTTTATTACCGCGGCAGCCTGCTGGTTCCTCTGCCGGGAGACAAAAATCCGCCTGCCAATCCATTCAATTTTTACTAAACCGGTCATTGCTGCTTTGTTTTGCTGTATAGCGGCGTATTTTTCCTGCTTTGCAATGGCGAAGGTTTTGCCGCAGTCTGCCGCGGCGGCGCTGGCGGTACCGGTGGCGGTGCTGGTGTATACGGCTTCTCTGCTGTGTCTGCGGGCCTTGCGCAGGGAAGATGTGCAAATGCTGCCCAAAGGTCACAAACTTGTAAAAATACTTGAAAAACATCGCCTTATCATGTAAAATAAGCCAATATAGACACAATTTTCTGAAAAAGGGGCCTGAATTTGGATTTTCAACAAAAAGAATACTACACCATTGGAGATTTGGAGCGTATCATCGCGCTGCTGCGCGCGCCGGACGGCTGTCCGTGGGACAGAGAGCAGACTCACCAAAGCGTGCGCGCCAATTTGATAGAGGAAACCTATGAGGCGGTAGAAGCTATTGATACCGAAAATACAGAGCTGCTTCGGGAAGAGTTGGGCGATGTTTTGATGCAGGTGCTGTTCCATGCGCAGATAGAAACGGAGGCGGGGACCTTTACATTTGCCGACGTGGTGGACGGTGTGGCAAAAAAACTGGTGGTACGCCATCCGCATGTGTTTGGAGATGTTCAGGTAAAAGATGCTGACCAGGTTCTGCGCAATTGGGATGAAATCAAGAAAAAGACAAAGGGGCAGACAACACAAACAGAGGTGTTAAAGAGCGTATCTACCGCCCTGCCTGCGCTGATGCGCAGCTGCAAGGTACAGAAAAAAGCGGCAAAGGTAGGGGTGGACCTGCCGGATACAAACGCGGCTCTGGACCGTCTGATTGCCCTTGCGCAGAGCTTGAAGCAAACGATAGAAACGGAGAGGGATACCCCTTTGCCGGCACAGCAGGTGGGGGATTTGCTGTTTTTAGCGGTGGCCGTTGCCAGAAAATGCGGGGAAGAACCTGAGTATTCCTTGACAAATGCGTGTAATCGCTTTATAATTTATTTTGCTGTTGTTGAGAAATACATTCAGGAAAAACAAATCAGTTGGTCCGACCTGACGCCGGAGGAATCAAATGCCCTTTGGCATCGGGCTGTATCAGAATATTCTCAAAAAGAAATCGATTAAAATTTCGGGGGTAAAAAACAATGAACAAAACAGAATTAGTTGCCGCAGTTGCAGAAAAAGCAGGAATTTCCAAAAAAGACGCAGACAGCGCAGTCAATGCTGTAATCGATTCCGTGATTGAGGCTGTTGCAAAAAAAGACAAGGTGCAAATTGTAGGTTTTGGTACTTTTGAGGCAAGGGAGCGCAAAGCAAAAGTAGGCAAAAACCCAAGAACAGGTGAAGAAATCAAAATTGCTGCTTCTGTGGTACCTGCATTCAAAGCCGGCAAGGCTTTTAAAGATGCTACCAACAAATAATCAGAACAGTTGACCTGCAATGCAGCCTTACCGTACGGATAAGGCTGCATTGTTGTTTTATACCGTGGAGAAAAATGATATGAGGCTGGATAAATATTTAAAGGTATCGCGCCTGATAAAACGGCGCACCATAGCAAACGAAGCGTGTGACGCGGGCAGGGTGCTGGTAAACGGCAAGCCGGCCCGGGCCTCTTACGAGGTAAAGTGCGGAGATATACTGGAACTGCAGCTTGGTACGCGTATGCTAAAAGCGGAAGTGACCGCCGTGAGCGAGCACGCAAACAAGGATACGGCCTCCGGACTGTACCGTATGATAGAAAAGGCGTAAATACACACAGGCAGGACTGTGTTGCGGCATAACGGCGGAATACCGCATATTGCCCCCGGCAGGCGCATACTTATTTGTATGAATTTGTTGGGGGTATTTTTATTATGATGACAGATGAAAGAAAAAGCAGTACAAAAACGCCGCACAGCCTGATTTTGGAAAACAGGAAGCAGCTGACCGCTACGGGGGTGTCTAATGTGGACAGCTTTGACGAGGACACCATTGTGGCTTATACAGATTTGGGAGAAATCGTTATTAAAGGCAAGGGACTGCACATCAGCAAGCTGAACCTGGAAACGGGGGAATTGAGCCTGGACGGGGAAATCAGCGGTGTTGCTTATTCCGAGAACCAGTCCGCGAGCACGGGCTTTTTTGCCCGTTTGTTCAAATAGAGGTGAGCTGCTGTGGAGGTGACGCTGTCTTCTCAATTGCTGGGTCTTGGCATGGCCGCGCTGACGGGAGTGGCGTTGGCGGCCGTTTACGATATGCTGCGTATTACCCGCATTTTATTTCGTACAGGCCGGGCTGTTATGTATGTGCAGGATATTTTGTATGGTGCGATTGCGGCGCTGGTTACTTTTTTGCTGGCGCTGGCGGTCAACAGCGGCGAAGTGCGCTTTTACATGATTTTAGGCGAAGCTGCAGGTATGGCGGCCTATTTCCTGACGGTGGGCAGGCTTACCGCGGGCATCGCGAAACGGCTTCGCCGTTTTGGGACGGCCGCGGCCCTGTGGTGCAGCAAACGCATCGGCACGCCTGCAAAAGCATTTTACGAAAAGAAAAAGGCTGCGGTGCTTCAAAAACGCGCTGAAAATCAAAAAAGAAAGAAAAATTCAGAAGGAAATAAGGAAAATCCCTTGAAACCGTCACAGGACATGGTGTATAATCAAATTAAACATATTTTTATCGGTTCTGACAAAGGCGACAAGGGGGGAATCCCGAAAGATGACACAAAACCATGAGGCAGAAGCATATACCCGAAAAAAAAGAACAAAGCGCAAACGTGTTAAAAAATCAAAACGCGGTATTTTTATTACGATTGCCGTTTCTGTTTTTGCCGTCTATGTTGTTGCGGTGTTTATCAGCCAGCAGGTGCAGATTGGCGGAAAAAGGGACGAATTGACCGCGATAACAGAAGAGCTGCAAGTACAGAATATGCGGAACAATGAAATACAGAAAACGCTGGACGCGAATATCAGCGAGAACAGCGACTATATAGAGCGTCTGGCCAGAACAGGCCTTGACTTTGTAAAGCCCGGCGAGCGGGTGTTTGTAAATGTGGCGGGCAATTAAGCCTGTTTTAAGGAGGAAACCAGTACTGATATGCAGCTTGAAGTAGGAGCGATTCTTGAGGGGAAAATTACGGGTATTACCAAATTCGGCGCGTTTGTGGAGCTTGGACAGGGCAATACGGGCATGGTACATATTTCTGAGGTGGCGCCCACCTTTGTAAAGGAAATTACCGATTTTGTCACAGAGGGGCAGACGGTAAAGGTCAAAGTGCTCAGTGTGGGGCAGGACGGTAAAATCAGCCTTTCCATGAAAAAAGCGGCGGATACGGCATTTGCTGCCGGACAGCAGGCGCCCAGGGCCCATGGCGGAAGAAAAGGGCCGGAGCCTTTTGAATGGCAGGGCAGAAAAAATGAGTCTGTCAGCTTTGAGGATATGCTGAGCAAGTTTAAGCAGAGCAGCGATGAAAAGATGTCTGCTTTAAAAAAGGGGTTGGAGTCCAAACGCGGCGGTTTTTCCCGCCACGGCTCCGGTCAGTCCAGATAAAAACGGTGGAGTGCTCGCACTCCCTTTTTTTATCCGGAGAATTATTTGGAAAGGTATTTGAACATGATATTAAAAAACTGCACCGTGTATACTATGGCGGGAGATACGATAGAACAGGGATATATTCAAATACAAAACGGAAAAATCGTGCAGGTGGGGCACGGGCAGCCGCAAAAGACAGAGGAAGAAACCTTGGATTTGCAGGGCGCCCGTGTGTATCCCGGATTTATTGATGCGCACACCCATTTGGGCATTTTTGAGGACGGCTTGGACTTTGAGGGCGACGACTGCAACGAAGATACGGAACCGGTCACGCCGCATTTGCGGGCCATTGACGCAATCAATCCCATGGATAACTGCTTTGAGGAGGCATTAAGGGGCGGCGTTACCACTGTGGTAACAGGGCCTGGTTCGGCAAACCCTATTTCCGGCCAGCTGGCGGCGATTAAAACGTACGGCAGCTGTATTGACCGCATGATCATAAAAGCGCCTCTTGCAATCAAAATGGCGCTGGGGGAGAATCCCAAAAGTGTTTACCACGACAAAAGCCAGACACCGGTCACCAGAATGGCAACAGCGGCGCTGATCCGCGAACAGCTGTATAAAGCAAAGCATTATATGGAGGAAAAAAGGCGCGCGTTGGAAGAGGAAGATGTCTCTCCGCCGGAATATGACTTGAAATGCGAAGCGCTGATTCCTGCTTTGGAAAAAGAGATACAGGTGCATTTTCACGCCCACAGGGCGGACGATATTTTTACGGCGATTCGTCTGGCCGGGGAGTTTGATTTGGATTATGTGATTGTGCACGGTACGGAGGGACACATGATTGCCGATGCGCTGCGGGAAGAAGGGGCAAGGGTGCTGTCCGGTCCTTTTTTGTCGGACCGTTCCAAGCCGGAGCTGAGGAATTTAACGCCGGAAAGTCCCGGGATTTTGATTGGCCGCGGGATACCTACTGCGATCATTACAGATCACCCGGTCATTCCTTTGCAGTACCTGACTATGGCGGCCGGCCTTGCAGTACGGGAGGGCGCCGATTATGACGAAATTTTAAAATCCATTACCATTACCCCTGCCCGCATTTGCGGTATTGACAGGCAGGTAGGCTCCATAGAACAGGGCAAGGATGCGGATCTGGTGGTATTTGAGCAGGACCCGCTGCTGCTGTGTGCAAAGCCGTCTATGGTATTTGTTGATGGTGTGCGCAGGGTATAAAGGAGATTTGCTATGAGAGAATTAGACGTGTCCCGTATTACGGAGGCGGTAAAAGGGTTGTGCATAGAGGCCAACCTTGTACTGCCTGCCGATTTGGAGGAAAGTATCTGCCAAGCCTGCAAAACGGAAACAAACCGGACGGGCCGGGCTGTTTTAAATGACCTGTGCAGAAATATGGACGCCGCAAGAGAGATGAGAATCCCCATTTGCCAGGACA
>CALWUX010000012.1 GCA_944384795.1 uncultured Clostridia bacterium | reverse complement strand
GTATTGCTGTTATTATACAATAGATTTTCTGTTTTTTCCATTTTATATGCAAACACCCGCCGCTTTTTCCCAACAATCCCGTGTGCAGCCGCCTGTCCCGGCTTGTCGGGCGTGCGGTAAAAACGGTCCGGGCCTTTGCTGTTTTTGCCCTATACAGACGGGCACACAATCCAATGCCGTTACATAGTATGGATAAGCCTGCGATATGGAAAGGAGAGAGTCGCTTTGGCAGATTACAACGAAGAAAAAGGCCTGGAGCTCAAGCCGACGGCGCCGTTGCCGGCAGTAACCGCAGAAGCAATGGCTTACGTACCGTATCAACAGTACAATACGGTTTACAATGCGGAAAAGGGCTTGGAGAACGGCACGATTTTTCCTGAACTCGACAAACCGTTTTTGGGAAGTAAATGGGGGGAAAAGAAATGAGCGAACAGGAGCGGCTTATGCGGCAGATAAGCGCTTACCGGTTTTCCGCATGGGAGCTGCATATGTTTTTGGACACGCATCCCAATCAATTTGAAGCGGCGAAAAAATTAAAAGAAACCCAAAAGAAAGCCGCGGAATTGACTGAGAAATACGAGTCGCAATTCGGTCCAATCAACGAAACCAGTAAAGACACCAGCCGCTGGGCCTGGATCACAGGCCCGTGGCCATGGGAAGTGGAGGCGAATGAATAATGTGGATATATGAAAAACGGCTGCAGTATCCCGTTAAAATCAAAACACCAAACGCAAAACTTGCAAAAATCATCATCAGCCAGTACGGCGGTCCCCACGGCGAGCTCGGCGCTTCGCTGCGCTATTTGAGCCAGCGGTATTCCATGCCGTACCCGGAGGTCAAAGCTATTTTGACCGATGTAGGCACAGAGGAGCTGGCGCACCTGGAAATGGTCAGCACCATCGTATACCAGCTGACAAAGGATTTGACGGAGGAAGAGATCCAAAAATCTGGATTTGACACTTATTTTGTAGACCACACCACCGGCATCTATCCGGCGGACGCCAACGGAATGCCGTTTTCGGCTTCCACGTTTTCCGTAGCCGGCGACGCGCTGACCGATTTGCACGAGGATCTGGCCGCCGAGCAAAAAGCGAGAACCACGTATGACAATATCCTGCGCTTTTGCGACGACAGGGACGTCAGAGACCCGATCCGCTTTTTAAGAGAACGGGAGATCGTCCATTACCAGCGTTTCGGCGAAGCGCTGAGGATCGCCACAGACCGTCTGGATTCCAAAAACTTCTTTGCGTTCAACCCGGAATTTGACCGCAAAAAAATGAAATAAACGCCAAACCGCCGCCGCAGAGCAGAACACACAGCAAAACGCGGCAGCGGAACAGATAAGCGGCAGGAATACCGTTTGCATATGCCAAAGGGCAGGGCGGTATTTCTGCCGTTTTTCACATGGAACAGCAGCAAATTTGCCCCCTGCGGCCGATTTGCTGTTATTCGGCGGGCAAATTTTTATTTTAGCCGGGAAGCGGATTTTGCCTTATGGAATAAAAGAGACGGCGCAAAAGAGGAAAACGGTTGTTTTCTGCGGAAAGAAAAGACGGGCCGAGGGATAAAACGCTTGTATCTCAGGCTGTTTTGATATAAAATAAAAATAAGTAAAGTATGCAGGAAAGGTGGATTGATGCGTTATCGCAGCGGGTAATTTTTGGGGCGTAGTAAAAAAGAATCTGTTTGCCATTATTACAATGGCGCTGTCCATCGGCGTTCTGGTTTATTTTTTAATTACCACAGACGGCATTACGGCATTTGCGAATATTGCGGGCTCCCTGCAGGTTCCCTGGTTTGTTTCCATTTTTGCCGCGGTGGCGGCCGGGTGGCTGCTGGAGGGGTTGGTACTGCATTTTTTCTGTAAAAAGGTATACCCCCAGTGGAAGTACTGGCATTCTCTGATCATTGCCATGATCGGTCTTTTGTACAGCGCGCTGACGCCGTTTGCCACCGGCGGCCAGGCCATGCAAATCTATTATATGCGCAAGCTGGGCATGGATACCGGCGGCGCCGGCTCCATTATCGCCATTAAAAGCCTTGTGTACCAAATCATAATGGTGCTGTTTGCTTTGGTCATGGTATTTTGGAAGCTGCCGTTTTTCCAGCAGAGCGTAAGTAATTTTTCGTTTTTGACCATCATCGGCCTGACGACCAATCTGACCTTTGTATTGCTGGTGCTGTTCTTTGCCGTCAGCGAAAAAGCAACGGACAAATGCGTGCGTGCGGTCATCAAATTTTTGTACCGCATCAAAATCGTAAAAAAGCCGGTGTCACGGGACCACAAAATACACAGCGAATTCGCCATTTTTCATAAAAGCACAAAGCTGGTAGGCAAATCCGTCAAGGTGTATTTGGGCGCAGCGTTTTTTACCGTGGTGCAAATTTTCGTTGCCTGCATCATTCCGTATTTGATTTACCGCAGCTTCAACTTTTACGGCGCGGACGTATTTGATATGCTGGGCGCGCAGTCGTTTGTCAATATGGTATCCGCATTTATTCCGCTGCCGGGCGCTTCCGGCGGCGCCGAGGGCAGCTTCTATTTGTTCTTCGGCACATTTTTCGGAGACAGCCTGATCATACCCGCGCTGTTTATCTGGCGCGTGGTGACGTATTATTTGAATATTGTGGGCGGCATTGCGTTTGTGTTTATTGTCAAGCGTATACCGCAGCGCACGCTGTACAGAGAAAAAACAAAGGCCGAGCTGGAGGCGGACAGACGCTCGGCGGAGCTGTCAAAGCGCAAATTGGACTTATAGGATAGAAACGAAATAACAAAAAACATTGCATTTATGCTCGATTTTTGTTATTATCTAAAAACAGATAAAAATAGTAGGGAGGAGATAATATGAAAAAGATACTATGGTTTTTTACCACGCTTGCCGTGGTATGCGGCGTTGTGTTTTTACAGCTTCCCGCGTTGGCGGCGCAGGTAAGCAATTCCACAACAATTTCCAGTAAGAACGAGCTCCTGCCGGGAGATACGGTGGAAATCACCGTGGCGCTGGAGCAGTATTCCAATGTGGAAAAGGGCGTCAATGCCCTTAAGGCTGCGCTGGAGTACGACGAACAGGTGTTTCAGGCTGTGCAGCAGGCGGACTTTCAGGCGCTGAACGAATGGGAGAGCCTGTTTTACAATCCGGACAACCGGCAGTTTGTGGCTATCAAAAAAGCCGGAAGCACCAGCGCTGAGGACGTGGTCAAAATACAGCTGCAGGTCAAGGAGGCCGTAACGGCGGGACAGGCAGTGGTAAAAATCCACGACATTGCCGTTTCCGAGGGAACGGAGGATATGTTTACCGCGGCTTCCCAGTCTGTGCTGCAAGTGCAGGCGCAGACGGTGGACTCCCAGGGCGTCCGGGACAATTTGACCGTCAGCACGCAGAGCAATGCCATGGAGACCGCCGCGGTCAACCCCATAACGGGCGATAAAGCGGGCGGCATTGTGGCTATTTCCGTGGCTGCGGCCGTTGCCTGCGGCGTCGTGGTTTATTTTGGCTTTTATTTTAGAAAAAAGGGCTTTTCCAAGGCGTCCAAAACCATGCTGGGCGTTGCCGTTGCGTTTGTAATCGGTGCGGTTGCGGTCAATACCGCGTATGCGGCGGCGGGCAAGGGCGAGCTGAACGGAGACGGCAAGGTGGACTATGCCGACGTGGTGCTTTTGGAGAAGCATTTGATTGGCCTGGAAGCGCTTGCCCAGGATAAGCTGAGCGCGGCGGACATGAATTCTGACGGTATGCTGACCGTGACCGACCTTTCTCTGCTGATTCGGGAAGCGGAGCGTCAATTGGAATATACCGTTGCTTTAACGTCTGCCACACAGAACTTCTATCCAAATCAAAACGAGGAGATACAGCTGGGCTTTCGTGCAGAGGTATCCCATGGCGGTACCATTGCAACCGTGACCGTCAACGGCCGGGAGTATCAGCCCGTAAAGGCTGCGGATACATCGGAATATACCGTTACGCTGCCTGCGGCGGCGGCCGGTATACAGGAATTCCATTTTACCAAGGTACGCCTGCATAACGGCAGGGAAATCAACGTTGATTTTACAGAGCGGGTAGACGTGTTAAAAGCCGTACCTGCTGTGGAGAATTTCAGAGCGGAAGAGCTGACCGGCTCTGCGCAAATGAAAATCACCTTTGACTTAAAAGACACCGACGGCAGCGTGACTGACGCTGCCATGGAGGTGCTGGAAAACGGCGGCCTTGTGACCGACGCTTCGGTTGCCGCCGGCGCCAATGAATTTATTCTGGATTTACAGGACGGCGTCCCGTACATACTGCGTATCCGCCTGGATTATGACCTGGCTTCCGGACTGCTGACAGAACACCCGGAGGACCACACAGGCACGCAGGTCGTACAGAAAGAGCTCCAGCTGAATTTGGATTACCGGTTTACATTCAGTGGGTTAAAAGCGTTCAACAACGCGCAGGAGGAAACGACGGTATTCCACAAAAACGAGCCGATCACCCTGCTGTTTGACAGCACCAACGCCACCGGATTTCAGCCTGCGCAGGTCAAAGTCAACGGCGTGCTGTATCAGCTGACCGAGCATGCAGGCGCCTATTCCGCGACGGTAAACGGGTTTGACGCCACAGGCATACATCACCTCCAAGTGGAAGAGGTCATACTGGATAACGGCAAGGTGATGGTCCCTGCACAGGATAATGTGATTTCTGTATCCGTGCAGAAAACAGAGCCGCAGATTGAGCAGGTTCATATTGAGGAAAGCGCCGACGGTTCGGTGATGACCGTGGCCTTTGACGTGAACGACCCGGACGCCGCGCTGACCAATAAAAGGGTAGTAATTTGTGACGATACAGGCGCAGTTATGGTCGAAAAACCGTTTGTTGATGTAACCTTCCGAGAGGACCTGAACATTCCGAACAAATTGACTGCGCAGTATACGGTGCAGGTCGTTGCCGACTATGATATTTCGGCGGACGGTACCGGCGCGCAGGCGGGAAAAGTGGTATATACGCAGTCTGTTGCGGCGCTGCCGAGAGTACAGGTAACCGGCCATGCAGCGGAAAGCGCCTACCTGGAAAAGGGTGCGCAGGCGGCGGTGCTCTATACGTTTGCTTCCAATGTACAGCAGGACGTAAGCAGGGTCATTGTCAATCATACGGAAGTGGCTGTTTCCAAACAGGGCAGCGGCGCTTATAAGGCGATGGTTCCGGCAGGCTCTGACGCGGGCAAACAGGTGCTGGCGTTAAGCAAGGTGATTTTTGCAGACGGCACAGCCGTCAACGCAAACGCGGAAGATGAAATAGAGGTGCTGAAAACCGCGCCGGCTGTCGAGGGCTACCAGGCGCAGGACGACCCGAACGCAGATGAAATCCAATTCCGCTTTACGGTGAAGGACGAAGACGGCGCGTTTACCGCGGGCAAAGCGCAGCTGCTGGACAGCACCGGAAACGTTGTGCAGACACAGGAAATCTCCGGCGCGGGTGAGCAGAGCGTTACCTTTTCTGTAACGGAGAATGCGGTCTACAGGTTCCGGGTACTGCTCAGCTATCAACGGGCTGAAGACGGCAGCTACGCAGAGACGGACCAACTTGCTTTGGAGCGCGATGCACAGCTGATACGCGATTATAATTTGAAAATAGACCATATTTCCACTGCTTTGGCGCAGGGTGCCAATGCCGTGTATTTTGAAAAGAACGAGGCAGTAAACGTCACCTTTACCGCCCGGACGGATACTGCGTTTACAGCGGAAGCGGTACAGGTCAACGGGCAAAAATATACATTGACCCCGCTGCAGAACGATCAGTATACCTTTACGGTAAACGGGTTCCAGACCGCCGGCGTACAGACGCTGACCTTTGAAACGATCAGCCTGAGCAACGGCAGAGTGCTGGATGCGCCGCAGGGCGCCCAGGCACAGATAGAGGTGCTCAAAGACAAGCCGCAGGTCACCGGTTTTACTTCGGAGCAGACAAGCGATGACAAGCTGAAAATCACTTTGGATATGGTCGATGCGGACGGCGCGCTGACCGGGGCGAAAATACAGATACGCAACGGAAGCGTTACCTTGCTGGAGCAGGCGCTTTCCGCAGGGGCACAGCAGGTGTTCCAGACCGATTTGAGCACCGGCGATGCGGTGTATACGGTCACCGTTGCAGCAAGCTATGACAGAGATACCAACACCCTGGACCAGAATTCCAACCATGTGTCTGATGAGGAGATTTTCACAAAAACAGTGGCCGCTTCCAAAGACGCGATAGAGTTTAAGGATATTACCGGCACGCATTTGTACCATAAGAAGGCTGACGGAACGGTAGAGGAAGTAAAGCTGCTGGATATAACGGCCGGATTGCCTGCGGACAAAGAGAATTATTATGCTGTGGTGAAAATGGAAAATCTGCCGGAATTTTATGCAGGTATTCGGGAATTCCGGCAGGATACATCCACAGGTAAGGTAACTGCCGTGCTGGAACAGACCGATTTGGTGCAGTATACACAGGACGGCGACCGTAAAAATGAGTTTGCGTTTGAAATCGGTTACCGCGACCAAAGCGGGGATTACCCGATTATGGAAGACGCCGCGGCCTTTTTTGAGAAAATGAAAAATAATTTAAGCGGCACCTTTGCATTGCAGGGTGATTTGGACGCTTCCGATATTCCGGCGGATGCGGTGGCGGCCGTTACGGGTACTTTTAAAGGTACGCTTAACGGAAACGGCTATAAGATCATCAATTTGAAATTGCCGCTGTTCCAGGCGGCAGACGGTGCGACCATTCAAAACCTTGTGATTGAAAACGCGAATATTACCAGAAATGACGCCAAGGGTATTTTATCTGCGGGCAACATACAAAACGGCAGTAAGGTAGAAAATACTTATATTGTCGATTCCACGCTTTCCAACAATGCGTCCTCTATGGGTACGTTTGCAGGTGTGGTTCAAAATTCCACCGTAAAAGGCAGCGCGGCGATCCGTGTGAATATCAAAGGCTCCAATACGGTGGGCGGAATTGCCGGAGAAATCAAAAACAATGCCGTGATTGAGGATTGCTATGCAACAGGTACCCTGCAGGGTACGCAGACAGGTAATAGTGCGGGCGCTCGTGTGGGCGGTATTACCGGTTGGCACGGCGGCGGCCGCATTACACGCTGCGTTACGCAGGTTCATATCGCTGCACCCAGCAGAACAGGCAGCGGCGGTATCATCGGCGGGCCCAGACAGGGCAGTGTCAATATCGATCATTCCCTGAGCATGAGCACAGGTACGGCGTACCGTATTGCGGGCTTTGATACGCTTAATAATGCCGACCAGGTTTATGAGTACGCGCAGTCTGACAGCCAGACCAATATCAACGACAATAATCGGGATAAAGTGTTTGCTGTTGACGACGTTTATCATACTGCATTCTTTAAGGATACGCTGGGCTTTGATACAAACGTTTGGAACCTGGATTTGACAGAGCAGGGGATTTTGCCGAATTTGAAGGCAGACCCGTTGCCTCAAACCCTGGAGGAGCATGAAATTGCGGAAAATGTAAACGGCATTCCAAATTACAGCGCGGTGCGCGGGCATAAGCAATACAGCAAGGACAGGGAAATTGCTTATGCCAACATGGCAAAGCTGATGCCGTTTGCGGAAACCGATGCATGGGTCACCTACGGCAATCAAATGGGAGATGCGGATTTATTGGCTTATAGTGCCATTCAGTTTGTATTCCCCCTTGACAGCAGCGGCCAGGTAGTGCTTGGCATTGAACGGCAGAACCCGCAGACAGTGGCTTCGATTCGGGTGATATTTGCTGACGGGCAGAAGCGGGATATGCCGGTACAGTACCAAAAGCTGCTGGGAGATGTGGTGGCCGTTTATACCATAGGCGGTCAAACGGTGCCGTATCAGTTCAGCCGGTATGCCGCCAATATAGATACAGCGTTCTTCAATGAGCTGCTGGTGCAGGCCCGGAGCTACGATTATGAGAAAACGATTTCTCAGCTGACAGCGGAAAATGAAAGCCGGTTATACACGGATTATTATAACGAAACGGTAAAACCGAAGCTGGAAGCCGTATTGAAAAATCTGGTCAGCTCACAGGCGCAGTACCCGACGTATTCCGGCAGCCTGCTGGTACAGGAGACGGCCAAAATGCGGTTAAAAGATGAAACCGCCCTGCAAAGAGCGCTGTATGCTTACAATTATTATGACAAATGGTATCACCTTGATTTTGGCGGTATCAATCTCAGCGATGTGCTGTTCTTTAACGGAAACCTGCTGGGTGAGGGGCTTTCCTCTGAATATTTGATTCAGGGCGTATTGGACGGTGCGCAGGATTTGAGAAATACCGGCAATACCACAGGCCTTTATGACGCGGTTTTAAAAGGCCGTCTTGGCCGGGATATGCTGGATTTTCTGTCTTACCTGGCTATCACCATTGCCGGCTTTGACACACCCAGCGACTGGGTACAGAACACCTTTGACGGCATTTTGATAGAACAGAAGGCTGATACGGATAATGAAAATATCCATTACCGTATTTGGGATATGTTTGAAAAGTTAGGCGGCAGAGCAAAAATGGTGCTTCCGGTTCTGACAGCGCCGCAAAAGGATATGTATCTGATCTCCACGCCGTCTCAGCTGGTGATAGGCAGTATGAACCGTTATTCGGAATATGTGAACCATGACGCGGTCACCGGCCGTGCGAACATGGAAGCGAAGATTCGCAACTATGCGGAAAAATTAGGCCGTTTTTACGGTACTTCCTCAAGATGGATTACCAATTCGGAAGAGATTTTGAACGGATTTGTGAATGTGCAGTACGATACGCCGTTTGGCTTTCCTGCAAGCAGTGGGGCAGACAGCGGCGATCAAAAAGCCGGAACGACCAGAGACCCTGTGATGAAATGGGTTTACGAGGCCATTGGCTCCTGGGGCGCCAAAAATGGCAGCGGCGCCTATGCGACGGGCTCGGATGTATACTGGATTGCTTACACGGCTTTGGGCGATGATTTTACATTCTATGCGTTTACCCACGAAACGGCCCATAACCAGGAAGGCAAGTATTTTTATGAGGGAGCCGGCAGAAGAAAGGGCACCGGCGCTGAGTCCCATGCCGACGGCAATATTGCCCAGCAGATTGAGGACGGCAGCATGGTATTCAATATTTCTGCCGTAAAGGATATGACCGATGATGTTACCAATAATTTCAGCTATGAGCGTATTGACAGCTCTGAAAAGCTGTACAGCTATTATAAAGAGATGTTTGAAACCGCTTATGTGCTGGAATATTTACAGGGTCAGGCCTTTTTGCAGCTGACGCCGGAGGAGCAGGCTGCGGTTGCCATTCAGGTAAACGGGGAGACAGGTGCTTCGTCTATTCAGTCGGTGTACCAGAAGCTGACGGCGCAGGAATTTGAAGATATGGATTTGCGCACCATGGACGATTTGTGGAACAACCGGATCGCTTTTAAAGCCGAGGGTACTTTTGCTTCCGCCAGCTCCGGCGCTTACGGATATGAAACCTTCTATGATTCCAACTGGTACCAGGAGCATAATGATAACGGTACCCCGGGCAGCAGTACCTTTAAACGTCTGGGTTATGAAATGTTAAGCGTCGGCGGTTACCAGGGATATGTTACGTATATGTCCGGCAGAAGCACCAGTGACTTGGATGCACTGCGGCAGGTTACCAAAGACCCGACCATTACATGGCAGAAATACAAGCAGGATCGTTATGCCAATGTTGCAAAGAATTTGAACAGTATTTCGTATTTTGATACGAACGAAGCGATTCGTATGTTCAAGGAAGCATTTGAGGCAGATGCGAAAAATCCGCCGAAGGACAGAAAGAACTGCCAGAGCTTTGCGGTAAAGCGCACCTTATACGGCATTGTAAAGCGTGCTACCAATGACTTTACAGACGGTACGGTTTATAAAGCGCCCACTGTGACGCCGATTACTTCGGCACAGCAGCTGGTACAGCTTGCCAACAGCAATCCGGTTGGCAATTACCGCCTGGAAGCGGATATTGATTTTAGTACGGTGCCGGCTGCGGACAGCCATTATATCACCAACCGCTTTATCGGTGTGCTGGACGGCAACGGGCATAAAATTACAGGCTTGCAGTACCCCTTGTTTAACCAGATGACTTATGCGCAGGTGAAGAATTTGACCATTGAGCGTCCGTCTTATCTGGACGGTGCTACAGCGCTGCTTTCCAAAAACAGCAAAAATGTGGTTATTGATACGGTGCAGGTAAACGGAGCGGATGTCCAATTGCCGCTGGTGGCCAAGCAAACCGGCGCTTATTATGAATGCGGCAAGGTTGAAATTACCGTTGCGCCGGCGGAAATCCGTACAGAAGAAGAGCTTTTGGCCATTGGAAATTCGGAGATTGGCAAATCGAAGCAATATGTTTTGACGGCGGATTTGGATTTTAGCGGCAAACCGGTTTCCGGCTTTGCGGTAACGGGTACGTTCCGCGGTACATTTGACGGCAACGGACATACCATTTCCAATTTGAACGCGGTACTGTTTGAAAATATTACCGGTGCCACTGTTAAGGACCTGGGTATTTCCGACAGCGCTGTTTCGGGCAACAGCGCAAAGGGTATCCTTTCCAATCAAATCCGGGATTCTGAGATCAGAGAAGTGTATTTGGCCAATATTACGGTTTCCAACAATACCAACCAGGTGGGCGGTTTAGCGGGAACCATTGCGGATTCCACGCTGTTTGCAGTCTCGCTGGAGAATATTGAAGTCTCTGCGGACAATACTGTGGGCGGCATTGCCGGACAGATAGATAACAGCATGGTGGAGAACTGCCTTGTGACCGGTAAGGTAAAAGGCGCGCTGAACCACCAGAGCCTGGGCGTCAGAGCCGGCGGTATCACCGGCTGGCTGAACACCAACGCTTTGCTGAAAAACTGCTATACCAGGGTTGACATTGCCTCACCCAAAGCGCAGGGAAGCGGCGGTATGATAGGCGGTCCCGACAGCGGAAATGTGCGTATTGAAAATTCTGTCAGCCTGAGCACGGGCGCAAATGCGTTCCGCATTGCAGGTTTTGGTGTGCTGAATCAATGTGCGAACCTTTATGAGCTGGACAGCTCCAACAGTCAGACCAATAGGAACACCGGCAATCAGGGTAAGGTGCAGTCTGTGACGGCTGTACGGGCGGCAGAGAAAGCGTTCTACACCGGCGATTTAGGCTGGTCGGAAACGGTTTGGGATTTTGCCGGCCTTGCTTCGGGTACGCCGCGGTTAAAAGGCGCGCTTGTAACGGCAAAGGCGGCGGTGAATGCGCTGTCCAATACAGGCGGCGCGGCGGTCATGTATACCATGCCAGACGGCGGGACGGAACAGCATGGAACAGAGCCGGCGCTTTCTGCCTGATTGACAGGCTGATATGAAGCGGCACAAGAAAAGCCGCGGTCGGAATACCACCCTGTTCGGCAGCAGGGTGGTATTCCTGTTTTGTGAAAATAAAGCACCTATGGAAAAAGACAACTTCTGCACTGCCCCGGATTGTGCGGACAGGATAAAAAGTTCCCGGTGCAGGAATATTCGATTTTAACAGGAGAGGCGCAGCGTCAGCAGCGCTTCTCCTGTTTTTGTTTGGATGCGCTCGTGGTTGTAAAACAGGTGCTTGTATTTGCCGCGGCAGGGTTCCGGGGCTGGTTCCGCGCGGGGAACGGCCGCTTTCTTTGGGGAGGGCTTCTAAATTTGTACAGGCCGGCATATAGTTGGAATACAGTGAAAAATGGGGGTGTAAAAGTGGATTGGCAAAATCTATCGAAGGAGGAATGTTTAAAAAAGCTGGAAACCAATCAAAGCAAAGGATTGTCCACACCGCAGGTGAAGAAAAGGCTGGAGCAATACGGAACCAATGCGTTGACCCACAAAAAGAAAAAAGGATTTTTGAAAAAATTTATCGGTCAGTTTTCTGATTTTATGGTAATGATTCTGCTGATAGCCGCCGCGGTTTCTTTTGTAACGTCTCTGATTCGCCATGATATGGATTTTATTGATTCCATTATTATTTTGGCCATTGTGACCGTGAACGCGCTGACAGGCGTTATACAGGAAAGCCGGGCGGAAAAAGCCATAGAGGCGCTGAAAAAGCTTTCCTCGCCCCAGGCAACGGTCGTCAGGGACGGCAAGGAAATGAAAATCGATTCCTCCGGTCTGGTGCCGGGAGATATTGTTTTGCTGTCTGCCGGAGATATGGTGCCTGCCGATTTACGGGTGCTGGAGTCCTTTAGCATGAAAGCGGAGGAATCTGCTCTGACGGGGGAGTCCATACCGGTTGAGAAAAACCCAAACAGTGTTTTTTCCGGCGCTGTGCCCATTGGAGACCGTACCAATATGCTGTTTTCCGGCAGCAGTATCACCGCGGGCAGGGGAACGGGTGTGGTGGTGGCTACCGCCATGAAAACGGAGGTGGGCAAAATTGCCCATATGATAGACACGGAGGAAACACCCCAGACGCCGCTGCAGAGCCATCTGGCAAAAACCAGCAAGGTGCTGGGCATAGGCGCTTTGATTATTTGCGGCATTATTTTTATTTTGGGTTTGTTCCAGCATATTTCTCCGCTGGAAATGTTTATGATTTCCATCAGCCTGGCTGTGGCGGCCATTCCGGAGGGCTTGCCGGTCATTGTTACCATTGTGCTTGCCATGGGCGTAAAACGCATGGCGGCCAACCGGGCCATTATCCGGCGGCTGCCTGCGGTGGAAACATTGGGCGGCGCCAGTGTGATATGCTCTGATAAAACGGGCACCCTGACCCAGAATAAAATGACCGTGGTAGAGATAGCGGACAGCGAGCATGCGCTGGATCTGCGCGGTGCGGAGCCGGAATTTATTTTGAATCTGGCGGTGCTTTGCAATAATTGCACCGTGTCTGCCGAACGGGTCAGCGGAGACCCTACGGAGGCGGCGCTGGTGGTTGCCTCCAAAAAGAAAAACACTGCGCTGGAGCAGCAGTATCCGCGAGACAGGGAGATACCCTTTTCCTCGGACCGCAAACGTATGACCACGGTACACCGCCTGCACCAGGGTGGCTACCGCATTATTACAAAGGGTGCGCCGGATGTGCTGCTGAATTTGTGCACGGGCGTGCATCTGCAAAGCGGCAATCATACGCTGACGGCTTCCGTTAAAAACCGTATTATGCACAGGAACGGCGATATGGCTTCCCGTTCCCTTAGGGTGCTGGGTGTTGCGTATAAAGACGTGACAGAGCTGCCCAAAGAGGAAAAGACTGCGGAAAGCGGCCTGACCTTTTGCGGCCTGATTGGCATGATAGACCCGCCGCGGCCGGAAGCAAAGGAAGCGGTGCGTATGTGCAGGCAGGCGGGTATCCGCCCGGTGATGATTACGGGAGACCATGCCGCGACTGCCGCCGCCATTGGCAAAGAGCTGGGGATTTTGGATGAAAACGGCAGAGCTTTGACCGGTGCGCAGCTGGATCAGATGGAGCAGCACAGGCTGGAAAAGGAGATTTATGATTACAGCGTATATGCAAGGGTCTCTCCTGCCCATAAGGTACGCATTGTCAAGGCGTTTCGGGCGCGGGGAGAAGTGGTTGCCATGACCGGCGACGGTGTAAACGACGCGCCGGCCCTGAAGGCGGCGGACATTGGCTGTGCCATGGGACAGTCCGGCACGGATGTGGCCAAGGGCGCCTCGGATTTGATTTTGACCGATGACAATTTTTCCACCATTGTGTCTGCGGTCAGAGAGGGCAGGGGGATTTACGAAAATATACGCAAAACCATTCATTTTTTGATTTCCTGCAATATTGGGGAAATCATGACGATTTTAACGGCGTTTATTTTTGGTATGCCAAGCCCGCTGCTGGCAATCCAATTGCTGTGGGTCAATTTGGTAACGGATTCTCTGCCGGCGCTGGCGCTGGGAATAGACCCCATTGACGATGATATTATGCGCCGCGGGCCCTCCAGGCAGAAAAAAAGCCTGTTCGGCAACGGTATGGGTTATCACATTGTGGTAGAGGGCTGTATGATAGGCGCGTTGTCTCTGCTTGCCTTTACCATAGGACGTGTGTTTTTTGACGGCGCGGGCGCGGAGCCGCTGGCCGGCAGGACCATGGCCTTTGCGGTGCTCAGCCTGTCTCAGGTGGCCCACGCGTTCAATATGCGGTCGGAGCAGTCGGTGTTCCGCATAGGCATATTGAAAAACCGCAAGCTGGTGGCGGCGGCACTGGCGTGCATTGCCCTGCAGGCCAGCGTGATTTTGATACCGCCGCTGTCCGCCGTATTTAAAACGACGTCACTGGGCGTTTTGCAGTGGGGGATCGTGATTGGTCTTGCGCTGGTGCCGATTGCGGTGGTGGAATTGGAAAAATGGCTGTTCCGCATGATCAGGGCATTGTTCCCGTCAAAAAAAGCATACGGAAAAAAACGGGGCAAAGCGCCAGAACAAATCTGACGGACGGTGATGACAGAACAGGGCGGGTGTATGGGAAATCCGCGGAAATGGTTTTGGCGATGCTTGGCTTGCGGAGTGTGATGCTTTTATGGACTATACAATATATGGCTGCACAGCCGGTGTGACAGTAGGAATACCACGGTAAAAACAGGCTGACCGCAGAGAAAAATTTTGCTCAAACAAAAAAGCGTATGTATATACATACGCTTTTTGCATTTCTCTCTTTTTGTACAGTAGCCGGATGGGATATGCCGGTTTACATGAATTTTTCTGCATCCAGTGTTTTGATGGGTCTTGCGGGATTTCCTACTGCAATTGTGTTTGCGGGAATGTCTTTTGTGACTACACTGCCTGCACCGATGATGGCGTTTTCACCTATGGTGACCCCCGGTAATATGGTCACATTTGCGCCGATCCAGACATTCTTTTTGATATGGACGTCTTTTACGGTCAGTACCGGGCGGTCGTAAAAGTCATGATTATTGGTGATAATGGAGACTCCCATGGCAATCTGCGTATCATCGTCAATATAAATGTGGCCGGCAGACATGCATTTGAAGTAGGGGCAAATGGCTACACGGTTCCCAATATGCAGATTTTCTGCAATGATCATATAAAGCGGGCCGGTAATATTACATTGTTCTCCCATTCCGCCGGTAAACAGTTCTTTTAAAATAACGCTGTATTCCTCTGAAAAAGGCATGGTTTGGTTCAGGCGGAACAATACTTCGGCAGTACGGCGCACTTCTGCTTCTCTTGCTTGGTCTGGAATACGTAAATCGATCCTTTTTTCTTCCATATGTGGTGCACTCCTTTTGTGTTGTTCATTTTCAGTATAAGTTGTACAGTTATACCTTGTCAAGCTGACTGGATAAGAGGCGCTTTTTTGCGTTGACTTTTTATACGGCGTATGCTATATTACAACTGTATCAATATAAATAGTACAGTTATTACAGATAGGAGGGAGTTTGTGTTTACGTTAGACTATCAAAGCCGTATGCCGATTTACGAGCAGCTGTATCGGTCCATTATAAAAATGGCGGCGCTGGGCGTGATGGCGCCCAATGAAAAACTCCCTTCTGTGCGTATGCTGGGGCAGCAGCTGGGTGTAAACCCCAATACGGTGCAAAAAGCGTACCAAATGCTGGAGCGGGACCGCATCGTTTATTCCGTGCCGGGAAAGGGCTCTTTTTTATCGCCGGATTTGTCCAGGGTGGATTTGAAAAAAGCGGAGCTGCTGGAAAAGGTGGCCGCGGCGCTGAGGGAGGCCGTTGACCACGGGGTGGAAAGAAGCGAGCTGCTGCAATATACAAAACAGCTGCTGAATATAGAAAGCGCAGGTGAAAATACATGATCCAGGTGGAACGCCTTACAAAAAAATTCCAGACAAAAACCGCTTTGAACCAGATTTCCGTTTCGGTACGGCCGGGCTCGGTTTTTGGGCTGGTAGGCTCTAACGGGGCGGGCAAATCTACCCTGCTCAGGACGATTGCCGGCATTTATAAGCCGGACAGCGGTACGGTTTGTTTGGACGGCATACCTGTTTTTGAGAATCCCGCGGTGAAAAACAGGATTTTTTTTATTCCGGATTTTCCATATTTTATTCCACAAAGCAATATGAGGGAAATGGCAAAATTTTACGCTTCCATGTATTCCGGCTGGAGTTGGGAGCGGTACCGCGAGCTGTGTTCCCTGTTTCCCATTGATGAAAAAATGAAAATTTCCGGAATGTCCAAAGGTATGCAGCGGCAGACGGCGCTGATTTGCGCGCTTTCTGCCTGCCCTGACGTGCTGCTGATGGACGAGATTTTTGACGGGCTGGACCCTGTAATGCGTCAGCTGCTGAAAAAGCTGCTGGCAAGGGAGGTGGCGCAGCGGAACGTGACGGTCGTTATCGCCTCTCATAATTTGCGGGAGCTGGAGGACGTGTGCGACCATGTGGGCCTGCTCCACCAGGGCGGCATTGTGTTTGAGCAGGAGCTGGACAGCCTGAAGCTGAACCTCCATAAGCTGCAGGCTGTGTTTAAGCCCATGGTCACAGCAGACGTGTTTTCTGATTTGGATGTGCTGAAATTTGAAGTAAGGGGTTCTCTTGTCCATATGGTGATACGCGGAGACAAAGGCGTGATTTCCAGAAGGATAGAGGCGCTGCACCCCGTTTATTTTGAAATGCTGCCCCTGACCCTGGAGGAAGTATTTATCAGTGAAATGGAGGTGTCCGGCTATGACATTGACAAAATCTTACCGTAACGGCTTGCGGCAATGGTGGTCTGTTTACATTTGGTCCCTGAAAAAGCAAAGCGGCGTCGGTGTGATTTACCTGGTGCTGTTATGCTTGGCCCTGCCTTTTCTGCTGGGTGTTCTGCTGTTCGGCGTTATGAAGAGCCAAAGCGTGATGACTGCGGAGAAGCTGGAAAACGGGCTGTACCTTTTGTTTACGTTTCCGGTTATACCCGGTACCTTGCTGTTTGTGTTTATTACCGCCATTTTGCTGTTCCGTTTTATGCACAACAAACGCAGCACGGATTTTTACCACGCTTTGCCTGTTTCCCGTACGGCCATGTTTTTCGGCCGTTTTTTGGCCGGCTTTACCGTACTGGCGGTTCCCATGGTGCTTTGCTGCTGTATTACGGCAATTGTGATGGCCTGTATGCAGAACGCGGCGCATATGCAAAGCGCCCCTTACCATACGCTGTTTTTATTTATGCTGTATTTGCTGGCGGTGATTCTGGTTACCTATACCTTTACGGTTTTTATGGCCGTATGCAGCGGGACGACCTTTAACGCCATTGTTTCGGCTGTTGCCGTCAGTGTGGCGTATCCTGTTTTTATGTATTTGATGATTGTGATGGTCAATATGATGCTGCCGGGCTTTTCCATGGAAGGGGTCACCACTGTGTTAACGGCAGGCTCGCCGTATATGGCCTCCTTTATACCTGCGCTGTTTATGATGTCCAGCCAGGGCTGGGCAGTGACCGGTGCGGATATGCTCGCCTTTTTTGTATGGTGGGCGCTGGTCACCGCGGTATTGCTGCTTGCGTCGTGGCTGCTGTACCGCAGCAGGAAAAGTGAAAGCGCCGAGGGCAGAAAAACATATCCCGTGCCGCAGATCATCATTCGCACCGTGGTGTCGGGCGCGGTCGGTGTCGGTTTGGGTTATATTCTGCTGGCGGCGCTGGGCGGCACAGTTGCTTTTTTTGCCGGGGTCATTATCGGGGCCTGCATTGCCCACGTAGTGACAGAGGCGCTGTATGCAAGGGGCTTTCGCACCCTGCTGCGCTCGCTGCCGTATTTGGCCGGGTTTTTGATATTGTTCGGCATATATTACGCCATACTGGCAACGGGCTGCTTTGGCTATGATACAAAGGTGCCCCTTGCCAACCAGGTGGAAAGTGTGGCGGTGGATTTGGACAGCACGGCGCCGGTTGAAATCGTGGGGGAAAACGGCAGGGTGATAGGCAGTCCCGTACCGGTCCGCCTGCAGGAAAGGGCGTCCATAGAAGCGGTCATTGGCTGGCACCAGGCGGTGGTGGACGGCAACCGCGCTGACCATTATCCCTATCAGATGACCGGCACCGCCCATATCTTTTCCGGAAAGGTGACGTATTATTTAAAGGACGGCAGTACGCTGACAAGGACGGTGGAATCGGTTTATGAGCCGGATGCGGCGGATACGCAGGACCGGTTTTCCAAACAGCGGGAGAAAAAGGAGCTGCTGCTGTCTCAGGAAGAATATATACGCAGCGCCAATTTTGTGTTTTACACAGAGCCGCAGGCGTTCAGCTCGGTAAAAGTGACAAAGGGCAATGAGGAAGCCGGTCATTATGTGACGGAAAAGGGACAGCAGGAAATTTTGCTGCAAATGCTGCAGCAGGATATTCTGCGTACGGAAATGAACAGAGCCGAACATGGGCGGGCAGACCTATATGAAGCCGACAGCAGAATCATAGACGAGGACGACATTGTGCTGACGCTGGAGACCGCTGCTTTTGTGCCGGAACAAAACAGCCCGCTGCGCCGCTGGATAAACGGCTACCAGGGAAAGGTCAGCCTGACCCGGCCGGGTGGTTTTTCCTATGTGGTCGAGCCGTCGGTCTTTCCCAATACGTATCAATATTTGCTGGATAACGGTTTTCTGGCATAAAATTTTTTAAAATGCATTCTATGTTAATAGGGTGCGTTTTTTATTTTTACCCAAAGCGCCGCATAATTTGACTGCCGTGTGCCAAAGCTATGGATAATTGGCACAGCATACATAGAAAAACGTGGAATAACGGAGGAATGATAGATGGCAAAAAAAATACTACCGTATGTGGCAAGCTTTGTTGCGATCTTTTTTATGCTTCCGTTACTGTCTGTGCCCGTAACAGGGGACGAAGCGGCGTTTGAGACCCATTCCAAGGCGCTGTATATGGTGGATTTGCATACACAGGAGGTGGTGTACCAGAAAAATGCAGGACGTCAGCTGGAGCCGGCGTCCTGCACCAAAATTATGACGTATATCGTTGCGGCGGAGGCGATAGCGGATTTGGAAGCTACCAAAATAACGGCGGGCAGCTATGTGTCCGCCATGCTGCGGGGTACGGACAGCTCTCTGTCCGGCATTCGGCAGGGAGAGCAGCTGACCGCACTGCAGCTGCTGTACTGCATGATGATCCCCTCCGGCAATGACGCGGCGCTGGTGCTGGCGGAATACATTGGCGGCGGGGACATTGAGCGGTTTGTGGATAAAATGAATGACAAGGCGGCGGAGCTGGGGTGTACGGGCACGCATTTTGCCAATCCCCATGGTTTGCATGACGACGACCATTATACCACCGCGCGGGATTTGTACCTGATTACAAAATACGCCATGGAGCTGCCGTATTTTATGGAGATCGTTACACAAACGGAATATACCCTGCCGCCTACGAACCTGTATACGGGAGAACGCACGGTTTATACCACCAATAAAATGATGGACAAAAACGAGCCTGTTTATTATGAGCCGTACATTGAGGGAATCAAAACAGGTTCTCACGATGAAGCGGGATACTGCCTGGTCACCACGGCGCGGCAAAACGGGCAGAGGTACATGGTGGTGGCGCTGGGCGCGCCCGTAGGGGACGTACACGGGGAAATGCTGGACACCAAGAACCTGTACGACTGGGCCTTCCACGGCTTTCAGCAGAGCAGTCCCGTGCTGGCGCAGAATGTGTATCCTGCCGTAAAACGGGAACAGATATGGGACAGGATTAACACGGTGATTTCTTCTCCCTGGTTTGTGGCCATATGCAGTATGGTGGTGGTTATGGCGGTGCTGCTGCTGTCCGATTATGTGCAAAAATGCAGATACAGACGGGGACAGAAGAAAAAATAAAGAATTAAAACGCCTGTACCGTGTGTACCGCAAACCGGTTGTCATGCAGGGCGCTGATGTGAAATTTGCCCGAAAACGTATTATACAAATATACCGATTATGGAATATATGGCTACATTTTGTGTCTGTTTTTCACACAATCGCCTGTATTAAGTTTAAAATGAATACAAAACATATCCGGGAGGAAAGGCGCATGAAAATTAAAAGCTATTCTATCAGAATTGAAGAAGATCTTTTGAAAAAGCTGCATTACATGGCTTCGTATGACGGACGGTCTGCCAACAGCCAGGTTTTGTATTATATTAAACAGGCGGTTGCCGCGTTTGAAAAGAAAAACGGCCCTATTGAAATAGAGGAAAAATAGGCCGTTGGGCATTTTACGTTATAAAAAACGATTGGAAGCGCAGATGCTCCCAATCGTTTTTTATTTGCCGCTGTTTTTTTCCAGCAGCTGTGCTTTTACCTCCCACAGCTTTTGCGACAGGTCTACATAATATTTGTGCGGGTGGTCAAACCGCAGTACCTCCGGCCACAGGGTGTCGATTTGCGTTTTGCAGTACGCCTGTATCTCCTGCAGGGATTTTGAAGAGGAGATGTTTTTTCCGTTTTTGAAAATCTGCCGGCGCAGGGGTACGGCGCGGAAATGTTCTACGGTTTTGCGCTTCCAGGTGTTCACCGGGTCAAAAATGGTGTACGGCTTGGTATCGTCTATCACCTCGTCAAATAACGTTACCACGTCGGCAATGGCTTTTCCGCTGGTGCGGTCGTACAGCCGCCACAGGTTTTTAAAGCAGGGTGTTGTGATTTTTGCGGTATTCTCGCTGATTTTGATTTTAGGCAGGATATTGCCCTGTTCGTCCTCAATGCCCGCCAGCTTGTAAACGCCGCCGAATACCGGTTCGGATGAAGAGGTGATCATGCGTTCTCCCACGCCGAAGCTGTCCACGCAGGCGCCTTCCATCAAAATGTCCCGAATGGTGAATTCGTCCAGAGAATTGGAGGCGCATATGGGGCAGTCCTCGTAGCCTGCGTCGTCCAGCATTTTGCGGGCGCGGCGGGTCAAGTAGGTAATGTCGCCGCTGTCAATGCGTATACCGGCAGGACGGTGCCCGCGGGGAAGCAGCTCCTCGTTGAAAATGCGGATAGCGTTTGGTATGCCGGATTTGAGCACATTGTAGGTATCTACCAGCAGCATACATTGGGCAGGGTAGGCCCTTGCGTAGGCCCGGAATGCTTCCAGCTCGCTGTCGAACATCTGCACCCAGCTGTGTGCCATGGTACCCATGGGAGGAATGTCGAACTTCCTTGCGCAGAGGGTGCTGGCCGTACCGCAGCAGCCGCCGATATAAGCGGCGCGCGCGCCGTAAATGGCGCCGTCAAAGCCCTGGGCGCGCCGGGCGCCGAATTCCATGACAGGCCGGCCCTGCGCTGCCCGTACGATGCGGTTGGCTTTGGTGGCGATCAGGCTTTGGTGGTTGATGGTCAGCAGTATCATGGTTTCGATAAACTGCGCCTGTATGGCGGGGCCGCGTACGGTCACAATGGGCTCCATGGGAAAAATAGGCGTTCCCTCCGGTACGGCCCATACGTCGCATGAGAATTGAAAGGTACGCAGATAGTTCAGAAAATCCATGGAAAACAGCTGGAGAGAGTCCAGGTACTGGATATCCTCTTCTGTAAAGTGCAGATTGTCAAAGTATTCCACCAGCTGCTGTACGCCGGCCATAATGGCAAAACCGCCGTCGTTCGGTACATGGCGGAAAAACATATCAAAGTATGCGATACGGTCACGGTAGCCGTTGGTAAAATAACCGTTCGCCATTGTGATTTCATAAAAATCCATCAGCATGGTCAGGTTGGTCCTTAGACCGCTGTAATGGTTCATGATTTTTCATCTCCAGTCCCTTTGCGGAAAAATTTGCGCTGTGCTGTGTCTGCTATATCAAATATATGTGTTCAGCATATTATAGCAGGAAAGAGACAAAATAACAAATCCTGTTTGAGAAAAAATGGAGCCGCAGAGCCGATATCATTTTTACGGAAGCAGGATTTGCGCTGTTTTGTTTTTTATTGCAGAAAAACAAAAAATAGAGTATAATACAATTATAATTGGTAAAAGTGTTCCTATTTAACGGTGCAAACTCGGACATTTATAGTTGTATTGTGTACTTTAGTTTTGCAGCTGATATGGGAGATGAAGTTATGAGATTACGCAAACAGGCTTTGGGCGACCGCAACCTGATTGGCGCCCGTGTTGAACTGGCAAGAAAAAACCAGGGCATGAAGCAGAAGGATCTGCTGGCACAATTGCAGGTAAACGGTGTGGATATGAACGCTTCGGGTTTGTCCAAGTTAGAGGGGCAGATACGCTTTGTAACGGATTTTGAGCTGGTGGCTTTGGCCGATATATTGGATGTTTCGGTGGACTGGCTGCTGGGTCGTGCGCAGCAGCCGTAAACAGCAAACGCGCCGTTTTATACGGCGCGTTTGTTTATCCATACAAACCAAAAACCGCAGGCACGGT
>CALWUX010000011.1 GCA_944384795.1 uncultured Clostridia bacterium | reverse complement strand
GCCATGAGCCTGAGCTCCGTGTGCGTTGTGCTCAACGCCCTGCGGCTGAAATTTTTCCGGCCGCGCCATACAGCGCAGGATACCCGGGCTTGTACGGGAACGTGCCCTATACAAGCAGTGACGGAACCGCCGGAATCCCCGGCAGTTTTGCACAGAGAACAAAATCATGAAAAAGAAAAAGGAGAGAAACAGACGATGACAAAAACAATGAAAATCAACGGTATGAGCTGCGGCCACTGCAAAGCGACCGTGGAGAAAATTTTGAACGGATTTGACGGGGTACAGCAGGCTGCTGTGGACTTGGATAAAAAATGCGCAGTGATGGAGGTAAGCGGACCAATCGATGAAAAAGCGATGATGGACGCGGTGAACGAAGCCGGATTTGAGGCGGTTTGCGTAGAGTAAACGCCGCGGCCGCGCAGAGAAGGCAGGTAAGAAGCATGAAAGCGGATAAGGATAAGATTTTACTTTTGCTGAAAACGGCAAGAGGGCAATTGGACGGCCTTTTGAAAATGGTGGAGAACGACCGCTACTGCATGGATATTTCCAACCAGCTGCTGGCTACCCAGGCTGTTTTGAAAAAAGCCAACAGGGAAGTGGTGCAGGCGCATTTGGGCAGCTGTGTGCGGGAGGCATTTGAAACAGGCAGAGAAGAGGAAAAAATTACGGAGATTATGGATTTGCTGGATAAAATGGCAAAATAAAAAAGGCGGCGGGCGTTCTTATAAAAGAAGACCCGTCGTCTTTTATCAAGGAAGGGAGCAAGGTATAAGGAAAAGTGATTAAAAAGCTTCTGCATTTGAAGGAGTTTTTGTCATATAAGGAAAGTATAGGTATAAAATGAAATTTTGCTATCAATTATGAAAAGAAGAATATTGATTGATACAGCAAGAAATATCAGGCTTATTTGTTACAATATGATTTTGGGAAATATGAGAGCCGATGGATTCATTCCGGTGTTTGGCGGCATAATAAAAGCTCAGATAAACCGTAAGGCTGGTGACAATGACCAGTGCAATCAAAATAAATAAAAAGACAGCCGTTTTTTTCATCTTTTTATTTTCCTTTTGCGTTTGCTCCGATCGGTGCACAATAATATGCTGCTGATAACCAGAATGAAACTGGCAAAGCTAAAATAAATCAAGGCTTTTTTCACGTTTGCGTCCCTCCCTTTGACTATATTGTAGCCTGTTTTTTCCGGTTTAGAAATGGATTCGCCTTACATTTAGCTTACAGTTTTGTAAGCCGGCACAGCGGGGTGCGCAGGCGGCAAGGCCGGCGGGTTCCTTGACTTTTTTGGGAAAATATTTTATGATTGACCTCGCAAATAAAACAGATAAGGAGTATGAGCGATGGGACAAAAACGAATTGCCGCCATACACGACATTTCCTGCTTTGGAAAATGCTCGCTGACGGTGGCGCTGCCGATTATTTCGGCTGCCGGCATTGAGACCAGCGTCATTCCCACAGCGGTGCTGTCTACCCATACCGGCGGCTTTACGGGTTTTACCTACCGCGATTTGACGGAGGATATTATGCCGGTGGTGGATCACTGGAAAACTTTGGACCTGGCTTTTGACGGCATTTATACCGGTTTTTTAGGTTCGTTTGAGCAGGTGCGTTTGATAGAACAGACCATTGATAAGCTGAAAACAGAGCAGACCCTTGTGATTATTGACCCTGTAATGGCGGACAACGGCAAGCTGTATGCCATTTTTTCCGAGGATTTTCCTGAAGAAATGGCAAGGCTTTGCAAAAAGGCGGATATACTGGTGCCCAATTTGACAGAGGCGGCCTTGCTGCTGAAGGAGCCTTATATGGCGGAGGGCACTTACACGCAGGCGGACATTGAGGGGCTGCTGCGGCGTTTGTCGGATTTGTGCAGCGGCGATGTGGTGCTTACGGGCGTTTCGTTTGCGCCGGAAAAGCTGGGTGCCGCTGTGTATGAGCGGAAAACCGGCAGGGCGGAGTATGCCTTTACCCGGAGGATAGACGGCTATTACCACGGTACGGGAGATGTGTTTGCCAGCGCAGTCACCTCTGCCGTGCTTAACGGGTTTACGCTGGCGCAGTCTGCGGCGATAGCGGTGGACTTTACCGCGGCCGCCATACTGCGTACCAAACAGGCAGGCACGGATATTCGTTTTGGCGTGAATTTTGAGCAGGAGATACCCGCTTTCTTAAAAGCACTGCATTTGGCATAAGCTGCCGTTTGCGTTCATAAATATTTTAAAACTGTTATTAAAAATTTCATCTTTCGTACAGCGTTTTTTGCTATAATACCCGTAAACTGATGAAAAAGAGGTATGCTGACTGCTATGATGGAGAAAATCGCCAGATTTTTATACGGGAGATACGGCACGGACCAGCTGAATATTGCGCTGCTTGTTTTTTCCGTTGTTGTATCTGTTGTGATGCGTTTTACTCCCGTATGGTATTTAGGATATTTATGCTATATTCCCCTTGGCTTTAGTATTTTCAGAATGCTTTCCCGCAATATTGAGGCAAGGCGGAAAGAAAACAGGATGTTTTTGAAAATCATATGGCCGTTTAAAAGCTGGACGCAATATACCCAGAGAAAGGTAAAGGATAAGGACCATAAATATTATAAATGTCCCAGCTGTAAAGCGATTTTGCGTGTGCCGAAGGGGCGCGGTAAAATTCAGATTACCTGTACCAAATGCAGGCATGAGTTTATTAAAAAAACTTAAAGGGAGCGCGTTGTATGAGATTGTCTGAAGAGGAAAGTGCGTATTTTCACGATTGTTCCCGGGAGGTGCTGGCGCACCATTTGGTGAAGAGCATGAGCGGGTATACGCAGCACGGCACCACCAATCGGCTGGAGCACAGCGTGCGGGTGGCAAGGTACAGCTACTGGGTGAGCAATAAGCTGAAATTGAAGCTGGACAGAAAAAGCCTGATTCGCGGCGCACTGCTCCATGACTTCTTTTTATATGACTGGAGAACGGGTACGGACCATGAGGGCGCCCATGCCTTTACACACCCGGAAGCCGCGTTGAAAAATGCGCTGGCGCATTTTGAAATAAACGAAACAGAGGCGGATATTATTTTAAACCATATGTGGCCCCTGACCATTACAAAAATGCCGGGCTGCAAAGAGAGCTTTGTGGTAAGCGCGATGGATAAGTATTGCTCGTTAAAGGAAAATTTTAACCGGGTGAAAAAGGTAAAATGGATTCCGCAGCCAGCAAAATAATAGAATACGGATAAAAACCACAAAGGATACCGATGTGCAGGAGCCTGCTATGACCGTTGCGTTATGGGGGGCTTTTTGTTTGCAGACGGGCAATACCGGGATTTTTATTTGCAAATAAAAATGCTATGGCGTATAATGACAGTATCATGGATACAAAAGGGGAACGGCTCATGTTAAAAGGGAAAAAGCTGCTGATTACGGGAGGGACAGGCTCCTTTGGCAACGCGGTGCTCAGGCGTTTTTTAAATACAGGCGCGGAGGAAATCCGTATTTTCTCCAGAGATGAGAAAAAGCAGGCGGACATGCGCCGTGTCTATCCTGATGAAACCATACAGTATTATATCGGCGATGTGCGGGATTTGAACAGCATTCGCCAGGCGATGTACGACGTGGACTATGTGTTCCACGCGGCGGCGCTCAAGCAGGTGCCCAGCTGTGAATTTTTCCCCCTGGAGGCGGTGAAAACCAATGTTCTGGGCACGGACCATGTGCTGACTGCCGCCATTGACTGCGGTGTAAAAAAGGTGATATGTCTTTCTACCGATAAAGCGGCGTACCCTGTGAATGCCATGGGCGCCTCCAAGGCGCTGATGGAGAAGGTGTTCATTGCCAGAGCAAGGACCGTGTCGCCGGAAAGGACATTGATTTGCGGTACCCGTTACGGCAACGTCATGTGCTCCAGAGGCTCTGTGATACCGCTGTTTATTGAGCAAATCAAGACGGGCAGGCCCCTGACCGTTACCGACCCTCATATGACGCGTTTTATGATGAGCTTGGAGGAAGCAGTGGAGCTGGTACTGTTTACCTTTGCCCACGGACAGCCGGGGGATATTATGGTGCAGAAGGCTCCGGCGTGCACCATTGGCGTGTTGGCGCAGGCACTGCTGGAGCTATTTGGCGCGGATAATGAGATACAGGTCATAGGTGTGCGCCACGGGGAAAAATTATATGAAACACTGCTGACAAGGGAAGAATGCGTCTATGCTGTGGACATGGGCAGCTTTTACCGCGTGCCTATGGATCAGCGAAAGCTGGATTATACCCGCTATCAAATGGAGGAAAGAAAGCCCCGGCTGTCTGTGCCGGAGGAATTTAACTCGAATAATACGGTACAGCTGACGGTAGAACAGGTAAAGGAGCGGTTATTGAAGCTGCCGTTTGTGCAGGAAGCGTTGAAAGACTGGTCGGTAAATAAAATTTAATTTATACAAATAGTATAATAAATATATTGCGCATGAAAATTGCTGCGTGCCATCGTTTTGGCGCGCAGCAATTTTGTGTTTTTGTATGCGGTTTGGAAAGTAGGCTGCGCAGGGGACTATTTTCTGCCTGTGATACTGTAAAGCAATGCGTTGCAGACAGCGGCGGCAATGTTGCTTCCGCCTTTTCGTCCCCGTGCGACAATATACGGGATTTGCGTGCTTAAAATCAGTTCCTTGGATTCCACCACATTTACAAACCCGACCGGTACGCCGATGACGCATGCAGGACGCAGTCCCTGTTGTATCAGCTCGTACAGGCGGATCAGTGCGGTGGGCGCGTTGCCTATGGCAAATATGGTGGGGCGGTCCAGTTTGGCGGCTTTGTCCATACTGGCAACGGCGCGGGTGGTTCCCTGCTCCTTTGCGGTGTTTGCCACGTCTTCGTCGGACATAAAGCAGAATATGTCGCAGCCAAGCTGCGCAAGGGCCGCTTTGTTGATGCCCGCTTTTCCCATTTGGGTGTCTGTTACGATACAGGCACCTTTTTTCAGCGCCGCTTTTGCCAGCGGGACCGCGTTGGGGGAAAATACGAGATTTTTTACGTAGTCAAAATCTGCTGAGGTGTGAATGCACCGTTTGATGATAGGTTCCTGTTCCGGGTCTAACCGGATATTTCCCAATTCCTGTGTGATGATTTCAAAGCTGCGCTGTTCAATTTCGTGGGGAGAGATATGCTCCGGCTGTATGTTCATAAAGCACCTACCATTCCACACCCAGGCGCGCGGGAAGCCCTGCGTCAAAGGGGTGTTTGATTTTTTTCATTTCCGTTACGTAGTCGGCGGCTTCTATCATATAGCCGGCAGGGTCGCGGCCGGTCAGTACCAGCTCCAGCGCTTCCGGCTTGTTTTGAATGAATGCTTTGAGCATTTCCGCGTCTATCATGCCCAGATTGCAGCTTGCCATGACCTCGTCTAAAATCAGCAGGTCGCACCGGCCGTTTTGCGCATGGCGTATGGCCTGCTGTAATTGCTGTGTTTGATATGCGGTGACTTCTTCCTTTTGCTCTTTTGTCATGTTCCAGGTAAACGGTGTGTCCGGCCTGCCCCGCAGTATGGTGATGTTAGGCTGGGCGAGCAGTATTTTCAGTTCTCCCGTGGGGCCGCCCTTTAAAAACTGGACGATAAACACGTTTTTGCCATTACCTGCCGCCCGTATTGCAAGCCCCATGGCGGCGGTGGTTTTTCCTTTTCCGTCTCCGCAGTAAATATGTGTGCAGCCTTTCATAAGTTTCCCTCCAGTATTTTATAAATTTGTTTTATGTCCATGTGCTGTCTCATGGTATCTGCCAGAAGGTCATATTGGGTTTCTTTGTATTTTTTTGTATCTGCTGCTTTGATGGTATCGTTTATTCCTTTGGCTTTGAGCAAGCCTTGTATGATTGCATTGACAACGGCGCTGTCATCAAATATACCGTGTATATACGTACCGTAGATATTGCTGTGCTGGGCCCCGTCTGTATTTTTATTTTCCAGTACGGTCAGGGGCGGGGCGGAATGGGTGCGGTGTGTTTGACCCATGTGGATCTCATAACCGGCAAAGGGCAGGTGTGAGAGATTGGAAAAAATACCGTTGACCTGCTGAAAATGTCCGCTGATTTGTGTGCGGGTCTTTTGTTTGCCAAACACCGTGGCAACGGGCAACAGCTCCATGCCGCGGATTTCTCCGCCTTCTTCTGCATGGTGCGGGTCGCTGACAGACTGTCCCAGCATTTGGTATCCCCCGCAGACGCCGAAAACGGGTTTGCCCGCGGCGGCATGTTTTTTTATCAGTGCTTCCAGGCCGGTTTGCCGCAGCCATTTTAAATCTGCCATGGTGTTTTTTGTGCCCGGCAGAAAAATACAGTCGGGACTGCCAAGACGGGCGGGGGCGGAAACGTAGCGCAGAGAAAGACCGTCGATATGCGCAAACGGGCGGAAATCCGTAAAGTTGGAGATACGGGGCAGTTTTATTACCGCCATATCCAATACGCTGCGCCCGGACGGCTCGGTGTAAAAACGCTCGGTCAGGCTGTCTTCATCGTCAATGTCCACGTCCATACGGGGCAGTACGCCTAAAACAGGAATATCGGTCAGCTGGGAGAGCATACCCAGACCCGGCTCTAAAATCGTTTTGTCCCCGCGGAATTTATTGATGATCAGTCCCTTGATACGGCGGCGCTCCTGTTCCTCCAGCAGCATGACCGTGCCGTACAGGGAGGCGAATACGCCGCCGCGGTCGATGTCTCCTGCCAAAAGCACAGGGGCGTTTGCCATTTTTGCCATGCCCATGTTAACAATATCGTCCTGTTTTAAATTGATCTCCGCAGGACTGCCGGCGCCTTCGATTACGATGACGTCATACTGCGCGGCAAGTGTGCGGTATGCATTTAAAATAATAGGAACTAATTGTTTTTTATAAGAAAAATAATCCTTAGCGCTCATATTTCCGATGACTTCGCCGTTGACGATGACCTGGGAGCCGGTATCGTTGGTGGGCTTGAGCAAAACGGGGTTCATCAGCACGGATGGGTCGGTGCCTGCTGCTTCGCATTGCATGACCTGCGCGCGGCCCATTTCCAGGCCCTCTGCGGTGATGCAGGAATTCAGCGCCATGTTCTGCGCCTTGAACGGTGCGGTGCGGTAGCCGTCCTGCTTGAAAATGCGGCACAGGCCTGCGGTGATCAGGCTTTTGCCCACGTTGGACGCGGTCCCCTGTATCATGATGACTTTTGCCATGGTCACACCTCCTGTAAAATGCGGTCTATGGCGTCCAGCAGCATCAGATTTTCCGCATGGGTGCGTACGGCAATACGGTAATAGCCTTTTTTCAGTCCGCGGAAATTTTCGCAGCTGCGGATCAGGATATGATGCGCTTTGAGCTTTTGCTCTAATGGGACGGGGCTGTAAAATAAAATGTAGTTGGCTTTGGCGGGCGTGACCTGCATATGCCGCTGTTGCAGCGCCTGCATGAGAAAGGCGCGCTCTGTGTCAATCAAAGCCAGGCTTTGCTTCCAATACGCGCTGCACTGCAGGGCGGCGACGCCCGCCTGCTGCGCGGGTACGGATACGCTCCAGGGCTGGCCACAGCGGTGCATATTCCGCAGCAGCGCTTTGTTGGAGCAGACGCCAAAGCCAAGGCGCAGGCCCGCCATGGCGTATTGCTTTGTAAATGCCCGCAGTACAAATAAATTGGGATAGTCTGCACACACCGGCAGCAGGCTTTGGGCGCTGGAATCGGTTACAAAGGGCAAAAAGCATTCGTCCAGGAATAGGACGGTGCCGTGTTGCCGGCAGATGTGCAGTATTTGCTTGAGCAGGCCGGCGGGAATCGTTTGCCCGGTGGGATTATTGGGGCTGCATAAAAACACTGTGTCCAAATCAGGCGTGAGCAAAGGCAGGAGCTCTTCCGTTACGGCAAAATGGTTTTCCGCCCGCAGGGTTATAAAGGAGATACGGCTGTTTACCAAACGCAGCGCGTGCTCGTATTCTGAGAAAGCGGGCGCTGTGACCAGCGCGTGTTTAGGCTTTTGAGCCAATGCAAATCGTATGATAAGGTCGGCGGCGCCGTTGCCGCACAGAATGTGTTCTTTATGGATAGAATAGTGCTTGGACAGGGCTGCGGTCAGTTCTTTGCAATGGGGGTCGGGATAATGGGCGCAGGCGTCAAGGGAATGGATGACCGCTTGCTTTACCTGCTTTGGCATACCCAATGGATTTATATTTGCTGAAAAGTCTAAAACAGGCGTTTTGTGACCGGTGTAAATATTCCCGCCGTGGGCGTAAAAGTCCATGTATGTCCTCCTTTCTGTTAAATAAAGCAGAGTAATAACAGTGATTTTAGGCAAAGCCCTGCGATAAGGGCCATAAATGATGTGAGATACAGCAGACGGTTTGCCCTGCAGATATCCTTTGCCTCTATGGGGCGGACGGCATTGCCGATGGTTGGTTTTTTGTGCAGCTTTCCAAAGTAAAAGGCGCTGCCTGCCAGCTGGATATGCAGTGCGCCTGCGCAGACGGCCTCTGTGTGGGCGCTGTTGGGGCTTGGGTGGTTCCGTTTGTCCCTGCGGTACACACGCAGCGCCGCTTTTGCGTCATACCCTGCAAAAAAGGCGGCGGCAATCATTAGGTAAGCGGAAATACGGGCGGGGATATAATTTAAGACGTCGTCCAGCCTGGCGGCGGCCGTGCCGAAATATTGGTACCGTTCACTGCGGTAGCCGACCATGGAGTCCATGGTGTTGACCGCTTTATAAAAGAACCCCAGGGGCGCGCCGCCGATGAGCATGAAAAACAACGGGGCGACTGCGCCGTCCGATGTGTTTTCGGCAATAGTTTCTACCGCCGCTTTTGCGATTTGCGCCTGTGTTAAATGGGCGGTGTCGCGGCCGACGATCATGGATACGGCTTGCTTTGCGCCCTCGGTATTGTGCTGTTTTAGCTGGTGATATACCTTCATGCTCTCTGTTTTGAGTGATTTTACCGCAAGTATTTGGTAGCAAAAGACAGAAGCAAGCGCAAAATGCAGTGCAGGGTGGAGCCAATGGGCCAGAATCAAAAGACCAAGGGGGATTGCGGTGGAAATAACGGTCACGATGATTACAAGACAACCGCCTGCGAGCCGCTGGGCTGTTTTGGATTTTTTGAAACAGCTGTCCATGGCTTTTTCCAGTGCGGAAATCAGCGCGCCGATCCAGCGGACAGGGTGAGGGAGCCGGTGCGGGTCCCCAAAGCAGATGTCCAGCAGAAAGCCTGTAAGCAGGGAAAGTATAGAGATAGACAGATACAGCACAGGCACCCTCCTTTTTGTTGTTTTTTATTTTAGCACCGTTGGGATACCGCAGATGATGCGGGTGACGGTTTTAGCTTGCTTTGCAATGCTGCAGCAAACGCGGCCTACCGTTTCGCGGTAGCGCCGGTCAAAGACTTCCATGGGCACTACGCCGCTGCCCAGCTCGTTGCACACAATGCACATGGCGGGGTTTTGCCTGCAAAGGCGGTCGATTTGCGCTTTGATCTCCTGCTCCGGAACGGACTGGGCAAGCAGGCGGCGGATGTATGCATGGAGATGGTCGAAAATATCGCAGTGCAGGATTTCTTCCTGCGTGCAGACGCGGCCGTCCGCAATGATGGCAGAGGGGCGGCAGTGCGCCACATAAGCAGATTTGCCCTGAAAACTGCCGCCGATGATAAGCTGCATTTAAAACACCGCCCTTTCTGTCAGCAGACCCGCAGTTATGCCGATGAGTGCGGTCAGCTCGCAAAGCTGTACCAGATAGCCCGCAATGTCTCCTGTAATGCCGCCGAACTGACGGTAACACATGATGCGCACATAGAGCAGGGCAAGTAAAGCGCCGGTCAGCGCAAAACACGCGGCAAACCAGTTTATGATGAATAAAAGCGCCGCCGCGAGGATAAAATAGCCGACCATTACACCGGCTGCTGCGCGCTGCTGGGCGGCGTGGGCAAAGGTGTGCAGCAGACCGCTGTTTTTTGCGCTGCGGAACGTAACAGCGGCAAAGCCGCCGATACAGCGGGAAAGCAGGAAGCTGCACAT
>CALWUX010000010.1 GCA_944384795.1 uncultured Clostridia bacterium | reverse complement strand
CTTTGGACGTTTTCTGTTAGCTTAAAATTTTGATTGAGAAGAATGGGAGGTAGAAAAGATAGTTGCGGCCTATCTTTTAACTACAAGCTTATTATAAAATGAGATTATGACAAAGGTATGAATAGTTTTATGTTCATTTGTAAACAATCCGCACTGTGCAAAAAAGAAAAACCGAATCCTTACGATCCGGTTTTCTCTTGTCAGCTTGAAAGGTTATTTGATTGAGGAGTGTAGAATGTACAAAAAAGAATGGCTGCGGCTTCCTTTCCTTTGTACATTTCTATTATAACCCAAAATCAGCTTTAGTTGTTACGGCGCTGTGAATAGACTAATGTCATTTTGTAAATAATCCAATAAAAATCAAACATTTGTTTGTTTTTTTACAAAAGATATGGTATGATAAACATATCCAAATATACGGAGGTTCGCTTTTATGAAGTCATTGACGAAAAGCCAACAAAAAATATACGATTTTTTAAAGGATCGCTCCCAGTATGGGATACCCCCGTCCGTAAGGGAGATTTGCGCCGCTACGGGGCTGAAATCCACTTCTACCGTACATGCCCATTTAAAGGCATTGGAGCATTTGGGTTATATCTCGCGGGACGCGGGACTCAACAGGGCAATCCATATAGAGGGCTGTGAGCAAACCGCGCAGGTACCTGTTTTGGGTAAAGTAACAGCAGGTTTGCCGATTTTAGCAGTAGAGGAAATAGAGGGATATTTGCCGATTGCCGCCAGTCAGCAAAGAGGCCGCGACCTCTTTGCACTGACGGTGCAGGGAGAAAGCATGAAAAACGCGGGCATTTTAGACGGCGACTATGTAATAGTGGAACGAACGCCCACCGCAAGAGACGGCGATATTGTGGTCGCACTGATTGAAGACGAAGCCACGGTCAAGCGGCTGTACCGGGAAGCGGATTGTATTCGCTTGCAGCCGGAAAACGACGCGTTTGAGCCCATTTTTGTAAAAGAAGCTCTGATATTGGGAAAAGTAATTTCTGTGGTGCGCTATTACTGAGCGGTATTTACAGATGAGAAACATCATCTTAACCATGATGTTTCTGGCGGTCACGGAAGCATATGATTTGAAAATATCATTTTGGAGGATACACATGATAGGTTTGATAGGCGCTATGGAGATAGAGGTCAACGGTTTAAAAGAACGTATGCAAAATACGGAGACAGAGACCGTAGCGGGTATTTGCTTTTATAAAGGAACCATACAGGGCGTACCCTGCGTAGTGGCCCGTAGTGGCGTAGGCAAGGTGAACGCGGCGGTATGCGCGCAAATCATGATTCTGCTTTATCGCACCACGGTGATCATCAATACAGGGGTTGCGGGCGGTATTGGAAAAGGCGTTTCGGTAGGAGATGTGGTCATTTCCAGCGGATTGGTACAGCACGATATGGATACCAGTGCGGTGGGCGATCCAAAAGGATTTATTTCCGGCATTGACCTCATTACCATCCCTGCAGTGGAACGCCTGGTACATTTAACGGCGGAAGCGGCCAAAGACACGTATCCAAGCAAGGTACACACAGGCATTATTGCTACGGGGGACCAATTTATCGGCTGTTCCGCGCAGCTAAAGACCATTGCGGAGCAGTTCCAAGCCATCGCGTGTGAAATGGAGGGAGGCAGTATTGCACAGGTCTGCCACATGAGCGGTGTGGACTTTGTTGTGATTCGTGCCATTTCAGATAACGCGGATGAGGAAGCCGGCATTTCTTTTGAGCGGTTTGCAGCGGAAGCGGCGGAGCGCTCTGTGCGTCTGCTGTGCGAAATCCTGCCAAAGCTGTAAATAGCATAAAAGCTGTACTCCCTTTGCGGGAGTACGTTTTTTTACGCTTTAATGTATACAAAATTGGGGAATATATCTATGCTGTTTCCGTAAATGTATCGTTTTTTATCAATATTTAACAATTTTGTAGCTTGTTAAGAAATAAGTTTTATGGTATAATTAAAAACATATAAACGCAGAAAATACAGTAAAATTTTCAAATATAAATTTTATTATCATTGAAAAGAGAGGTATTTTTATTAGAAGCAAGATTACACACAGGAAGAGGTAGAAATTATGGATTATCGGTACTCAGAGATTACCCCTGAGGTAATAGAGCTTGCAAAATTATGCACACAAAAAGGTGGCATCGATCCAGGCTTATATACAAAATATGAGGTCAAGCGCGGCCTTAGAGATATCAGCGGCAGAGGCGTGCTGGCGGGTTTGACGGAAATTTCCGAAGTATATGCAAACGACATTGTCAACGGAGAATCCGTGCCGTGCGAGGGTAGGCTGTATTACAGGGGAATCAATGTTGAGGATATTGTTGCGGGCTTTATGCGTGACGAACGGTTTGGATTTGAGGAAACAGTGTATTTACTGCTGTTCGGCGATTTGCCCAATGAAAAGGAATTGCGGGATTTTCGTGATTTACTGGCCAAATACAGAACGCTTCCCACGACGTTTGTACGGGACATTATTATGAAAGCGCCAAGTCCGGACATGATGAACGCTTTGGCAAGAAGCGTACTGACGCTGTACGCTTATGACGATCTGCCCAATGATACGTCTATCCCCAATGTGCTGGCTCAGTGTATGCAGCTGATTGCCCTGTTTCCTGTGCTGGCGGTGTACGGGTACAATAGCTATCGTCATTATCACGGCGACCAGAGCCTGATCATTCACGCGCCGCAGCCGCAGCTTTCCACAGCGGAAAATATTCTGCACCTGCTCAGGCCGGACAGCCGGTATACCCAAATGGAAGCCCGCGTGCTGGACCTTGCGCTTGTTTTGCACGCAGAACACGGAGGCGGCAACAACTCTACATTTACCACGCATGTGGTTTCTTCTTCCGGTACAGATACATATTCAGCCATCGCGGCGGCATTGGGTTCTTTGAAAGGGCCAAAGCACGGCGGCGCGAATATTAAAGTGACCCAAATGTTCGAGGATATGAAACAAACTGTAAAGGACTGGAGCGATGAGGAAGAGGTCAAGCAGTACCTGGTTTCTCTGCTGCGCAGGCAGGGCTTTGATAAAACGGGGCTGATTTACGGTATGGGGCATGCGGTCTATTCGTTATCGGACCCAAGGGCAAAGCTGTTAGGCCAGTTTGTAAAGGGCTTGTCCGAAGAAAAAGGCCGGCAAAAGGAATACGCGCTGTACAGCCTGGTAGAGCGGCTGGCGCCGCAGGTCATTTCAGAGGAACGCAGGATATACAGGGGCGTCAGCGCCAACGTAGACTTTTACAGCGGGTTTATTTACAGTATGCTGGATTTACCGGCGGAGCTGTATACGCCGTTATTTGCAATTGCGCGTATTGCAGGCTGGAGCGCGCATAGAATTGAGGAATTGCTCAACAACAGCAAAATTATTCGGCCTGCCTATATGAACATTGCGGAGCACAGGCCGTACCGGGACTTAAAAGACAGGCCATAACAGAGATTTGGCCGGTGTATGTCCCGCAGAGCAAACCGATATTCAGATCATTTGTTTGCATACAAAAGCCTGAAAAAGCTTTTGCACATCTGTCTGTCAGCATCAAAAAACGTGTCCTTGTACAGGAACGGCTCGGTAAGACCAACATGGTTCCTGTACAGCACGGCGTTTTGCATTCATATTTTTAGAGGCTTGTTCATTGGAAAAATAAAAACAGCAGGTTCCTATCTATGATTGGAACCTGCTGTTTTTATTCTGTGGAAATGGTCTCTATATCTGCCAGCCATATTTCCGCTTTGGCATCGCTGGGCATTATCCAGCCGCCTCTGGGCGACAATGTGACGCTGTATACGGCCGGTCCGTCCGGCATACAGGAGCGCTTGAATTGCTGTGAAAAAAAGCGTCGGTAAAAAACAAGCAACCAGTGCTTTATGGTCTTTTTTTCATATTTATCCCCCAGTGCAATACAGGCCAAACGATAAATTTTATGGGGCATAAAGCCGTAACGCAGGGTATAAAACAGGACAAAATCATGCAATTCATAAGGTCCCACGATCTCTTCGGTCTGCTGTGCAATGGCGTCGCCTGCGGGCGGAAGCAATTCGGGACTGACGGGGGTTTGCAGAATATCCCTTAAAATAGCGCTCAAAGGCGGTGCGCCGGTATCAGCACAATGGGTTACCAAATAGCGTACCATGGTTTTGGGAATATTGCAGTTGATGCCGTACATGGACATATGGTCCCCGTTGTATGTTGCCCAGCCAAGAGCGGCTTCGGATAAATCCCCTGTGCCGATGACAATGCCTCCAAGCTGGTTTGCAATGTCCATCAGCACTTGCGTGCGTTCTCTGGCCTGGGCGTTTTCGTAGGTAATATCCTGTTTAAGGGGGTCTTGTCCTATATCGTGAAAATGCTGTGTTACAGCGGCGGAAATATCAATTTCCCGGAATGTACAGCCAAGCTCTGCCGCCAGCGCACGGGCATTTTTTTTGGTGCGGCTGGTGGTGCCAAAGCAGGGCATGGAAACCGCCGTGATGCCGCCGGCGTCCAAATCCATCATAGAAAAGGCCCGTACAGCAGCCAACAGGGCAAGCGTGGAGTCCAACCCACCGGAAAGACCGATAACCACGCTGCGGCAGCTGATATGGTCAAGTCTGTTTTTTAAACCATGTGCCTGAATGTTCAATATGGTTTCGCAGTGGGAGGGCAGGTCTGCCAATTGCGGAGGTAAAAACGGATTTGCCTGTACGGAGCGTTCCAACAGCAAGGGCATGACGGGTAAAGAGAATTTGATTTTCTGGCAATGGCTTTGCGCATCGGCCGTACGGCCGATGCTGCGGTGTTGCTCTTGGCGCAGCAGCTGCAAATCTGTGTCCGCGTAAATAAAACCTGTGTCAAACAGCGGACTTTCCGCCAGTATGGCGCCGTTTTCCGCAATCAGGTCATGTCCGGCATAGACGTGATCCGTGGCGGACTCTCCCTGTCCAGCGTTCGCGTATACATAAGTGCAGTTGAGCCCGGCGGACAGACCGGTCACTGCCGCTTTGCGGCAGGCTGTTTTGCCAACGGTTTCCGCATCAGCGGATAAATGAAAAAGCACCGTGGCTCCTTCAGAAGCCGGTATATTGGGTCGCGTTGTGGTCAACTGCAGATGACCGCTTTCTATGCCGAATTGAAAATCCGGCATTGTTTCGCAGGAAAACAACAGGTTGACGCCAAAAGGAACGGTTTGGCCGCACAAATTTATTTCACGGCAGGAGGGAGCTGGAGCAAAACAGCGGTTTTCTTCAGTTGCGGCATTTTTCGGTACAACGCCCAGCAGCTTTCCCTGGTAACAGACGGCCGCACAGTTGTACAGGCTGCCGTCTGCCGCAACAGGCAGACCTGCAATGCAAATCATGTTTTCCTGCTGCAATTCCGTAAGCACCGTTTCCAAAGCCTGAACAGCAGAGTCCAGCAAAGCCTGTTGAAGGAACAGGTCGCCGCAGGTACAGCCTGTCAGGCACAGCTCGGGGAAAACAATGGCGCTGACCTGTTTTTTTGCCGCCCGCCTTGCAATGTCAATTACTTGCCTGGCGTTATACGGGCAATTTGCGACCTGAATCGATGGGGTAGCGGCCGCAACTCTTAAAAAACCGTCGTGCATAGAAAATACCTCCTTTTAAGATAAAAGTCAACGATGCCTTATCTGAAACAGGATAAAGCAGCATTGACTTGAATGCTGGGCATTGCCTCAGCTTTCTTTTTTCGGTTTTGTGATTCTTGGCTTTTTCTCAAATTCACGGGGGTTCAATACGCCCGGCAGGTCGTAAGCGTAGGTGGAAGAGTCAAATTCCTTACTGGCGCAAAAGGACAAAGCGCTGCGGATTTTTTTCATATTGGACCAAAGGCCTGCCATGGATTTGTTTTTCCGGTGGATTTTTAAAGCGCAGTACCAGCAGTACCAGCCTGTTTTTTTCGTCAGGGAGCGGTAGGCTTTTTTATATTTTTCATATACGCCGTTTTGATCCAGAGAAGCGCGCACCATAGCCGTGGCAAGAATAAAGTCATTGATTTTTTTTTCGTTGATGGTAGCAAGGGTGCTGGCGCTTTGCTGGTTGTAATAGTACAGCGCGCGGTTGATGACCACTACTTTTTCGGCATGAGAAAACAGCTTATGGGCAATGGCCATGTCCTCAAAAGCCATGGAGGGAAACGTAATGCCATAATCCGCAAACAGAGAACGCTTGTAAATTTTATTCCAGGCAAGGCTTTGAATCTGTACGTCTTTGAGCAGCTTTGTCAAGGCTTCTTCCTTATTGAATACGCCGCTGGTGCGAAAAGGATATTTGTATAAAATGTCGGACTCTACAAAATGATAGTAATAATAGCAGCAGGCAATGTCCGCATCGTGTGCTGTAACAGCCTGGTACAGCTCTTGCAGAAAGGTGGGAGCAAGGTAATCGTCGCTGTCCACAAAACAGACGTACTCGCTGTCCGCCAGAGCAAGGGCGGCGTTGCGCGCCATGGACATACCCGCGTTGGGCTGGTCAATAACAGTAATATTGCGGTATCTTGCCTCATAGTCCCTTAAAATTTCCAGACAATTGTCAGTAGAGCCGTCGTTGACCGCAATCAGACGGAAATCACGAAAGGTTTGGTCCATTAGCGTTTGTAAGCATTTGGGCAAAAATTTACTCACATTGTAAACCGGCATAAGCACTGTGATTTTAGGCGGGGTATATTGCTTTGCGTTGTCTGCCAATGGATTCATCCTTTCTTTAAAATGATTTTTTAACAAAACACATACTTCATTAAATTATACAATATTGTGTCGAAAAATCAATATGTTTGTCCAAAAACAAGGGGTACAGTGCAAGCTGCGCCCCTTGTCTTTCAGGTAAAGTTATGCGCTTTCCGCAGAGGAAGATTGGCTGCCGGAGGCAACCGGCGGCTCAGAGGAGGACGGTGGCTCTGAAGAAGACGGCGGCTCAGAGGAAGTTGGCGGCTCGGAGGACGACGGGGGCGGTTCGGAAGAGGAAGAAGAGGGAGGCTGCTCCGAGGAGGAAGGCGGCGTTGGCTCCGGCGTGGGTTCAGGCGCAGGCTCCGGTGTCGGTTCGGGGTCGGGTGCAGGCGTGCTTTCTTCCTGTGCCGGGGCTTGAGACGTACCTGTACCGGAGGCATAATGGCTGGAGGGCAGCGGTTCGGTTTTTACAGCGACGCCGTTTTTATAGTAGGTGCGGCTTGCAGCCGTCCTGAGTCCGGATTGGCTGGACGTGATCCATGCGCTTGGCTCTATGGAATCATATTCCGGCGACTGGTAGCCGTAAAAAGTGACCCAAACGGTAACGCCGCTCATGCCTGCCGCTATGTATACGGGATATTCGGTGTCGTTGCGGAATACAAGGTCCAGCGTGCCATAGGAAACCGTCGCATCCAGTCCGAGGGGCACGTAGGTTGACGGATACGTGTGGTTGTAGCGGGTCACAATGGTCATGCCGGAACGGATAGCGGCGCCGTAAATAGTAGAAGACACCTGGCAGATGCCGCCGCCGTATTCCTGCACAAAGGCGCCGCCGGAAATCGCGGTAGCAGGCAGGTATCCGTTGGAATTGTTGGTAGTGTCTCCTGTGGTTCCGTTAAAGGAAAAGGATTCCCCCGGCTGCAGTATGGTGCCGTTGGTGGCGTTTGCCGCCAGCCGCATATTGTGATTACCGTTGGCAGTATTGGTGGAAATGGTGCTGTAAGAGCCCAGCTTTTTCATGTTTGCCCGAATATCATCGGCCGTTTTGGTACATTTTATCGTTTCCACAGGAATTTGGATTATACCTGTTTTCGCCGTTTGCAGCAGCTCCTCCACTTTGGCGGCAAGCTCGGCTGTTTTTACCTGGCGGCCGTCTAC
>CALWUX010000009.1 GCA_944384795.1 uncultured Clostridia bacterium | reverse complement strand
GGCTAAACGCGACAGACTGTAAATCTGTTCCTTCGGGTTCAATGGTTCGAATCCATTCCTCTCCACCATCGTATTGCCTCGTAGCCAAGTGGTAAGGCATCAGACTTTGACTCTGACATGCGTTAGTTCGAATCTAACCGAGGCAGCCATTATTATATGATCTGTTAGCTCAGTAGGTAGAGCATTTGACTTTTAATCAAAGGGTCATGAGTTCGAATCTCATACAGATCACCAGTTGCCTGAGTGGCGGAATTGGTAGACGCACAGGACTTAAAATCCTGCGAGATTCAACCCTCGTGCCGGTTCAAGTCCGGCCTTAGGCACCATTTTAATAATTACTCATTAGTTACTGATGAGTTTTTTTATAAACTATGCTCTAGATTTTTAAAAAGTGTTGACATAGTTAAAATGTTTTGTTATAATCATTTTGTCGTCTGGAAAAGACGCATTCGGAGGAATACCCAAGTCTGGTTGAAGGGACCGGTCTTGAAAACCGGGAGGTCGTGCGAGCGGCGCAGGGGTTCGAATCCCTTTTCCTCCGCCATTATATCGCGGGATGGAGCAGTTCGGTAGCTCGTCGGGCTCATAACCCGAAGGTCGTTGGTTCAAATCCAGCTCCCGCAACCACCAGACTGAGTCTGGACGCAGTTTGCGTTCAGGCTCTTTTCTTTTTGTCCGGGCAGGGTGCCTGCGCCGGAAGCGGCATCTAAAGTGACCATCTCTTCCGCCAAATTGAGTCCGGGCACAATTGATGTACGGGCTTTTTTCTTTTTTCACTTGCATAAAGCAGTAGAAAATAAGAATTGATGCGAAACTGTTTAAATTATATGTGGTTTCCTGCGGCGGTATTTTCCAAGTTGCAAACAGTGCAAACAAAAACCACAGACGCTGATATAAAAAACGGACGTTGCTGTTTATTGACAGTAACGTCCGTTTAAAAAAATCCATAAAATACTGCAGTTCGTTTTACTGCAAGCTTTCCCAATTTTCTATCCATTTGCTTACCGTTGTGTGGCTGCGATTCAACCGCCTGGCACATTCCCTTTTACTTATTTTATTCTCCTTGTAAAGCTGGTATACTTTTGGAAATTCCGTCGGTATAGGCACCTTTGGCCGTCCGAACTTTACCCCCTTTTGTTTTGCTACCTTGATTCCCTCTGCCTGCCGCTGGTGTATGTTTTCCCGTTCTATCTGCGCAACGTAGGACAATACCTGCAGCACCATGTCAGCAATAAACTTTCCCGTGATTCCCTGTACATGACACCTGGTATCCAACAGGGGAAAATCCAGTACAACTATTTCTACGTTTTTTTCTTTGGTCAAGTAGTTCCATTGTTCTATGATCTCATCGTAATTCCTCCCAAGACGGTCTATGGATTTGATATATAATTCATCGCCTGACCTTAGTTTTCTGATTACCCGCTTGTACTCCTTTCTGTTAAAATCTTTGCCAGACTGCTTATCTACAAACATTTTGTCTTTCTCAATTCCCACCTCCGCCATCGCTACTACCTGCCTTGTTACATCCTGGTCCTTGCTGGATACCCGGATATAAGCGTACCTATTCATTTTCAAAACTCCTCCTGTCTTTTGCAGTACCTCTCAAATTATAACCTCATTTGTCAAAATTTTGTCTAAATTCGCTACATATTTTATCCATTTCGTGTTTTATCAGCCGTATAAGACCATGTATCAAAATGCAGACAACAAAAACGGGATGCGGTTGAATTTAGCGGACATAACTGCGATTTTCCGCGTATATCTGCCTGCACGCGATTATTTTTCTGTTGTTTATGTAACCTTAAGCATGAGATATATGCATAATTTAGATAAATTTATATCGTCGGTTTCATACAAAAAAAGACTGGAATTTTCAAAAAATTTAATGTATAATATATAAAATATCCATACAATGTTTTGCGGGTTCAATGTATTTTTGGATCATTTTGAAAAGGAGCGTTTGTTATGAAAAAGAAAATTTTGTTATGTGCGGCGATTTGCGCCATGATACTGGCGGCAGCGGCGGGCTGTTCCGGACAGTCAGATTCCCAGTCCAGTGCGGGTACAAGCTCTGCCGGCGTCCAAAGTGAAACAGACACGCAAAGCGCAGATGTACCTGTTTCTTCCGAACAGGCAGCATCTGATGCCGCGTCCGACGCCAATACGGAGACTGCCGTGCTGTACATTGGCATGAACGGTCAGTTCAGGGAATATCCGTATACGTTTACGCAGCAGCCAACGCCGGACCAGCTGATTCAGGCCATTGCGGACACTACCGGCTGGAATCTGTCTCTGGCGGATATTACTACAACCGGCAAAGGCGGTGTGACCGTGTCCTTTGCCAGCGACAGTGCGCTGTTTACAGGTCCTCCGGAGCCGCAAAAGGAAGAATTCCATGTGTATGACCTGGAACAGCTTTGCAGAACGATTTTGGACAGTATTCAGGCAACGTTGCAAAATAATATCATTGACCCCACGCTGGGCGACCCCGGCAATCTCCACGTGTATTACTGCATGGAGGGAGACAAACCGCTGGAGATAGCGAACTTAAACATCACCATTCCCATGGAACAGCCATATAGCACAGATATGTGGAATTATCTCTCCCGTGACCCGGGACAGGGATAAAAACAGCTGTCAGGTATGCAACAAAAGGCCGCCAGTCAGGCGGCCTTTTGCATTATCCAGCCGGTTAAGGTCCTTAAAAGGTTTTGACTTTTGGAATATTGCAGGTCAATCGTCGGTAATCACCGGGCGGACTCTATGCAGGTAATATAAAATATGGTATGATAATCCCAAACATACGGTATGGAGGTGGAAACGTGGAACAAACGCTTTTGCATGAGAAAACGGCGGTGCTTGTGGTGGATATGCTCCACGATTTTGTAAAAGGCGCGCTGTCTTGCACGCAGGCAAGGGAAATTGTGGCGCCTATCCGTTCTTTGCTTACAGAAGCCCGCCAAAAGAAGGTACCTGTCTTTTATTGCAACGACTGTCACGTGCCGGGCACAGACCCGGAACTGAAGCTGTGGGGCGAACATGCCATTGCGGGGACAGCAGGCGCACAGGTTGTTCCGGAGCTTTTACCCTGTCCGGGAGATTATATAATACCAAAGCACTGTTACAGCGGTTTTTTCCAAACGGAGCTGCAATGGCTGCTGACAACGCTGGGAATAGAAAATTTGATTATTACGGGATTGTACACCAATATCTGCGTGCGCCATACGGCTGCGGACGCTTTTTGCTGGGGCTACCATATTTATATTCCAAGGGATTGTGTCAGCGCGTTTGCTCCCCAGGAATTTGAGGGAGATATTGCCTATCTGCAAACTGTTTACGGGGCAAAAATCATATCTGTTGATGAAATAAAATAGATGACGCAAAAGAAAAATACCGGTCTGTTTTAAAGCAGACCGGTATTTTTTATGGGTGCTATTTACGAAAAAGGAAGTTATTTGCAATTTTTTATCACAGTTTTTTTGTTGAGAAAACAGTGATTTTACAGAATTACCTACATTATATTACAGTTTGCAGAATCAGGCTGTGAATTTTCGTTTTTGTATTGCGTTATCGCATGGGTTTCTGTAAAATAATGGTAAATAATGAAATACGGTTTTTTGGCATTTATTTTGACAGAATGTAGACAGGAGGTTGTGTCTGATGAAAAAAAGGGCAATTTTTATGATGGTGTGCGCTGTGTGTTTTGTGGCGTCTTTTGTAACATTAGGCTGTTTTGGACTGACCGGTACAGGTATCATGGACCGTATGTACATAGTACAAAGTGAGCAGTTGATCGATATGGAGCAGGAATACATAGTTTCATAATAGTTTGCTTTATTTATAAGTTAATACACATGGGTATGTCTGCCGGATGATTGCGGCAAAGCCAGAAACAAAGCGATGTTATTCTGCTGGACAAAGTCCGCATATGCCTGCGGTACAGCATATTGAAAAAGAGGTGCCGGTGCAAAAACTGAGGTAAACCACAATTACCTGGTGGTACATAATTTTTGCCGAAAAGTTTTATATGTGTTTACTTCAACAGAAGTTTACTTCAACAGAAGTTTACTTCTGTTGCCAGATACCCGCCAGTAAATGAGCGGCCTGCTGCAGCTCCTGCGGGGAATGGCGGGCAAATCCCAGCAGAACGGTGCTTTTGACAGGTGTGCTGTTGTCAAAATAAAAAGGGGATATTCCCCGCAGGGCAATGCCGTTTGCTTTGGCGCTGGCAATCAGCTGGGCTTCGGACATTCCGTTTTGCACCGTCAGCAGAAAGTGCAATCCCGCGTTTGCGCCGGAAATGGAAATACAATCTGCAATGGCAGAGGCTTTTAACGCAGAAACCAACGCGTCTCTGCGTTTGCGGCAGGCGTTGCGGCTGCGGTTGATGTTCCGCTCAAAATGGCCGCCGCGCATAAAACGGTACAGGGTGTGCTGCTCAAAACGGGAAACGGTGGCGGCGTAGTGGGAGCAAAGGTCGCGGTATTTGTGCAGCAGGGTAAAAGGCAGTACCAGGTAAGCAATGCGGACAGAGGGCGCAATGCTGCGGGAAAAAGTGCCCACATAGGCCACCTTGCCCTCTGTGTCAATTCCCTGTAAGGACGGTATGGGCTTGCCGGTATATTTTAATTGACTGTCGTAGTCGTCTTCAATAATGAAACGGCCGTCCTTTTCCCCGGCCCAGCGCAGCAGCTCCTGCCGTCTGCCTATGGGCATGACCACCCCTGTGGGAAATTGATGGGATGGCGTTACATATACCAAGTCAGCCCCGCTGCGGGCAAGGGCGGCAATGTCAATGCCCGTGTTTGTTACAGGTACAGGCACAACGGTTCTGCCACAGTTGGAAATGGCCTGGTATACCTTTGGGTATCCGGGATTTTCCATGGCAAATATACTGTCTGCATCAAACAATACATTCAGCAGCATCAGTAAATATTCCAAACCTGCGCCTACTATGATTTGGCCTGCGGTACAGCGTACCGCGCGGTATTTATGCAGGTAATCCGCAATGGCCTGCCGCAGACATAAATCGCCCTGCGGATCGCCGGGACAAACCAGATCCGGCCGGGAGTACATGACCTCTTTGGCAAGCCTGGCCCAGGTGGCATGAGGAAAGGTATTCACGTCCACAGAGTTGGTAGAAAGCTGAAAAGGCATATCATCGTCCTGTGTACGCTCCGCCTCATCTATGGATATGGAAACGGGGATATTCTGCTGCGCAGCTAAGGGAGCGTCCAGAGGATTGACGTAAAAACCGCTGCGTGGCCGCGCGCGGACATAGCCCTCCGTAACCAGCATTTGGTAGGCAGTGTCCACTGTGTTCTGGCTGACGCCCAAATGGTCTGCAAAAGCCCGTTTAGAGGGGAGCTTTTCGTTTTCTTTATAAGTGCCCTGCTGTATCTTTTTTACCATGGAAAGGTACAGCTGATAATATAAAGGCTGTCTGCCGTTTGTATGGATATGCATGGTAAGTCTCCTAATCTGATACTATTAAAAATACTTAAACTGACTATTTTATAAGAATCAGTTTTCTTTTATAATCATATCTAAACATGATTGTGTTTGCAAGAAAAACAACAGAAAAGGAGAACTGACCATGCGGCAGCAATCGGAAAAAAACAGAAATTTAACGGAATCCTTCAAAGGCGGCGTCATTATGGACGTAACCAATGCCAAAGAGGCGGAAATCGCGCAGGAAGCGGGCGCAGTGGCGGTCATGGCGCTGGAACGCGTACCGTCGGATATCCGTAAACAGGGCGGGGTGGCCCGTATGAGTGACCCGAATATGATCAAAGAGATCCAAAGTGCAGTATCCATTCCCGTTATGGCAAAGGTGCGCATTGGACACATTGCAGAAGCGCAGATTTTACAGGCGCTGCACATTGACTATATTGACGAAAGTGAAGTGCTCACACCGGCAGACGACAGGTACCATCTGGATAAATTTGCATTTCACACACCATTTGTGTGCGGTGCACGCAATATCGGAGAAGCGCTTAGAAGAATCGGGGAGGGTGCCTGCATGATCCGCACCAAAGGAGAAGCGGGTACGGGCAATGTGGTAGAGGCTGTCAGGCATATGCGCGCCATGACAGCGGCCATTCGTCAGCTGCAAAATATGCCGGAGCAGGAGCTGATGACTTTTGCTAAAGAGCATGATGCGCCATATGATTTGGTTGTATACACAGCGCAAAACGGTAGGCTGCCCGTTGTAAATTTTGCGGCAGGCGGTATCGCTACGCCGGCAGATGCGGCTTTGATGATGCAGCTTGGCAGTGAGGGCGTATTTGTAGGCTCCGGTATTTTCAAATCCCAAAATCCGGCGCTACGCGCAAAGGCCATTGTGACCGCCACGGCACATTACAATGATCCGCAGATGCTGGCAGAGGTAAGCGCGGGGCTGGGCGAGGCCATGAAAGGTTTGGAGATTTCCGAGATACCACAGGACAGCCTGTATGCAAACAGAGGCTGGTGACACAAAAAGGGATAAGACCCAAAGAGGTCTTATCCCTTTTTGCGGGGTATTTATCTATCAGTATACCGGCGTATCATTGAGATTTGTTGTTTTCTCTGTTGCTTCCAGCTTAAAAATAACCGGTCTTAATCCGTCATTGCAGCTGCATATGGCAACACCGGTTTTTTTGATCCAGTCTCCAAAATAGAATCATTCCTTTTCTGCCCCATGAGCAAGCGCAAATGCGTACTGGTAAATCGCTTTCCACACCTTATCACAAAATCCATCCGGTTTGACGTAGTTGTCAAAAAACACCTGACCTTCCCGGAGCATGGGGCACACAGTCAGGCTCGGCACGCCGTATTCTTCCGCCAGTTCTTTATCTAAAGTCGTTTTTCATTATAGATATCTTTCTTTTGTTTCTGTTGCCTGTTGCTGCGGTATATTTTTATTATACCGCTGTGCCAAATGCTTGTTGACAGGGGCTTTTCGATGGCAACAGAATTTTACAGCACTTTTCCGCTGGTTTGGGAACGGGAAAAGGGTTTTGGAAAAACACTGTGCTTTTGCAGCGGAGTATGGTATAATAGAAAAAATATTATTTTATTGCAGCGCAAATGTTATGATGATTTTATAAAGGAGACGAATGGGAATGTCTGCAACGGTACAGGCAAAGCGTATTGTGGTAAAGGTAGGCACCTCTACGCTGACCTATGACAACGGAAAATTGAATTTAAGGCGGACAGAGGAGCTTTGCAAGGTGCTGAGCGATTTGCACCATTCCGGTTTGGAGGTCGTGCTTGTTTCGTCCGGTGCGGTGGGCGTCGGCATGGGTAAGCTGGGGTTGCGGGAGCGCCCTGTGGAAACGGAGAAACGGCAGGCCATTGCTGCGGTAGGCCAATGTGAGCTGATGTTCATGTATGATAAGCTGTTCGGAGAATATAACTGCATGGTGGCGCAGGTGTTGCTTACGGCAGACGTAACTGCCAGCGAAAACAGCCAGCGCAATGTAGAAAATACCTTTCGGGAGCTGCTGGGCATGGATATTATCCCTGTGGTGAATGAAAACGATACCGTCAGTGTAGATGAGCTGGACGGACCTCATTTTGGAGATAATGATACTCTGTCCGCCGTGGTTGCTGCATTGGTAGGCGCGGATATGCTGATTATCCTGACCGATATTGACGGGCTTTATGATACAGACCCAAGAGAAGACCCCGCTGCAAAGCGTATTCCTTATGTTGCAGAAATCACAGAGGAGATCAAAGCGCTGGCAGGGGACGCGGGCACCAGCCGCGGTACCGGCGGTATGGCTACTAAAATACGGGCGGCGCAAATTGCCAATGAAGCGGGCATTGCCTGCTGTGTAATGAGTGGTGACGACCCTAAAAATTTGTACCGGCTGCTGGATGGCGAACAAATCGGTACCACATTTGCGGCGCAATAACCGCGGCATCATTAAAGGAGGTACGGCTATGACAGAATTGGAGCAAATGGGAAAACGCGCAAAGGAAGCGGCACGTACGCTTGCGTTTGCGGGAGATAAAAAAGAGAAAGGGCTGGCTGCTATTGCAAAGGCTTTGCGGGAGCATGCAGCAGATATTATTGCGGCCAATGGCGAAGATATTTCCAGAGCAAAGGAAAACGGTATGTCCCCGTCCCTGTTGGACCGCCTGACATTGACGCAGGCGCGGATAGAAGGCATGGCCAAGGGTGTGGAAGAGGTGCTGGCGCTCAAAGACCCCATCGGCACCGTGCTGGACGGCATGGTACAAAGCAACGGGCTCAAAATCGAAAAAGTGCGTGTACCGCTGGGGGTCATCGGCATGATTTATGAGGCAAGGCCCAACGTGACCTCCGACGCGGCGGCGCTTTGCCTGAAGTCCGGCAATGCTGTGATTTTGCGGGGAGGAAAAGAGGCGTTTTGCTCCAATCAGTGCATCACCAATATTATGCGTGCCGCGCTGGTGCAGGCGGGGCTTTCCGAAAACTGTATCCAGCTGGTACAGGATACCAGCAGGGAGTCTGCCAATGAAATGATGGGCCTGACCGGCTATCTTGACGTATTGATTCCAAGGGGCGGTGCGGGGCTGATCAAGGCGGTGGTGGAGAACGCCAAGGTACCCGTCATTGAAACGGGCTCCGGTAACTGCCATGTGTATGTGGATCAATGGGCGGATGTCAATATGGCGGCCGATATTATTTTTAATGCCAAAACCTCCCGCCCCTCTGTCTGCAACGCCATTGAAACCGTGCTGGTGCATAAAAAAATCGCGGAACAGGCGCTGCCTGTAATTGCCAACAGGCTCAAAGAGAAACAGGTAGAAATCAGGGGCTGCAAAACCGTTTGCGGCATTTTGCCGGAGGCTGTACCCGCCACAGAAGAGGATTGGGCAACGGAATATCTGGATTATATCCTTGCAGTCGGTGTGGTGGAGGATATTCACCATGCTGTGGATCATATTATGAAATACACAACGGGACACAGCGAATGCATTGTGACCGAAAGCTATGCAAATGCCATGCTGTTTACCTCTCAAATCGATGCGGCGGCGGTGTATGTCAATGCTTCTACCCGGTTTACAGACGGCGGTATGTTCGGGCTGGGAGCGGAAATCGGCATTTCTACCCAAAAGCTCCATGCAAGAGGTCCCATGGGGATTGAACAGCTGACATCTGTAAAATTCATTGTCAGCGGCAGCGGACAGGTGCGGGAATAATCCGCAGTACCGGCTGTAAAATATATGACAACGGTTATCCAAAAAAGAAAATTTTATGCAGCAGACAGGTACCCGGCGGGTGCCTGTCTGTTTTTGCAATGTGGTATTTTGGCAGCAGGTGCGCAAATAAAAAACGTGTCCGGCCATGAACTGATACCGGGACCAAAGGCACGCATTTTGCATTGAATTACAGATTTTTTTGAAAAAGGGTTCTGACAGTGCTGTTTTATACTTATATATAAATAGGCAAAAGTATAAAACAAGGAGCTGGAACATTACAAATGAACGAAGAATATCAAGAGCACACGAAGAAAAAAACAGCGCAGTTTGTATGTGATTACAGAGACGAGCCCTCTGCCGGATTTTTGCCTCAGCTGCAAATGCGGCAGACAGCAGAAACGGCGCCCGCTTCTTTGCCGGAGCCTGCGGAGGAAACAGCGCCTACCATACACGTGAAAGTGGATACCGGAGACCTGGAGGGAGCAGAACCGGTATCGCCGGTGGAAGAACTGCCGGCGGAAGAGGAGACAGCGCCGGAAAGAGAGGGCTTTCCTTTATGGAAGCGGAATAATCAGCCGTCCAGGCTGTTTTATCCTGCTGACCCGGAGGTGGCCCGTCGACAGGAGGAGCAATATCGGTCAAAAGCGGCGCAGGAAAAGCCAAGGGGCGTGCTTCCGGGTATTTTGCTGTTAACAGCCGCTTTTGCGGGTGTAGTGTGCTTTTGTATGTTTGGCGGCATACAGCTGGTGCAAAGTATAGAGCAGCTCAATGCTTTTTTAACGCCGGTCATGCTGCAGCAGCCGGCGCCGTTTGCCTCTTTGTCCCAGGCGAGCGGAGATATGACGCTGCAGGCGTCCGTGTGGCGGGCGGTCATGGAACACCGGGAGGACTATGAAGAAACGGACGAGCAGGGCAGGATGATCGTACCTGCAGGCGATGTGGAAGCCGCGTCTAAAGAGCTGTTTGGCAGTGATTACCGTCTTCCGTATCAGCAGCCGCAAAGCACTTCTTTTTTCGTGTATGACGAAACCTCCCATACATACCGCGTACTGCCTCAAAGCAGTATGGGAGAAAATACGCCGCAAATCAAGCAGGTACAAAAGGAAAACGGCGCAATTATTGTTACAGTAGAATTTTCTTCCGAACAGGAGGGCGCCGCTGTGCAAACGTACCGCTATATACTGGACTTTGACGCTTTAAGCGGAGAGCCGTATCTCTCCTCCGTACAGTCCGCTTGAATGCATATTTTGTAGAACAGAACAAGCAGGACGCTTTGTGTATGCACAAGACGTCCTGCTATGTTATTTTTATAAAAGCAGGTATAGCAGCGCAAAAATCACGCTGGTATCTGCCTGCTCGTTGAACAGTACCAAAAGCAGTATCATAATCAGTGTGCGTTCGCTGTCCTTCATAATGCCGTCCAGCAGGTTCTCCGCCATCTTTTGCGGTACGGCAGGCACGGATACGGCTCGGGGTGGTGCTTCTGTGTTTTGGTTATGTAAAGGGCCGCCTTGTGTATCCGCGGTATTTACAGGTTCCCGGGCGGGTGGAACGGGCGTTTTTTCGGATGAAGGCGGCCTGCTGTCCGCACGGTCCGGCGGCGGAGGTATCGGCGGCATACCGTGCAGTTGGCGATTGGCGCGGCTCTGCATTTCCTGCACTCTGTGAATGGCTTCTTCCTGCATACGTTTCATATCCATATTTTCGTTGGCCATGCTTCACCTCATAAAATCCCCTGCAAAATGCCCTGTTCCTTTAATAGAGGCAGGAACTTCAGCATTCGCATGATTTTGATGGCTTCGTCCAGTTTTTTCTGCCGCTCGCTTTTCAGCAAAGGCCGCAAAGCGTGCAGCAGTCTGGTATTGTCGTCCTCCTGGTTTACTGTACCCAGCAAAGGCGCGATTTTCATAAGCGCGCCCAGCATTTCCGGTGAAACGCTGGGTGTGCCCTGGTTGTTCCCCAAACCGCCCAGAGCAGATAAAGTGTCCAGCATTCCATTGCTCTGGGACGTCTGTCCGGACGCTGTCTGCTGTCCCAGTAAGCCGGCAAGCCGGCTTAAATCCACCCCGCCGGAATTATTTTGTGCCGGCTGTGTATGCTGTTCGGAGCCGGTATTTTGTGCCGCTGATGCTGTCTGTCCCAGCAGGCTGCTGGCCATTTGCTGGAGTTTTGCCATTTCCGCTGGGTTATTTAAAATTTCATTCAGTTTTCCGGCTAAGTCGTCCATGACCGTCACCCCGTTTCTTATTTGCCCATCAGCTTTTTCATCAGCATTTGTGCCTGCGGTGTGCTCAGCAGCTTGTTGGCTGCTTCCTTATCGTTTAGAACCTGCTGCAGCTTTGCGGCGTCGTTGGCGTTTAATCTGCCGAGCATTTTTTGCAGGGTGCCGTTTTCGGCCTGCTGCTTTAGTTGTTCAGGCTGTGTGCCCAAACGCTGTGCCGCGGTGTTCAGCAGTTTTTGCAGTTCTTCGTTGTTAGGCAAAACGTTTCCCACCTTTCAAAAGTAAAAAGTTTTCAAAAAAAGACTGGATTCTCCCATAGGTTTCCATATATAATATGATTAGGTTATTATACATATGCGGAAAAACAGGACGCTTCCACAGCTTTGCGTATGGGGTCCAGGGGAGGTTATATGAAAATTCTGGTGATTTCCGATTCCCATGGAAATACAAGAAACATAGAGCGCGCGCTGGAAAGCCAGCCCGAGGCAAAAACGGTGATCCATTTGGGGGACGGAGCCGATGATATTACGGATTTGGAATTTGTTTACGCCGACAGGCAGTTTTATCAGGTTGCCGGCAATTGCGACTGGGGCTCTGCACTGCCGCTTGCAGGCGAGCTGAAAATACAGGGAAAGACGATTTTTTTTGTACATGGCCACGAGTACCGCGTAAAAACGGATTTGCAGCAGATAAAGCTGGAAGCCAGGAAAAGAAAGGCAGATGTTGTGCTGTTTGGTCATACGCACCTGCCTGTAACAGAATATGACGACGGTTTGTATTTGTTGAATCCCGGTTCCCTGCAGAACGCAGGCGGTACCTACGGCGTGCTGGATATTACGGATGCAGGGCTGTTTGCCCGCATTTTAAAGGTTTGACTTTCTCTGCTTGACACGGCACGCGCCGGCATGATAGGCTATGTGGGAAAGTACGGTTAAACGATATTGACCGCCGCGGCAGGCAAATAAAAACCGGCGGCGGAGAATGGAGAAGAGATCATGACAGAGTATGAGAGATGGCGCTCCGTGCAGCTGGATGACCCGGATTTAACGGAGGAGTTAAAAGCGATTGAAGGCAATGTGCAGGAGATCAACGACCGTTTTTACCGTGAGCTGGAATTCGGCACAGGCGGCCTGCGCGGCGTAATTGGCGCGGGTACCAATCGCATCAATATTTATACGGTGCGCAAGGCCACACAGGGCCTTGCCAACTATCTGAACAATATCACGTCCCATGGCGCTGTTGCCATTGCGTACGACAGCCGTATCAAATCGGATGTATTTGCAAAAGCAGCTGCGGAGGTACTGGCCGCCAACGGGATCACTGCGTATATTTACCCGCAATTGATGCCTACGCCGGCCCTGTCTTTTGCTGTACGTTATTTAAAGTGTGATGCGGGTATTTGCATCACCGCAAGCCATAATCCCGCCAAATATAACGGCTATAAAGCATACGGCAGCGACGGCTGTCAGGTAGCGTTGGAAATGGCGGACGCGATTCTGTCTGAAATCAATGCCCTTGATATTTTCCGCGATGTAAAGCATATGGATTATGACGCCGCGGCAGCGCAGGGGAAAATCAAAACCATTGGGGAGGACGTGGTAACGGCGTTTTTGAATGCGGTCAAATCTCAAAGCGTTTTGGACTGCACCGGCGCCGATTTAAAGGTGGTATATACGCCTCTCAACGGCAGCGGAAAAATGTGTGTAACACGTATTTTTGATATGATCGGAATCAAAGAAGTGATCATTGTACCGGAACAGTCGGAGCCGGACGGGCATTTTCCTACCTGCCCTTATCCCAATCCGGAGTTTCGGGAGGCTTTGCAAAAGGGACTGGAGCTTTGTGAACAGGTACAGCCGGATCTGCTGGTGGCAACAGACCCGGACTGTGACCGTATGGGTATCGCCGTACGGCACAGCGGCGCCTATCAACTGCTCAGCGGCAATGAGGTGGGCGTTTTGCTTTTGGATTTTATTGCCCGCAGCCGCATTGCAAACGGCTCCATGCCTAAAGCGCCCGTTGCGGTAAAAACAATTGTTTCCACTGATTTGGCCGACAGCGTGGCAAAGGAATACGGCATTGAGCTCAGAAGCGTTTTGACCGGCTTTAAGTACATTGGCGACCAAATTGCCGGGCTGGAGGCAAACGGCCAGGAAAATCGTTATATTTTTGGTTTTGAAGAAAGCTATGGCTATTTATCCGGCAGTTATGTGCGTGATAAGGATGCGGTCAACGCCAGTATGCTGGTATGCGAAATGGCGGTTTACTACAAAAAGCAGGGAAAAACGCTGGTGGACGCCATTACCGCGCTGTATGAAAAACACGGCTACTATCTCAATGATTTGATGAATTTTACCTTTGAGGGTCAGGACGGAATGAGGCAGATGCAGTCCATAATGGAGCGCCTGCGCGGCAACACGCCTGTACAAATTGCAGGGGTTGCAGTAACGGGGCACAGTGACTATAAAACAGCAAAGCATGTGGATGGTACAACGGAAACAGAAATTACGCTGCCAAAGTCCAACGTGCTGGAATACCGTTTGGAAAACGGCAGTAAATTGATTGTGCGTCCTTCGGGCACAGAACCAAAGCTGAAACTGTACCTTTCTGCAAAAGGCAAAACAAAGGCAGAATCTCAAGCGGTGATAAAAGCGCTCAAGGACTGTGCGGAAGCATTGTTAGGAATATGAATCAGGCTGGGGGTTTCTCCGGCCTGATAGTTTGTATTGCAATTTTAAAAAAATATTCGGTAATTTATTTGCAACTGTTGTGATTTTATGGTATACTGTAAAAACTGTATTACCATCCGTAGCGAAGCTGGATATCGCAACAGATTCCGATTCTGGAGGTCGGGGGTTCGAATCCCTCCGGGTGGACCAGGCTGAGCCGGTACGCAATTCGCGTCCCGGGCTCGGCTTTTTCTTTTGCCTTGCCGCTCGCGTTTATAGTGGGTATCTTTTTCGTCAACGCTTCCCACCAGGCTGAGCCCGGACACAATTTGCGTTCCGGGCTCAGCTTTTTATTTTTCCTTTTCAGCGGGTATCTTTTTTGCAGTGTAAATTCAGACTGAACCTAGATGCCATTTGTATTTCAGGCTCGGCTTTTTCTTCTATTTTATCACTCTTGTTTAAATCGGTCATTCATTTTGTCAATGCTTCCCAGCCGAAACTCTTAACGCAGAATCCGTATTTTTGGGTGCTTATGTATCGTCTTGTATTTATATTCATTGTGAATATCTTTTTGATGGAAATGAACCAGCAAAAGAATTCGTTTGAAATATCATGAACTGGACAGACTCAATACAGAATTTTTCTTATGTTTTGGTAGTCTAAAAATTTAAGTATGTGAGAATCAAAAGATGCTTTTATTCAATTTACGGAATTAGCAGTAAATCGTAGAAATTTCACGGTTTTAATATTGATATTGCTGTTATTTTTCAATCCGGGCGCTTGATGGTTTCACATTATTTTTATAAGTAAATTACACAGGGAGATATTACAAAGTAAGTTCAAATCGTTTTTTGAATTTGGCAGAAAATCTTATTTTTACGTGTCTGCCGTGGGATATTGGCAAACAGAAGCCAAATAGGTTATAACAGTGTCCCGTATAGCTTTCACAGCATAGTATATAGAACATAAGGGGACACGCCCCTTTTGACTATAAATTCTGGAGGAAGGTATTATGGGGATTACAAACTCAAATAAACAAATTAATGCAGACCAGATTGGCTGCGATGGAATTCTAAAAGTTACGCTGGCGCTTTCGGCGGCTCCGGATATCGCTTCAAACCCTACAGACATTGTTTTGGTACTGGATCGTTCCGGCAGTATGGCAGGAAGTCCTCTTGCTAATATGAAAGCAGGCGCTAAAACCTTTATCGATATTATTGACGAAGCGACAGACGATACTCAGGATGGAAATATTGGTTCCGGCAGCCGAATTGGTATCGTGAGCTTTTCCGATACTGCTACAGCAGATACGCAGTTAATTACTTCCGTTGCAACATTAAAAGATGCTGTTGACGATCTAACAGCAGGCGGCTCTACCAATCATGCAGATGCCTTTACAACAGCAATGCAGTTGTTTGATCCGCTTTCTGCAAATGCAAAAGTAATTGTTATGTTTACGGACGGAAAGACAACGGCAGGCGCTCCGCCTGCCCCGGTGGCCGCTGCAGCAAGGGCGTCAGGCATTATTATTTACTGCATTGGTTTAATTGGATCAGATGGAATAGACGTAGCTGTCCTGAACGATTGGGCAACGGATCCTGATGCGTCCCATGTGGCAGTGACACCTGACGATGCAGATTTAGAGGAGTTGTTTAAAGATCTTGCAGCGAACATTTCCAAAACAGGCGCTACTAATATCTAAATAGATGAAGTGGTAAATCCTAATTTTATGATTATCAGTTTAACCCCTCCGACAAAGGGAACGGCTGAAATGATAGATTCAAATAACATTCAATGGAAGATCGATGAACTGGGCGTTACCGCAAACGAAGGAGCTTCTTTAGAATTTTATATTAAGCATATTGCGCAGACTTCCGGAGAAAAAGAAGTGAACCAATCCATCACTTATTCCGATGATGAAGGCAACGCTGTTACTTTTCCATCACCTTCAGTGCTGGTAGAATGCGGTGTTGTGGTCAATCCTGAACCATGTCCGATTCCGGTAGAACTCTCTATCGGCGGATGTCAGGATTCTATGGTCATTGATATGGGAAGCACCTATTTGGAATCTTTGGGACGAATTCTTCAGTTGGATGTAACGGTGAAAAATGTCTGTCCCGGCAAACGTGTTGCATTGGCTGTGATTCTAACGGAAGTTGATTCTAACGGAGAGGAATATCAGCGAGGAATGAAAACATTTACAATTCCTGCACACAATTTTCCTACTTGCCGGGATGTTTTGGTAAGATGTATCAAGTTTGTTCTTCCTGAAGATTTAGACGTATCCGGAGGAAATCCAAATGCAATGTGTAATGAAAGAAACTTTAAAGCCCGTTTCATTGCGCATAACATTGATACTGATTACAGATGCTGTGATTCAATCGTTACCATTCTCTAATAATGACGCTTCTGCGGCGATGCTGATTATATAATAAAGACTTCTTTTGAAAGAGGATGAATTTGGAAGAAAAGTTGAGTATTCCAAATTCATTCTCTTTTTTCTGTGTTCTGTTTTATACTTGTAAGCGGCTGCAGTGTGTTCAGAGAAAAGAAACACTAAATTAAAACGAGGAAAAATAATTTAACAAATACTGCTATGTACGTCAATAGTGGTTTATAAATATTCCTGATGGAATTGATTTAGGAATCAATTCACCTTTACTCCAAGGCTGGAATAAGATAAGGCAGAGCATACTAGGAGGCGATAGCTTGGCAATTCGAATTTTTATTGATCAAGGACATAATCCCAGCGGTCACAATGCAGGAGCAGAGGGAAATGGTCTGCGTGAGCAAGACGTTACCTATCATGTGGGAATTTATTTAGCAAATTTATTGAACGATGATCCAAGATTTACGGCAAGAGTGTCACGCCCAACTCCTGAAACGGTACTGGGAACCAGTAACTCAACCAGTTTACAGGCCAGAGTCAATATGGCAAATTCTTGGCCCGCAGACTATTTTATCAGTATCCACTGCAACTCTAATACAAATCCTGCAATTAATGGCAGTGAAGTTTATGTCTATCGCAGCAATACCCAATCTTATTGGCTGGCACAGCATATTCTCAATGCAATTGTAGAACGTGTTGGCACTAAGGACAACGGCGTACGGCTGAATCCGTCACTTTATGTATTAAGACGTACTACCATGCCTGCTGTGCTGGTAGAGTTGGGATATTTAAGCAATACTTCTGACGCTGAGAAACTTCGGGATGACCAAAGAGGCTTTGCACAAGGAATTTACAATGGATTACTCAGTTATTTTGGGTTTTCTGCTATGTAGAAGAATAGTAGAGGACAGTTCTGTTTTATATGGAAAATACCGGGTAATGACATAAACGTTTTACAAAAATGATGGAAAGCTTTTCAGAAAGAGAACCACAGAGATCCATCTGCAATTCTCTTTGCAGAAATACCGTCAAAACGTATCTTCTTATGGAATTTGGTGTGTTACGAGTGACAATTGTTATCAATAAAGCTAAAAAAAAGAAATAAAAAACCCTAATTGCTATATGCACAATGTAGTAGCTTTTGCATATAGACAATTAGGGTTTTTCTTTCTTGAAAGAGAACGTGGTATGGAACAAACGATAATCTATAAACGAAATTTATTCTTTGGTTGTTTTTCTGATAAATCTGATTAAAATTAAAATACCTATTACCACAGCACTGGCAGGTAATATGAACAAGGGATAGAAAGAAATCTGATCTCCTGTTTGAGGCGCGTTCATGGTGTTTTGCTCTGAATCAGCCTGATTTACCATATTTGCGCTATTGTTATTATCCTGAGCCGGTGACTGATTTAAATTTTGTTGTTCCTTTGCCTGGACGTCTTCTATAATGGCTTGTATTGCAGAAACAGTTTGAGCTTGTTCAATTTGTTGTATCAACTGGTTCTTTTCAGATTCGGAGAATGTAGTTAGTCCGTTGACTACTGTTTTTGCCTGTTCCTTGCTGTCCGCCAGCTGTTTCTGTTGATGTAACTGCGTATTTTCTGTATTGGCCTGTTCTAAAATATTGTTTACTGCCGCAACAGAAGCAGCAGCCTCGATTTGATTTTGATAGGATTGCAGCATGTTTGGACTTAAATATACAAACTGTTGTAAGGAAGCTTTGGCTTGTGCTTTTGCAGTTTTGAGCTGGTCTGCCGCTTCAAGCGTATTGTTTTCGTTGCGAGCTTGCAGCAAAACAGCCTCTACATCGGCAACTGTCTGCGAGTTTTCAATTTGTGTTCTGTATTTTTGGACAGCAGCTGAGTCAAGGTAGGACATGGTATTGAGCTCTTCTGTTGCCTCTGCTTTTTTCTGTACCAATCTGGCAGCTTCCTGAAGCTGTGAATTTTGTGCTTGTGCTTGAGCAATAATCGAATCGATCATCATTGTATCCGTAGCGGAATCAATACTTTGTTTGTATTGTAAAACATCTGCTTCCGGTAAGTATGTTAGAGTATCGATTGTTGCTTTAGCATTTGTTTTGGCTTCTTCAAGCACAGCGATTGCGTCTAATCTGTCATTTTCTGCTTTTGCCTCAATTAAAATTGTGTCTATCGCTTCAATGGTATCAGCAGCATCCACACGGGCTTCATATGCCTGACGTTGAGCATTGCTCAATCTTGTCATGGAAGAAAGTGCGTTTTTCGCTTCCGATTTCTTCGCATTAAGAGCGTCAGCTTGTGCTTTTAGCTGATCATTTTCTTGTTGTGCCTGTTGTAAAAAGGCATCAATTTCATCTATTGTTTGTAAGGAATCGACATGATTTGAATAATTCTGGATTTTTTCTGTTCCCAAGTAAGTGAAGGTATTGAGAATTTGTTTTGCCTCAGCTTTTTTATCAGCCAGTGCCTGTGCTTTTAACGCTTCATTTTCCCGGAGAGCAGCTTCTACCAGATTTGTTATCTCATCCACAGAATTTGCAGATTCAATTTGCTCTAAATACGATTGCATTTTTTCGCTGCCTAAATGTGTACATGTATTCAGCTGTCGTTTAGCGTCTTCTCTTGCAGCGTTAAGGATTTCTTGTTTTTTCGCTTCATTTTCTGTTTGGGCTTGTGCCAGAATATTGTCAATCTCCTGTTCGGTAGTTGCAGCGTTTATGCTGTTGCTATAATTCTGCTTTGCGTCCGCTTCCAGATAATCAAGGTTTTCCAAGGAAATCAACGCTTGTTCCTTTTTGGCATCCAGTGCCTGCTGTTTTTGTTGTTCATTGATTGCGTCAGCCTGTTCCATGATACCGGAGATTGCTGCCGGTTCCTGTTCAGCTTCAATTTTTGCAATAAAGTCATTTTTTTGTTCCGGAGTCAAATATTGAAGTGTTTCCAGATGTTCCTTTGCTTTTGCCTGCTCCTGAGCCAGTAAATCGGCTTTGTTTTTGGCATTAGCAGCTTCTGCATCGGACATAATTTGTGTAATTGCGTCCTCGGAATCAGCATTCTCAATTTGTTCCGTATATTCTGCTTTTTCCTCTGGGGTCAAGTAGCTTAGGGTATCCAGTTGTTGTTTTGCTTCTTCGCGTTTTGCGGCAATTGCTTGCTGTTTCTTCGTTTCGTTTTCCGCTTTGGCCTGATTTAGGAAGGTTTCAATTTCCTGTTCAGTAGCCGCGTTGGTTATTTTTTGAACATACTCTTGTTTTGCATCACCCAGGTAGGTCAGCGTGTTGAGAGTTTCCAAAGCTTGTGTACGTGCATTTTCAATTGCCTGTTTTTTCAGCTCTTCGTTTTCCTGCTGAGCTTCAGCTACCAATTGATCAATCTTCTGTTCAGTATCAGCTGCGTTAATCTCATTTATATACTGCTGTTTTTTATCGCCGAGATAGGTCAATTCTTCCAGCTTTTGTATAGCTTCCGCACGCTTTGCAGTGAGTTGTTCCTGTTTTGCGTCTTCATTTTCTTTTTCGGCACGAGCCACAATATCATCAATTGCTTCTTCGGAATCGGCCGTATTGAGTTCGTTCAAATATTCTTGCCGTCTTGTGTCTTCCAAATAGGTTAAACCTTCCAGAACTAATTTTGCGGCTTCTCGTTTTTCTGTCAGAACTTTTTGGCGTTCTTCTTCATTTTTCTGTTGTGCCTCTAAAACAATATTGTCAATGTCTTGCACGGAAGAAGCATTGTCAACTTGTGTTTTGTAGTTTTCCAATACGTCGGGGCTTAAATATGTGAATGTATTTAAGGTAGCCTTTGCCTGCGCTTTTTTGCCTATAAGAGTTTGCTGTTGTTCTTCATTGGTTTGGCGGGCTCTCTCTATAATTCCATCAATCGCCTCCGGTTCTTGGGCGGAATCTATCTCAGATGTAAAGCTGCGTTTTTGCTCCTCTGTCAGATATACAAGGGAAGCCAAATCCTGTTTTGCCTGTGCTTGCTTTTCTGCCAGTAAAGCAGCTTTGTTCTCGTTATTTTTTGCTTGAGCAGCCTCTGCCGCCTGGTCAATTGCATCTTCAGAATCTGCCTGAGCGATAGTTTCAAGGAAGGCGGCTTTTTCGTCATCACTTAAATATTTACATGCATTTACTGCTTCAGAAGCTGTCTTTCTTTTCTCTGCCAGCACGGCTTGTTTGTTGGTTTCATTGATTTGTTCAGCTTCTGCCAGCAAATCTTGAATCTCTTGTTCAGAGGTGGCGGCGTTCAGCTTTTGAATGTATGATTGCTGTGTGTTGCTGTCCAGATAGTTCAGCGTTTTTAAAGCTTCAAGAGCTTGTGTTCTGGCTGCATCCACAGCTAGTTTTTGAAGCCGGTCATTTTCCTGACGTGCTTCTTCTAAAATTTGATCAATTGCTGTTTTAGAATCAGCAGCATCGATTCTGTCTGCAAAATCTTGTGATTGTTCACCTAGATATGTTAATTTGGACAGTTCTTGCTTTGCGGCTTCTTTTTCTTGAGCAAGAATTTGTGCTTTGTTGGTTTCGTTTTCCTGTATTGCTGTATCGGCAACGGCTTGGATCTCTTGCTCGGTTTGAGCAGCGTCTATTTCTGCATTCAGCTGTTCTTTTCTTTCTTCCTCAAGGTATTCCAAACCTGCCACAATTTGTTTTGCTTCATTGCGTTTTTCTGTTAATACTCGATTCTTTTCCGTTTCATTTTCTGCCTTTGCTCTTGTTACAATGTCATCAATGAGCGTTTCGGAATCAGCGTTATCAATTTCACTTTTATATTGAGAAATTTTGGTACTGTCCAGATATTCCAGCTTATCCAGCTCTGCCTTGGCGGCTGCCCGTTTTTCTGCCAATGCGGATTCTTTATTGCTTTCGTTGGCAGTGTTGGCCTCCTGTAAAATAGAAGAAATATCGGCAGCAGTAGACGCGCTGTTTAGTCTATTTGTAAAGCTGGTAACCTGCTCTTCTGTCAGGTAATGATAGCCGCTTAGGGTGTTTAGCGCGTCTGTTTTCAGCTGTTCCAAGGCTTGGGAGTTTTCCTGCTTTGCTTCCTCGGACAGAGCTTGGATTTGCGCTATCTCCTGTGCGCTGGTGATTGCAGAAGTAAAATGCTGTTTTCTTTCTTCACTTAAAGCATCCAGCTTGTTCAACTCTTCCAGAGCTGTTTGTTTTGCTGCGTTTACAGCCTGTTGCTTTAATTCGCTGTCTTTATTCTGTGCGTCAGCAACAATCTGGTTAATTTCTTCTTGCGTTTTTGCGTTTTGTACTTGTTGAATATAGGATTCTTTATCCGTTAGATATTGCAGCGCGTTAATGGTATCTATTGCCGCTGCTTTTTCTTCGTCCAAATTATCGCCTGGGTTGGTTGGGTTTTCGGGACTGTCTTTGAATGCCTTATCCCCAATCTCCATATTTGCAAGTGCATCCTTATAATCTGCATAGGAAAGGGCAGAGACATTATAAAACGCATTATTTCCGATGCGTGTAACGGTGTCAGCAACTTCAAGACGTGTGATTTCACCTTCGTCTAAAAAGTTTTTCCAAGGTACCTGATCTGGACTGTCAAAGTCGCGCATGGCGCCGGTGCCATAAATTTTCAGCACGCCGTCTTTCAATGTCCATTTTAGATTAGAGCCTATGCTGCCGGAGTCGGTGGCTTCTAACTGCTCATACGTTTTATTTAGCCATTCATACTCATATCTTTCCGTAGCCTGCGGATAGTCATCTTTGACAAAGTCCGGGTCTATGTGGTAATAGTTATATTTATCGTTTTTTATAGGCCACAGCATCATACCTGCCGCACCGTTAGTGCTGTCGGAACCATACCATACTTCTCCGATACGCACCCAGTTCCAAGCATGGTTAGATGTTGTAGCTCCAAAAATACAACGCATATCTACACCGGCGCGTTGCAGTAACAGACCAAGGGCGGTAGAAAAGCCGTTACAAACAGCTTTTCCTTCAATGAGTGCACCATAAGAGGTATATCCTGTGTAGGAACTGTTATCAATCGCACCGTAGGAAACGTTATCAACGAGCCATTTATAGGCATTTACTAGCTTTTCATAGTCGGTTTTCAGGTCATTTTCTTTACGGTATTCGTAAAAAATACCTCCCGGAGCATAAAAAGAATCTACTTTCTCACGGGCTGCTTTTTCCTGTTCAAAGGTACTTTTTACATTGCCTTGGTACTCCAATACAATTTTTGTTTTCCCTTGATGAGAGTTATAAGGATTATCGGAGGCTTGAAACTGTACGTAGGACTGGATTCCAAATGAACGTGACAGCATCATATAGCTCCAATAAGTGTCGTCCATCTCCTTATACCAGTTTATGGCTTCATCATGTATATCTTGAAGATAAGCATGGAAAAAATCCGCAATTGTGGTTAGGTCCTCATGTTCATCATAACCGCTGAAATTTTTGAATTCTTCCGGAGTCATGGTTATGGTAACTGAAAATGTCTTCATTTGCCAAGTGGCCGTATATATTTTGATGGCTTCCAGGATTTTCTCTCTGTCAGCTTCAGTAAAACCATCAAACGTTAAGGATTGTATATGGTATTTACTGTCTAATAAATCTGTGCTCCACAACTGTTCTAGAGTAGGATTGAATTTTCCGTCTTCTGTCATGAAAGCTTCTATACCTGTATCGGACGACATTGTTTGTGCCTGCACCGTTGTCTCTGTTTGAGATGTCAAAGCATAGGCAGACACAGTTCCTCCAGTAGCAATAACAGCTGCTGTTAAAAGAGCAATTCCCTTTTTGATTAGCAAAGGTTTTTTCATATATAGATCTCCTTTATTCAAAACTTTTTAGAGTGTTACTACGCTTCCCTTAAGCGGATCACAGTTCTATAAATTTAAGCGATTTAGAACTTGTTTTATAATATGTAAGTTAAAACTCTGAAAATCCAACATTTCCGGAGAATTGTATACATGCACTCTGGATTTCCTCCTTCCAACATTTATTTTGATTTTTTGCAGATTCCATATATACTTTAAAAAATTTGAAAAAACATACCTGATATTGAGTATAAAAACCAATCATTTTACTGCTTCATAGATCAACTGATTTTGTATCCGTAAAGACTTAGGTATATAAATGGAAAAGTGATATCTGCTTTGTCACAGAACGTGAAATCAACAATATTTTTATAAAGATTTTAAAGCAAAAAATATTGAAAAAGTTATAAGTTTTAATAATAATGATAACATAATATTTTATGTTTTACAATTATCTTGAGAAATTAATTTGCATAGAGTTTAGGGGAAAAAGACGGTTGATTTTGTGAGAAAGTATGTATGTTAACATATAGTTGAAAGAGACAATAGAAAAAACAGTCAAACGCAGAGCCGTTCGACTGTTTTGTTTATGATTTTGGAAGCTTAAGGATTTGTTGAGGATAGATAATATCGCTTGAGAGTTGATTCAATTTTATAATTTCAGGATACCGAAATCCGGAACCTAATTGTTCCTGTGCAATTTTCCAAAGAGAATCTCCGCTTTGTACCGTGTATTCTTGATATTCAATTGGAATTTGCAGTCGATCCCCCGGATAAATGAGCGTACTTGTTAAGCCGTTAAGCTGCATGATTTCATGATAACGAAATCCGCTTCCCAAATATTTTTCCGCAATATCCCAAAGTGTATCTCCTGATTTTATTTCATGCACCAAATAGTTGGTATCAGAAGTGTTTGGAGGAGTTTCGGGAGTATCTTCTGTGCTTGGCGGCACAGATTGTTCAGGCTGGGACGGAACTGCTGTGTCCGGCTGTTCAGATTCCGGCGGAGAAGTTGATTGGGGAGGAGCAGGTTCCGAAGAAACTGGTGGCTCTGAAACATCCGGTGCATTTGGAGCTGAGGTATCTGGCTGTTCAGTGGTTGGAGGGGAGGAAGATTGGGGAGGTTGGGAAGAAGCCGGCGGTTCAGATATATCCGGTTGAGACGGTGCAGAGGATTCCGGCAAATTTGTCTCCGGAGGAACCATAGACTCCGGTGGTTCCGGTTCCGAAGAAACAGGGGGCTCCGGCTGTTCGGGAACAGATGGAGCCGATGAATCCGGTTGCTCCGGCTCCACAGGGACCGATGGTTCGGATGGAGTTGTGTTCTCTGATTCTCCGTTTACCCAATCTTCGTAATGATCCCAGATAGACGGATCTTCCTGCCCTAATGCCCATGAACCTGCGCCTTTTAAATTGTATTTTTCTACCAAACTCAATTTTGCTTTATAAGATTGGTCATTTTCATACCAAACCACATATCTTCCGGGCTGTAAGACAAAATCTCCGCCAACGGTAAATTGGTTGCTTTGTTCTGTAATAGTAAATTCTGCTTTTACAGACTGACTGGTCTCATCATAGGTTACGGTGGATTCGCAGGCATTTAAAATTTCCTGAATGGTTCTATTGCTGATTCCCTTTCCTGTAACCGTGTCATTGTCCAGGCTCCAAACGCGTCCGTACAAAGGAACGCCCAGAACGATTTTATCCGGGGAAGTTTTACGCAGTGCGTATTGAATGGAATCCTCCACAAATTGCATACCTGCAACAGGACCGGCGGTGCCGCCTTCGTAATGCTCGTCATAAGTCATCAGGAACAGATGGTCCGCGTATTGGGCAAGTGCGGCATAATCGTACGAGCCGTGCCAGCCTGTCTGCCAGTCTTTTGGGTTTGCCGCCACAGCAACGGAAACCTCTTTATGAGCCGGGATTTTTTCCCGTAACAGCTTTACAAAATGGGTATACTGGTCTTTTTGCTCGTGGGTCACATTTTCAATATCCACATTGATGCCGTCTAAATCGTATTGCTCAATATAAGCCGCGATTTGCTCGGAAAGGACCTCGGCATTATTTAACGCGTTGATACCCCCACTGCGGTTCCAATGATTGCTTAAAAACGGAACGATCTGCACGCCCTTTTCGTGCATACTATCCACAAATTGTGCGCTGATACGGTTTAACTTCAGACTGCCGTCCTGCTGAATATCAAAATAGCTGGGAGAAACCGTGTCCAGAACTGCATTGGTTCTGTCCACGTATTCCATTTGCTGTTCGGCTGTGCCGCTGTATAAATAGCCCATAATATAGCGGTCAGAGGCGGCAAATACAGACAAAAACGAAGTCAGGGATAAAGACGCCGCTAAAATACCGGAAACAAAAATCTTCACGCTTTTTACTTTGACTTTTTTTGCGTGTTCCAGCACACTTTTTAAAATATTGTGATTGATACCGCCGCCTTTTTTCCCGAACTCCTCCGCAAATTCCACGTCGTGCCTTGCGTATTCAATAAAAATATCATATGCGCCGTCCTGCCGCGGAACCAGTTTTATATTCGGCATAGGTGACCATCCTTTCAAACATTGTTTTTCCATTAGTATGTACGCTGTCCGGATAAAATATGAAAAATTTGATCAGTATTTGTTGCGGCTGCTGAAAAACGGCATCAAAGCAGATTTGGATTATTTTTACATTAAATTTTTTTTGAAAGCCGCACGGTTTTTCAAAGTTCGCATATCCTGTCAGTAGAGTGTCAATGAAGGATAAGGATATGGTACAAGCAAACTGCTTTTGAAAAATACACGGAACGCAAGAATCAGCGGAATGAAAATGCAGGAATATATCCGGTCGATTTTACCGAGAATGGAGATTTGATATGCGTATGGATATGAATATTTATAATGGAATGAATGGCTGCTGCAATCCTGTTTGTGACGATGATTGCTGTCGTCCGGTCATTTGCTGTCCGCCGGGTCCTGCAGGTCCAACCGGTCCGACGGGTGCAACGGGGCCCATGGGTCCTGCGGGAGGCCCTACGGGCCCAACCGGTGCAACAGGGCCTGTAGGCGCCACAGGGCCAACCGGTCCCACCGGCCCAACGGGAGCAGGTGCTACGGGAGCGACCGGTGCAACTGGTGCCACAGGTCCTGCAGG
>CALWUX010000008.1 GCA_944384795.1 uncultured Clostridia bacterium | reverse complement strand
CCGTTTTGTAAAAAACGCCCTCCTCCTTATGCTCGCTCAGTGTCGCCGTCACGTCAATAAAGCCCGGCAAAGCCGCTTTCAGCTGCGCAATCAGCGCCTGCTGGTTCACCTCCGGCGCAAAGGCCGGCAGCTTATCCTTTAAAATATCATTTGCCGTGGGTACAATCATCGCCTTTACCTCAATGCCGAATCTCTCCTGCACCGTTTGCGCAAACTCCCGGGCCGCTGTCAGGTTCCCCTGGAACCTGCCGTTGTCATACGACCAAAACTGCTCCATCAAATAGCCGTCTTCGGCAAAATAAACGCCGCCGGAATCCTTTTTCTGCGCCCCCAGCTCTACCAGAGACTTGAGCCCCACCCACTGGTCACGCAGCATAAAATGGTCAGAAATATACGTTTCAAAGTCCGTAGTCCAAATCTGCTTTGTTTCCCGCCCGGTCTCGTCCACCGCGGGCGTTCCCACAAACAGGCTTTCCCACGTCAGCTGCGGGAATTCCGCCAGCACACGGTTCTCATTCTCAGAAAAATCCTTCTTGGGCATGACCGCATTGATCACCGCAATCGCGGCCACGAGCAGTACAAACAAAATCGTCATCACTCTTGCGCGCGCTTTCATGCAGCCACCTCCTAAAATCTGAAATACAAAAACGGGTTATACGTGCTGTTGACCAAAAACGCCACAGAAACAATAAACAGCGCAATCACAAACGCGTTTTCCAGCAGCATGGCGGCCCAAGTCCTGGTATGCACCGCCGCCATGATTTTCCTGCCCAGCCTGGCGGGCAGCGGGGTGCTTGCCGCAATCAAAATCAAAATCAGCACCAGGTTGGAAAGCAGCAAATACAAAGACATATCATCTACCAGCTGCAGTCCGCCAAAGCCGAACATCCCCTTTAAATAGTCCCAGCCCTTTGCCATGTCGTCAAAGCCGAATATCACCCAGCCAATCACCACAAACAGCAGGGTATACACGTGAGAGAAAAACGCGGGTATCTTCTTTAACACCTTGAGCAAAAACAGCTTTTCTATAATCAAAAGCGCCCCGTAATAGCCGCCCCAAATAATAAAGTTCCAGCTCGAGCCATGCCAAAAGCCCGTACAGAACCACACAATCAGCAAATTGAATATCTGCCGCGCAAGCCCCTTGCGGTTGCCGCCTAAGGGAATATACACATATTCCCTGAACCAGGTACCCAGCGAAATATGCCACCTGCGCCAAAACTCCGTAATGCTTTTGGAAATATAGGGATAATCAAAGTTTTCCAAAAATTGAAAGCCCAGCATCTGCCCAAGGCCAATCGCCATGTCCGAGTAAGCGGAAAAATCAAAGTAGATCTGGAAGGTAAACGCCAAAGCGCCCACCCAGGTACCCACCACGCTCATCTGAGAGACCTCCATGGCGGAAAGCTGCGTCCACACCTGGCCTATGGTATTGGCAAGCAGCACCTTTTTGGCAAGGCCCATCACAAACCGCTGGATACCGCTTGCAAACATATCCGTATTTTCCCTGCGGTTTTCCAGCTGATCCGCAATGGTGGTATACCGCACAATGGGGCCCGCCACCAATTGGGGGAACAGCGCCACATAAGCGCCAAAGGAGACAAAATTTTTCTGCGCGTCGGCGTCGCCGCGGTATACGTCTATCACATAAGACATCATCTGGAAGGTATAAAACGAAATACCAATGGGCAGCGTCAGATTCAGCAACGGAATCGACGCGCCGAACCAGGCGTTGATATTGGCAATAAAAAAGTCCGTATATTTAAAAAAGCCGAGAATACCCAAATTCAGCACAACCGAACTGGCCAATATCCATTTTGCCGACGTTTTTCCTTTATATTTCTGCACCAGCGCGCCGTAAACGTAATTCAAAACGGTGCAGAATATCATCAGTAATACATAAAGCGGCTCTCCCCACGCATAAAACACCAGGCTTGCAATAAATAAAATAAAATTCCTGATTTTCCTTGGCGAAATAAAATAAATGCCAAATACAATAGGAAGAAACACAAATATAAAATTCAAGCTGCTGAAAACCATGCTGATTGTCCCCGTTTCCTGATCCGATTTTCAATATGCTTTCTATTATACAACAGTTGGCAGAGCTTACACAATGGCATTGCGCAAATCCCCTGATAAAATCTTCACAATTATTTGCCGTAAAATATAGGTAAATTCTATAGGTTATACAAACCAAAAACAGCCGTGCTATGTATGGGGGTTTGCCGCCGTCCATAACACAAGATACAGCCGGCCGTACATCCCCGTTTTATCCCGGGCCGCAGCGCCTGCGCCAAAAAGCAAAACACAGCCGTGCACAGCTGTGCCGGCGGCGTTTTCATGCAAGAATGGCCGCAATCAGCCGGTTGGATACCAAAAAGCCCTCCGGGGTCAGCCCAAAGCCGTTTTCCCTCATACGCACCAGCCCCGCCTTTTCATACATCCGCGCCCGCTGGATATACCGCAAAGGCAGCGGCCGGCCAAATCTTTCCCGCCACATCTTATCGGTCAGGCCCTCGGTCAGGCGCAGGGCCAGCATCGCCGTTTCCTCCGGGCCTCCGCCCCGGCCGTCTGCCACGGGCGCGCTGCCGGCCATAAAAGCGGAAATATCCCGGTCAAAATAAAACCGCTCCCCCTGCAAAAACGAGTGCGCCGACGGCCCAATCCCCAAATATTCCCGGCACTGCCAGTACTTCATGTTATGCCTGCTCATTTGCAGCCGTCCGTCCTTGTCCCGCCGGGCAAAATTAGAGATTTCATATTGAACATACCCTTTGCCCGCCAGCTCCTCCACCAGCATCAAATAAAGGTCGCCTGTGCGGTCGTCATCGGGCAGTGCCAGCCTTTGCCTCTGCCGTCCGTAAGGGGTATTGGGCTCAATCTTCAGCAAATAAGCAGAAATATGCACCGCCCCCGCGTCATGGCAAAAGGCAATGGACTCCTTCAGGCTCCGGGCCGTCTGCTTTTGTATCCCCGCCATCAAATCCATGGACACATTGTATATCCCCGCTCTGTGCGCCGCCTGCACCGCCAGTGCCGCCTGCTTTGCCGTGTGACCTCTGCCCAGCAGCGCCAGCTCCTCCCCATGGGCGGACTGCAGCCCCACCGACACACGGTTGACCCCCTTTTCCGCCAGCACGGCAAAAAAATCCTCCAGCTGCGCAGACGGGTTCACCTCTACCGTGATTTCCGCATCCGCCAGTCCAAAACGATCCCTGGCCGCGTCTATCATGCGTCCCAAACGCGCCGCGCCCAGTACGCTGGGCGTCCCTCCGCCAAAATACAGGGTGTCGGCGGTACGGCCTGTTTCCCTGCTGTATGTCTCTAAGCTGTCTGTCACGCTCTTTGTGTAAGCCTCCGCCTGCTGTAAATCTGTCAGGGAATAAAAATCGCAGTACGGACATTTCCGCGTACAAAAAGGCACATGGATATACAGGCCGATGGGCTCCATCGCGCTCCCCTCCCGTCTCATTTTACTTATCATACCACACCGCGCCGCGCTTGCACACAAAAAAGTGTAAATCCGCCCAAAACAAAAACGCCCGGCCCTGTACAGGCCAAAGCGTTTTCATCACAAAAGCCGCCGTCTGTTTACTGCTTTTTCTTTTGCGCGGCAACCGCATCGGCAATCACCTTGATGATCTGGATCACCGCCGTAGGCGCAAAGGCCAGTCCGGCAATGGCGCCAATCTGCATACCGTTCAGGGGAGAAACATCAAAAATCCCCTGCACACCCGGAATAAACAGCGCGCCGCAGAGCAAAGCCGTACCAATCACAAACGCGCCGACGGTATATAAATTGGTATGGATACCCAATTTAAAAACAGAGCTTTTGGCCCTTGCGTTAAAGCCGTGGAACAAACGGGCAAAGCACAGCGTTGCAAACGCCATGGTGCTTGCCGTCACCGCGTCCGTCTGCAGGCCGATAAAAAACGCGCCTACCGTGGCAGCGGCAATCAAAAGCCCCTGGTAGCCCGTGGTAATCAAAAAATCCTTTGTCAAAATCGATTCCTTACTGCTGCGGGGCTTTTCATCCAGCAGGTCTTTCGAGGATTTTTCCATGCTGACCGCCAGAGCGGGCAGGCTGTCGGTCAGCAGGTTGATAAACAGCAGGTGCACCGCCGTAAAGGGAACAGGCAGGCCGAAAATGGAGGTAAACAGCACCACCAGTATCCCCGCCGTATTGCCCGAAAGCAAAAACAAAATGGAATTCTTGATATTATTATAAATATTCCTGCCGTTGGCGACCGCTTTGATAATGGTCGCAAAATTATCGTCGGTCAAAATCATGGCGGAAGCATCCTTGGACACCGCCGTACCCGTAATTCCCATGGCAATGCCAATATCCGCTTTCTTCAAAGCGGGCGCGTCGTTCACGCCGTCGCCCGTCATGGCAACAATCTGACCCTTTTTCTGCCACAAATCCACAATGCGTATCTTATGCTCCGGCGACACCCTTGCGTAAACGGAGATGCTCGGCAGCAGGGCAGACAGCTCCTCATCCGAGATTTTATCCAGCTCCGTGCCCACCATCACCAAATCGTTTTCCTGCAAAATACCAATCTGCCTTGCAATGGCGGAGGCCGTCACCTTGTGGTCGCCCGTAATCATAATGGGCTTAATGCCCGCACGGATACAATTGCGCACTGCCTGGGCCGACTCCTCTCTCGGCGGGTCTATCATGCATATCAGTCCCAAAAACGTGTAGCCCTGTTCATCGTGCAGGTCAATTTTCTCATCCTCCTCCGCCTTCTGGGCAAAGGCCAGCACCCGCAGTCCGTTTTCAGACATTTTCTGGTTTTCCTTTTGGATTTTCTCCTTATCCGCCTCAGTTACAGGCCGCACCGTACCGTTGTCCAGTATATCCGTTATCCGGTCCAGCAGCACGTCCACCGCGCCCTTGGTCACCATGTACAGCCCGCCGTCCATGCGGTGCAGGGTGCTCATCAGCTTCCGGTCGGAATCAAAGGGTATCTCCGCCAAACGGGAATACTGCGCCAGCTTATCATAATAATCCTCATGGTGCTTCATATAATATTCTACCAGGCTGGTCTCCGTAGGGTCCCCCAGGGTCTTCCCGTCGGCCACCGTGGTATCGTTGCACAACACCGAGGCCAAAAACAGCCGCTCCCTGCTGCCGTCCCCATAGCAAAAATAATCCGTCACCGTCATTTTGTTCTGGGTCAGCGTGCCTGTTTTGTCAGAGCATATCACAGACACACAGCCCAGCCCCTCCACCGCGCGCAGATTTTTAATGATCGCATTCTGCTTTGCCATGCGGGAGGTGCCGATGGCCAGCGAAATAGTCACAATGGAAGAAAGCGCCTCCGGAATCGCCGCCACAGCCAAAGCCACCGCAAACATCAGGGAATCCATAACGGCCGTAAACAGCTCGTTGCCCGGCAGCTCATGGTAAAGGGTCAGGCCAAACACCACAAAGCATATCCCCATAATAATCAGCGACAGCTTTTTGCTGAAATTATCCAAACTGGCCTGCAAAGGCGTTTTGCGCTCCTTGGTGTCGTTCATCAGCTTGGCTATTTTGCCTATCTCCGTGTTCATGCCCGTGCCCGTGACCACCGCCAGCGCGCGGCCGTAGGTGACCATGGAGCCGGAAAACACCATATTCACCTGGTCGCCCAAAGCCAGCTCCTCCTTGTCAATGGCGTCGCTGCTTTTGTGCACCGCTTCCGACTCTCCCGTCAGCGCGCTTTCGTTCACCTGCAAAGAATAATTCTCAATCAGCCTGCCGTCGGCGGGCACCATATCCCCCGCCTCCAGCGCAATAATATCGCCCACCACAATGTCCTTGGCGTCGATTTCCGTTTTCTGCCCGCCGCGTATGACCCTTGCCGCCGGCGAGGACAGCGCTTTCAGGCTCTGCAAAGACTTCTCCGCTTTAAAATGCTGCACCGTACCCAGCACCGCGTTCAAAACGATTACCACCAAAATTACAATGGTGCTTTCATAATTGCCCGTTGCCAGCGAAATCAACGCCGCCGCAATCAGTATGATTACCAGCAGGTCCAAAAACTGCATAAAAAACACCTGAAAAATATTCTTTGACTTTTTCTCCTCCAGCTCATTGCGTCCATACGCCGCCCGCTGTTCCTCCACCCTGGCGCTGTCCAGGCCGTCCGCCGTCACATTCAGGGCAGAAAGCACCTCCCGGGCCGTCTGCTGAAAAAAGCGTTTCATGGGTATCCCTCCTTGCGTTTGTACCGGAAGCCGCCAAACGGACAATAAAAAAAGACTTTCACCACAGTATCAAAACCGTAGCAAAAGTCTTGCCGTTTCAGGTACCAGCGAGCCGCAAGGCCGTAATGACGCCGTATACCACAGATATTCCTGCCGGCTACTCCCTTTTTACTTGTCAATACTGTATCATACTTCCCGCCGGTTGTCAACCGTAAACCGCCGTATACAATATTATGGTACGGCAAAAGGCCAAAAATACATATTGCCATGCGCTGTGCTGTGTCCCGCCGCGCCAAAACAAAAGCAGCCCTTTCCAAACTACCCGCTGTCAATTCCCGCAGCGCACGTTTCCCCTTTCGGGAATTGCACAGCCATTTTTTTTATGCTACAATAAATAAAATCTCAAAGAAGCATAGGTGATCGATTTGTCAGTGCCACAGGATAGAATCCGAAATTTCAGCATCATTGCCCATATAGACCACGGCAAAAGCACGCTGGCCGACCGCATATTGGAGCAGACCGAGGCCGTTGCCCTGCGGGACATGGAAAACCAGCTGCTGGACAACATGGATCTGGAGCGCGAGCGGGGCATTACCATCAAAGCCCACGCCGTTACCCTTGTCTACCGCGCAAAGGACGGGCAGGATTATATTTTCAATCTCATAGACACCCCCGGCCATGTGGATTTCACCTACGAGGTCTCCCGTTCCCTGGCCGCCTGCGAGGGCGCCATTCTGGTCGTGGACGCCTCCCAGGGAATCGAAGCGCAGACCCTTGCCAATACGTACATGGCGGTGGACGGCGGGCTGGAAATCGTACCGGTCATCAACAAGGTAGACCTGCCCAGCGCCGACCCGGACCGGGTCTGTCAGGAAATCGAGGACGTCATCGGCATTCCCGCCGAGGACGCGCCCCGCATTTCCGCAAAAACCGGCCTGAATATCGACCAGGTCATGGAGCAGGTCGTCAAACACGTGCCCCCGCCCCGCGGCAATCCGGAAAACCCGCTCCAGGCGCTGATTTTCGATTCCTACTACGACGCCTACAAAGGCGTTATCGTCTACGTCCGCATCAAAGAGGGACAGGTGCGCCCCGGCGACACAATACGCATGATGGCAACAAACGCCGCCTTTACCGTAGTGGAATGCGGCTATATGCGCGCAGGCGGCGGCACAGAGCCGGCCAACGTCCTGTCCGCCGGCGAGGTAGGCTATATCGCCGCCTCCATCAAATCCGTGCAGGACGCCCACGTGGGCGACACCATCACCCTGCAAAACCGGCCCGCCCCGGAACCCCTGCCCGGGTACCGCCCCATACAGCCCATGGTGTTCAGCGGCATTTACCCTGCCGACGGCGCCCATTATTCCGACCTGCGGGACGCGCTGGAAAAGCTCCAGCTCAACGACGCCGCCCTCACCTATGAGCCGGAAACCTCCGTAGCCCTGGGCTTTGGCTACCGCTGCGGCTTTTTGGGCCTGCTCCATATGGAGATCATCCAGGAGCGTCTGGAGCGGGAGTATGATCTGGACATCATCACCACAGCGCCCAGCGTAATTTACCGCATCACCAAAACAAACGGAGAGGTCGTCATGGTAGACAACCCCACCAACTACCCCGACTCCGTATTGATTGCCCAGGCGGAAGAGCCCATGACCAGCGCCCACATCTACACCCCCAGCGAATACGTGGGCAATATCATGGAGCTTTGCCAGGAGCGCCGCGGCGTATTCAAGGACATGAAATACCTGGACACCGACCGGGTAGACATTCATTACGAGCTGCCGCTCAACGAGATCATCTACGACTTTTTCGACGCGCTCAAATCCCGCACCCGCGGCTACGCTTCCTTTGACTACGAGATGATCGGCTATGCCAAAAGCGACCTGGTCAAGCTGGACATCATGCTCAACGGCGAGGTCGTAGACGCGCTGAGCTTCATTATCCATAAGGACAAAGCCTATGCCCGCGGCCGTAAAATGGCGGAAAAGCTGCAGCAAAAAATCCCCCGCCAGCTGTTCGAGGTACCCATCCAAGCGTGTATCGGCGGGAAAATCATTGCCCGCGAAACGGTCAAGGCCGTGCGCAAGGACGTGCTTGCCAAATGCTACGGCGGCGACATCACCCGCAAGAAAAAACTGCTGGAAAAGCAAAAGGAAGGCAAAAAGCGTATGCGCCAGTTAGGCACCGTAGAGGTGCCCCAGGACGCGTTCATGAGCGTACTGAAGCTGGACGAATAACCGCTTTTCAACATAACACCGGGCCCTGCCGCGCAGTATCCATTTATCCCTTACCCTGCAAACGGCCAAACGCCCTGGAAAAACCACAGTCCCCCGCGGCAAAATTTTGCCGCGGGGGACTGTCTGTCTGCTGCGCTTTACCGCAGTCCTGTACTATTTCTTAGACGTCCTCTGCTTCTTTTCCCGTACCTTCCAGCTGAAAAACCCGTAAAAATCATTGATCAAAAACATACCAAAGCACACGATCATGGGTACATAGGAGATTTGCTCCATAGAAGCCAGTATCCATAACACAATCAGCACAACATCATTGGCGGCATAAGCCAGCGCGTAATAGGAGTTGCGGAACAGCATCAAATAAGAGGCCAAAAAGCTGGTAGCAATCGAAACCGTGCTCACCGCCAGGTTAGGCGTGTCCAGCGCCTGCAAAACAAAGAAAAATCCGGCAGTCACCGAGGCGGTCAAAATCCACATAAGCCCTGTCTGCAGCTTTGTCAGCTTATGTATTTCCACCTCGCTGCCGCCCTGTTCATACGGGTGCCGTATCCAGGAGACAACAGAAAGCACCGCAATGGGCATCGTCATACCCAGGTAGGTGATCATCTCCCCGTAATAGCGGAACTGCCAGGAGGCGGCGGCATACAAAATACTGAACACCACGGTCAGTATCTGGCCCCACACATCGCCCTTGGCAATAAATATCAAAGCGGTCACACCAATCACGGTGGCGCAAAGGGTCACAATCTGTATTTCCCCCGTTAAAAGATTGGAAGCCGCAACCACGACCACAGATACGCTCCAAAGCAGCCAGTCCTGTTTTTTCAGGTGACGAAAAGGGTTCCTCATACATATCCCTGTCCTTTCAAAAAAAGAAGCATCCACCAAGCGCATCTGCAAAGACCTAACGATGCGCAAGTGAATGCTTTCCATTCCACACTGCCCGGCGGCAGTCTATCTGTCATTTTCTAAATTATAGCCTGCAAAAGCGCTTTCGTCAAGCGGGTCCTCCGTTTTTTATAAAAACATCGAAATAACCACCGTCATCATACCCGCAACGCCCAGCGCCATACTGCTCATGGCGCCCTGCACTTCTCCCAGCTCCATGGCTCTTGCCGTACCAATGGCCGTACTGCTGCAGCCAAGACCCACGCCAACGGCAACGGCGTTTTTCATGCGCAGCAGCTTCACCAGCAGCGGAGCAAGCACCGCCCCTATCACGCCAGTAAAAATAACACCGGCAACCGTAATGCCCGTAATGCCGCCCAACTTTTCGCTTACGCCCACCGCAATCGGCGTCGTTACCGTATGGGGCACCAAAGAGCCCGTTAAAATCTCGTCCAGCCCAAACACCTTGCACAGGGCAATGGTACTGCCAATCGAAACACCGCAGCTGACCAAACAGCCTGTCAAAATAGGCAGCCAGTATTTTTTCAGCACCTCCAGCTGCAAATAAATGCTGTATCCCAAAATGGTGGCCACCGGCGTCAGGAACACCGTAATAATACCGCCGCCCTCATTGTACACGGTAAACGGAATGCGGCAAAAATACAAAATCGGCACAATCAGCACCACCGCAATCAGCAGCGGATTCAAAATCGCCGTTTTAAATTTACGGTTCAGCCACAGGCCAATCAAATAACATACAATCGTCAACGTAATGCCAAACAGGCCGTTGCTCAAAATCGCCTGCAACCTACTTAACATCTGATCCATTTTTATCCCTCCTCTTTGCCAGTATTTTCTCCTGCAGCTTCATCACGCCAATCACGGTATAGGCCGTTGCCAAAAAGGTCAGCAGAGCCGAAACAATGCAAATCAGCGCAAACTGCCACATATAGCCCTGCAAATAGCCCACGTTTTCCATAATGCTCACCGCTGTGGGAATGTAAAAAAACGAAATATTCTTCAGCACAAACTGAGAAACCTCTTCTATATGACGTTTTTTGATAAACTTAAACAATAAAAAGAAAAACAGCAGTATCATACCAATCACGCTGGACGGAAACGTAAACGGAAGCACCGCCGCAATACACTCAGCCGCCAAACAAATGCTGAATACAATTGCAAGCTGGGTCAAAATTTTCATAAAACTTCCTCCGAAATATTCTACTATACCACTTTGGTATGGTTTCAATTTACTATGTTTTGGTACGTCTGTCAATAGTATTGATCATAATCCGCATATTATGTTCTTTCCCCCCATTCACCGCCCTGCACAGTGCCGCCGGCGCTTTTTTGGCAGAAAAAAACACCGGGCCTGCATAATCCCCGCCGTTTCTCCCAAACTAATCCATGAAAAAATTTTCCAAAGCAGTCACCGTTAAAAAATCGCCCTTTGTTTGACTTTTACCAATGAGTACGGTATAATGTCTAACAGTGTCAAATACGGTGACAAACCATCATAATAAGAACAAAAAAGACGAATTTTATAAATAGAACAAACAAAATTTGCTCAAGCGAGCAGCTTTTTTCCAAAATTGCGGCCCCGCAGCCATACAGGTCGCAATCCGGAAAACCTATGATTGGAGGAACTTTTAGTGTACGTCAGGTTCTTCAAGCGTTTGTGTGATTTCAGCATTTCTCTGGTATGCAGCATTGTGTTTCTGCCTATCTTCATCATATTGACCGCAGTCGTCAAATTAGATTCCAAAGGCCCCGTTTTTTTCCGTCAGGAACGGGTGGGAAAAGACAAAAAAATCTTCCGCATTTTAAAATTCCGCACCATGAAAGTAGATACACCAAAGGAAATCCCCACCTGTATGCTGGAAAATCCGGAGCAATATATTACACGGGTAGGAAAATTTTTAAGAAAAACCTCTTTGGACGAGCTCCCGCAGATTTGGAACATTTTAGCCGGCCAAATGAGCCTGATCGGCCCGCGTCCAGTCATTCCCCGGGAGGAAAAGCTCATTGCCGAGCGGGACCGCTACGGCGCCAACAGCATACGCCCCGGCCTGACCGGCTGGGCGCAAATCAACGGCCGGGACGAGGTCTCCTGGAAAGAAAAAGCCCGTCTGGACGGGGAATATCTGGAAAAAATGAGCTTCTGGTTCGACGTAAAATGCTTTTGCAAAACCATCGTGGCCGTATTAAAGCGGGAAGGCATGGTAGAAGGCACCGCCGGACAAGCAGGCCATAAACAACAGGAAAACGAAACCGAATAACCCGCCCTGTCCCGGGCAAAGCACGTTTTTTATCAGCCATACCGCGTAACACCGGTATGGCTTTTTTCTTTGCCCCTTGCATCCCGCATCTCCAACACAAAGCGTCCCTTCCCCCTTTGCCGCTTCCCATTTTCATGCTTTTTATCCTGTCTGCAAATCCAAAAACACAAAATATTCCATTTTCTCTTTGCCTAATTTTTCTCATTTACCTAAATTTGAGAAAAATTAGGCAATAAATATTATGCACTCATTACAAAGACGGCTATAATGAGGGCATTCCAAAACACAAACACCTCACCGAAAGGAGAAAACCCATGCGTACAACAGCCACCGAAAAATGGGATATGCTGGCGCCCGCCTTTGATGCCTTTAAAATCCCCGAAGCAGGCCGGGACGACTGCCTTACCCTTATCAAAAACCTGCGCCTGCTGAACAAAAACAGCACCGTTATGGACGTCGGCTGCGGCGCGGGCCGCTATGCCGTCGCGTTTGCCCGGCTCTGCCGCAGTGTAACAGGCACCGACCTTTCTCCAAAAATGATAGCATACGCCAAAAAAAGAGCCGCCGATATGCACCTGGAAAACATCGCCTTTTATTGCGAGGACTGGGACGCCGTCTCGGTCCGGAACAGGCATTATCAAAACCGGTTCGATTTGGTGTTTGCCCATATGACCCCGGCTGTCCACAATACGCAAACACTGCAAAAAATGCAGGCATGCAGTAAAAACTGGTGTATGCTGGCCGGGCATATCCATCGGGAGCCGCCCCTTACAGCCAAGGCGCGGCAGGCGCTGGGGCTCAGCGGCCGACCCGCCGCCGGCACGTACGGCGCCGCACAAATCTTCCGCGATTTATGGGAACAGGGCAAACGCCCGCAAATCGCATATTTTGAGCAGGAGCGAAACACACAGCGGCCCGTAGATACAGAGCTGGCCCTGCTGTTTGCAGAAGTGGAAGCACAGCTGCCACTGACGCCGCCAATCAAAGAACAGCTGACCCGGCTGGCCGCCGCCTATACAAAAGAGGGCGTCGTTCATCAAACGTACCGGGTCCCCGTTTTCGTCATGTACTGGCAGGTTTCAAGCAACCAATAAACAGAAAAAACAAAAGAAAGAAGGAATCCAATCATGAACCAGCAGCTATGGGAAAAAGCCGTCGCCTTTCACGGACACGCGTGCCCCGGCCTTGCCATCGGCGTACGCGCCGCAGAAGAAGCCATAAACCGGTTGCACCTGACCATGAGCAAAGACGAAGAGCTCGTCTGCGTCACCGAAAACGACGCCTGCGGCGTAGACGGAATACAGGCCATTTTAAGCTGTACGGCAGGCAAGGGCAATTTAAAATTCCGCAATACGGGAAAAATGGCCTTTTCCTTTTTCAACCGCAAAAACGGGCAAAGCATCCGTATGTGCCTCAAGCCGTCCCAATCCAACAGGAGCCGGGAGGAACAGCAGGCGTTCTTCCTCAACGGGCCCGCTGAAGAGATTTTCACCTTTTCCGTCCCCGCATTCCCCGTTCCGGAAAAAGCAAGGCTGTTTGCCACCATTACCTGCGAAGTCTGCGGAGAAGGCGCGCCGGAGCACAAAATGCGGCTGGAAAACGGAAAAAAGGTGTGTCCCGACTGTTTCAGCGAATATCCAATCGGCTGGTAAGCAGGGAAGGTGATCTTATGAAACGTGCAGGCATAAAACCAACCGCGTTCCTGCTGGCCGTCACAGCAATCCTGCTGCTGGCGCTTACCGCCTGCGGTACCGGCAGCAGCCCGCAGACAAACGCCCCGGCCGGCTCATCCACTGCCGTCACAGACGTGTACGGGCGTACCGTCGCACTGCCGCAGGAGATCAACAGCACAATCTGCCTGGGCGCCGGCGCACTGCGCATGGTATGCTACGCCCGGGCAGAGGACAAAGTCATCGGCGTAGAAGCGGCCGAGCACGAACAAATCCTTGCAAAAGCGTATAACTACGTCAACTACGACCTGTTTAAAACCCTGCCCGTCATCGGCCAGGGCGGCTCCGGCAGCTACACCCCCTACGAAGAAGAAATCATCAAAGCAGACCCGGACGTGATCATCGCCGCTTACCCACAGCAGGAGGCCGACAAGCTGCAGGCAAAAACAGGCATTCCCGTGGTGTGCGTCACCTATGCGGGAATCTTCGATGCAAACATGGACCGCTCCCTGGAGCTGATAGGCACACTGCTGGGCAAAGAAGCGCGCTGCAGCGAGGTGATCCGCTATATGCAGCAGGCCAGGCAGGATTTAAACGACCGGACAAAAGACATTCCCGATGACCAGAAGCCTTCCGTATTCAGCGGCGCCGTTTCCTTTTCCGGCGGCCACGGCATCGAGGGCACCTACGCGCAGTTCCCGCCCTTTACCGCAATCAACGCCAAGCATGTTACGGACGAAACAGGCAAAAACGGCTCCCTCATCATCGACAAGGAACAGCTGCTGGTCTGGGACCCCGACATCATTTTTCTTGACCCCAACAACATAGAGCTGGTGCGCAGCGATTACAGGGAAAACCCTGATTTTTACCATTCGCTCAGCGCGGTACAAAACAACCGGATATACACGCAGGTGGCGTACAACTGGTACACCACCAATGTGGAAATCGCCATTGCAGACGCTTATTACGCCGGCACCGTGATGTTCCCGGCGCAGTTTCAGGACATCGACATACAGGAAAAAGCGGCCGAAATTTTTGTCTCCATGCTGGGAGACAAGGCGGCGCATTATCATCAGGACCTGACAAACGGTCAGTTAGGATTTGGAGTGTTGCACCTTGATGAACCGTAACGGGGTAATGGAAAAAGAGAAAAAACAAAAAACATACCGGCAATATATCCTTTTCAAATGGAGCGTCCTTTTGATTTTGGCCGCAGCGCTGCTGGCAGCCGCCGTTTTCGCCGTCCACGCGGGCTCCTCCGGCATCTCCGTATGGGAGGTCTTAAAAACCCTGTTCGGCGCGGGAACAAAACAAACAGGCTCCATTGTATTCGGCATACGCCTGCCCCGCGTGGTCACCGCGCTCATTGCAGGCATGGCGCTTGGCATGGTGGGCTGCGTCATGCAAAGCATCCTGCGCAATCCCCTTGCAGACGCTTCCACCCTCGGCGTATCCCAGGGCGCGGCCTTCGGCGCCACCGTCGCTATCATCTGCTTCGGCGCCGGCGCGCAGAACACCGCCTCCGCCGCCAGCGCGGTCAATATCAGCAACCCGTATATCGTTACGCTGTGCGCGTTCATCGGCGGCGCCGTATCCACGCTGATCATCCTGGGGCTGTCCCGCTTTAAAAAGGTCTCCCCGCAGGCCATGATTTTAGCCGGCGTCGCCCTGAGCGCCCTGTTCAGCGGCGGCACCACCCTAATCCAGTATTTTGCCGACGATGTGCAGGTAGCCGCCGTGGTATTCTGGACCTTCGGAGACCTGGGCCGCACCAACTGGACGGAGATTCTCATCATTGCCTGCGTCAGCGCGGCGGCCTGCGTCTATTTTATGTTCAACCGCTGGAATTACAACGCCTTTGAAAGCGGCGGCCAAACCGCAAAAAGCCTCGGGGTAAACGTAAACGCAGTCACCTACGCCGGCATGGCCATCTGCTCCCTGGTCGCCTCCGTCGTGGTGGCGTTTGTGGGCATCATCAGCTTTGTGGGTCTGCTGGCGCCCCACATCATGCGCCGCTTTGTGGGCAACGACTACCGCTTTTTGCTGCCGGCCTCCGCGCTCACAGGCGCAGTGCTGCTGCTTGCCGCAGACACCTTCGGCCGCCTGGCCGTTGCCCCCATCATTCTGCCCATCGGCGCCATTACTTCCTTTCTGGGCGCGCCAATGTTTCTTTATCTGTTGTTCAAAGGAGTGGGAAAAGCATGATAGAAATCAAAAACATCGCATTCGGGTACCGTTCCAAGCAAATCCTGCGCAACATCTCTTTTGATATGGACGAAGGGCACTGCATCGCCGTTTTAGGCGTAAACGGAGCCGGAAAAAGCACCCTGATAAAATGCCTGAACCGCATCAACCCCGTCACCGCCGGCGCAGTCATGATAGAAAACAGCAATATCCTGCGCGTCCAGCTAAACGAAGCGGCCAAAAAAATCGCGTACGTTGCGCAAAAAAACGAGGCTTCCCGGCTGACGGTATACGACGCGGTCCTGCTGGGCAGAAAGCCATATATCAAATGGGACGCCGCAAAAAAAGACCGGGAAATCGTCTGCCGGGTCATACAGCAGCTGGGACTGCAGGACTACCAAATGCGCTTTCTGGACGAACTGAGCGGCGGAGAGCTGCAAAAAGTCATTGTCGCCCGCGCCCTGGCACAGCAGCCAAAGCTGCTGCTGCTGGACGAACCCACCTCCGCCCTGGACCCCAAAAACCAGTACGAAATGCTGTCCCTGGTACAGCAAATCGCACGGCAGCACCGCATCGCCGTCGTCATTGTAATCCACGACATCAACCTGGCCCTGCGCTACTGCGACCGCTTTCTGTTCATGAAGGACGCGGAGATTTTTTCCTACGGCGGCATCGAGACCATGACCGCAAAACGAATCGAAGCGGTTTACCATATGCCCGTTGCCATAGAGGAATACCGCGGCATAAAGGTCATGATTCCCCACCCCGACCAATTCCTGTCCCCTTCCGCCGCTGTTTAGCACAGTATGGCGGCAGCCGTCAAAAGCGCCGCCTCGTTTTGCCCAATCAGCACCGCCCGATAAAAAACGGTCCACCAAACGCTTACAGGCGTACTTTCGCTGTCCAACTGTTTCTTTCCCCTCCAAAAACGGCACAAAAACAGGCCGGTACGAAGGTACCGGCCTGTTTTCTCACTTTTATACGTTAAAACGGAACAAAATCACGTCCCCGTCCTTTACCACATACTCCTTGCCCTCCGAGCGCACCAGCCCTTTTTCCTTTGCCGCCGCCATAGAGCCGCAGGCCGCCAAATCATCATAGGCAACCACCTCCGCACGGATAAAGCCCCGCTCAAAATCCGTATGGATCTTTCCCGCCGCCTGGGGCGCCTTCATGCCGTTGGTAATGGTCCAGGCCCTTGTTTCCTGCGGACCCGCCGTCAGGTAGGAGATCAGCCCCAGCAAAGAATAGCACGCCTTTATCAAACGGTCCAGGCCGGACTCCGACAAACCCATATCCGCCAAAAACAGCGCCTTTTCCTCTGCCTCCAAATTGGAGATCTCCGCCTCTATCTCCGCGCAGATGGGCAGCACGCCTGCGTGCTCCTCACGGGCAATGGCCTGCACCTCTCCAAAGCCCCTGTTCTGCTCCACGCCGTTTTTAAAATCGTCCTCGCTCATGTTGGCGGCATAAATCACCGGCTTGTTGGTCAGCAGAGAAACAGACGCCAGCAGCGCCGCCTCCTCCTCCGTGCAGGCAACGCTCCTCGCAGATTTCCCCTGGTCCAGCGTTTCTTTTACCCGCCGAAAAAAGTCCAGCTCCTTCTGGTATTTTTTATCGGCCTTCAACAGCTTCTGGGTTTTTTCAATGCGCCGGTCCAGCACCTCCATGTCGGACAAAATCAATTCCATATTGATGGTCTCGATGTCCCTTGCAGGACCGATGCTGCCCTCCACATGGATAATATCGTCATTTTCAAAACAGCGCACCACGTGCACAATGGCGTCCACCTCGCGGATATTGGCCAAAAATTTGTTGCCCAGGCCCTCCCCCCTGGAAGCGCCCCGCACCAGCCCGGCAATGTCCACAAACTCAATGGAAGCGGGCACCACCTTCTCAGACCGGTACATCTCCGCCAGCACGTCCAGCCGTTTGTCCGGCACGGCAACCACGCCCACATTGGGCTCAATGGTGCAAAAGGGGTAATTGGCAGACTGCGCGCCTGCGTTGGTTATGGCGTTGAACAAGGTGCTCTTGCCCACGTTCGGTAAGCCTACGATTCCCAATTTCATAAGATGCTTCAACCTCTTTCATCCTGATCGTGTCGTTTATCACATTGCTTACTATTATAACGATTTTTCCCATGGCTTTCAAGCCATGGATCGCAAACGCCGGGGCGCTTCTGCCGCAGCGGGCATATTTTTTCAAAGGCGTCTTTCAAAACGGGACAAAATATGGTATGATGAACCAACAGCCTGTCCCCGCCCTGTGCGGTGCCCCGGCGCAGAGTCCCGCGGCACAGCAGGCAGCCTGACAACACCGATAAAAAAGGAGCCAACCACCATGAACCACCCTGAGATTGGAGCAAAAGCCACCAGAACCATTACCGTTACCGCAGAACAGCTGGCCTCAGCCGTAGGCAGCGGCACGGTGGACGTATTTGCCACCCCCATGGCGGCCGCGCTGATGGAGGGCGCCGCCTGCGACCTGGCATCGCGGTATATCGAGGACATTTACACCACCGTCGGTTCCGAAATCTGCGTACAGCATTTATGCCCCACCGCGCCGGGCGTCACCGTAACGGCCGAGGCGGAGCTGACAAAAGCGGACGGCCGTTTTTTTGAATTCCGGCTCACCGCCTGGGACAACGCCGGCGTCATTGCCACCGGCACCCATACCCGCGTCAGCGTAAAAAAAGAGAGCTTTGCCAAAAAAGCGCAGGAGCGCAAAGCCCAGCCGCCGCAGGAGGCAAAATGAAGCAGCTGCCCTTTAAAACCGTTATTTTCGATTTGGACGGCACCCTGGCCCAATCCGCGCCGGGCGTATTCCAATGCGTGACCGCGGCCCTGCAGCGCATGAACAAACCCGTACCGGACAGCGCCACCCTGCGCAAATTCATAGGCCCGCCCCTGTGCCACAGCTTTACCCAATTCTGCGGCATGACAAAAGAGGAAGCGGACATCGGCGTTGCCCATTACCGGGACGTCTATTTAAACGGCGGCATTTACAACAACAGCACCTTCCCCCATATCCCGGAGCTGCTGCAAAACCTGAAGGCCCACGGCGCAAAGCTGTGCGTTGCCACCTCCAAGCCGGAGCCCATGGCAAAAATCGTGCTGGACCATTTAAAAATAACGCCCTTCCTGGACTATATGGCCGGCGCCGACCTGGACGAGCGGCACAGCAACAAAACCGCACTAATCCAAAAGGGGCTTGCCCACTGCGGCACAGAGCCCCGCAGCGCCGTCATGGTAGGCGACACCCATTTTGACGCCCACGGCGCAAAGCAGGCGGGCACCCATTTTATCGGGGTGCTGTACGGCTACGGCACCCGCCGGGAAATGGAACAGGAGGGCGCCGCACAATTCGTATCCACCGTAAAAGAGCTGCAGGCGCGATTGCTGCCGCACCTGGAACGGTAGCCAAGCCCGCAGGCACAGCCGTCCCCTTAAAAGGAATAGCGCATGACCCGGTACAGCCGCGCCTTTGCCTTTTGAATATGCTTATTGACCGTTGGCGCGCCTATCCCCAGCTCCCGGCCGATTTGCGCCTGGGTCTTATGCTCAAAATAGTACGCGTACATGCAGTCGTACTGCCTGCCGGTGAGCACCTCTTCCATGGCTTTAGGCAGCAGCTTTAACGCCCTGCGGTATTTTGCGTCCTGCTGCGCGCTGTTTTCGTACCGGTACTGCTGTATGCCGAACAGGTTTTCCGTTACGGCGTCCCAGCGCAGTTGTTTTCGTTTCATATACCCGCTCCTTTTTCCATAATATTCCTTTTCCCTGCGGTTTTGCGCTTTAAAATGCACCGCGGACAGATGCCCGCTGTATGGAAAAAACTTCCTTTTTGTTACCTTTTTTCGTGTCGCCAAAACCGGGGTTTGTGTACCGTATCTGATACTATCATGCCGTCCCGAAAAAGCAACGAACAAAACGAACAACCTGCCGGCGGCAGGGAAAAATGTAAATTTTTATTGTACGCATAAATTTCACAAAAGCCCCCTGTTTTTTTTATGGCATATGCGTTATAATAAATCTGTATTGAATTCTTTTGCAGTACCGCCGCGGGGTTTTCCTGCCAGCCGGCCGCGCGGCGGTACTATCCACCCATACAGACAGCATGATTGGCAGAGAATAGTGAGGTAATATGCGTATTTTACATAATGTTTATCAGGGATTCACATCCGCTATCCATCTTGTTGTGGAAAAAAACCGCAAAAACAATTTGATCAACCGCATCAAATATGTGATTCGCCAGGAGGAAACCAAAGCAAACCAGGCGTATATTGCCCTTGGCAAATATTATTTCAACCACCTGCGCCAGGAGGAAAACGAGGAAACGGAATTCTACTGCAAAGCGGTGGAGCACGCAAACCACCGCATTGACCGCGCCCTGACCAAGCTGGACGAACTGACTTTGGACGCAGAGGACTTTTTCTGCGATGAGGATTTTGACTCCGCCTGTGAGGATTTGGGCTATGCAAGCTGCGAAAACGCAGAGGAGGCCTCCGACTGGGATTATACCGAAACCGTCAATGACGAGCTGGCGGAAAAGCAGGAAAGCACCGCAAAGGATACGCTCAGCAGCAGCGACTTTCCCTCCGATGAGGAAATCGTTCAAAATGTATGCGATGCGCACGGCAGCTGCGGCGACGACTACAACAGGGACGACCGGCAGGAGCCGGACGCGGTCCCCAGCGAGGCCGCCTCTGATGAGGAAAACAGGATTCCGGTCATTACCGAGGAGCACCAGCACCCATGCGGCGGCACGGAAGCGTAACAGAACAGAGAAAGGCCGGGGCCTGTTCCCGGTCTATTTTAAAAAGCGCGATGACGCAGAAAAGGCCAGTAAAAATATGAAGAAAAAAGTAATGTTGGGAATGAGCGGCGGCGTGGACAGCTCCGTGGCCGCTTTGCTGTTAAGGGACGCCGGGTACGACGTGACCGGCGTTACCCTGCGCCTGCGGCCGGACCGCTACATGGAGCAGTGCGCCTCCGGCGGCTGCTGCTCGCTGGAGGACATTGACGACGCCCGCAGGGTCGCCTATAAGCTGGGCATAGAGCACCTGGTATTTAATTTTACCGATATTTTTGAAAAAACCGTGATCCAATATTTTGTAAACGAATATGAGCAGGGCCGCACACCCAACCCCTGCATTGCCTGCAACCGCCATGTCAAGTTCAGCGCCATGCTCCAGCGGGCGGTAACGCTGGGGTTCGACTATGTGGCAACGGGGCATTACGCCTGCATTGCGCAGAATGCACAGGGTCGCTGGCTGCTGAAAAAAGCGCCCGCCGCAAAAGACCAGAGCTATGTGCTGTATTCCCTGACCCAGTTTCAGCTTGCCCATACTCTACTGCCCCTGAGCACCTATACAAAGCCGCAGATTCGGGAAATTGCCAAAACAGCGGGCCTGCCTGTGGCCGATAAGCCGGACAGCCAGGAAATCTGCTTTGTGCCGGACAAGGACTACGCCGGCTTTATTGAACGCTACACCGGCAAGCAGGCGCAGCCGGGGCAGTTTGTGGACGAAAACGGGACGGTGCTTGGCCTGCACAAGGGCATTGCCCACTACACCATAGGCCAGCGCAAGGGGCTTGGCATCGCCTTTGGCCGGCCCATGTTCGTGACCAAAATCGACGCGGTACGCAACCGGGTGGTGCTGGGCGAGGAAGGCAGCCAATACGCAGCGCAGCTGACGGCGGGTGACATGAACTGGATTGCCATAGAACGCCTTGCCCAGCCGCTGAAGGCCGCCGCAAAGACCCGCTACCAGGCGCCGCCGGCGCCTGTGACCCTGCTGCCGCTGGAAAACGGACTGGTAAAGGCGGTGTTCGATACGCCCCAGCGCTCCGTTACACCGGGACAGGCCGTGGTCTTTTACGACGGCGACACCGTCATTGGCGGCGGAACCATTTTAAACAGCGATGTATAGCATTTTGATTATAAACAAAAGGTGGTGCCCTTTATGGCAAAACGTATGAGAAAAATGGTAGGCTGCCCAAGCTGCGGCGCTTTGGAAGAGTTCAGCGCCTTTCCTTCCATTGTGATTCCCAAGGACAAAAGGCTGCGAGACAGCATACTGGACGAGACCCTGTTCTTCCGCACCTGCGGCTCCTGCGGCTACGAGACGCATATGGTATATTCCTGCCTGTACCAGGACAAAATACGTAAATTTATCCTTTATGTGCAGCCAAAGGACGAGGACCCCGCCGTACTGAAG
>CALWUX010000007.1 GCA_944384795.1 uncultured Clostridia bacterium | reverse complement strand
GGAGGAGGGCGTTTTTTACAAAACGGACCACCACTGGACGTCCCTTGGGGTGTACTACGCTTACAGGGAATTCTGCGGGGAAATGGGGATTGCGCCCAAGCCGCTGTCCTGGTACCGGGCGGAGGTGCTCAGCGACCAGTTTTTGGGCACGGCTTATTCCAAGGCCAACCTGTATACGGTGCAGCCGGAAACCATGATATATTACAAAAATCCGCAGGATGTTCCCGTGCAGGTGGAATACCGCGCAGGGGACAAGGTGACGGCCACCTCGGATTCTTTGATAGAGGAAAAATTCCTGCATGAAAAAGACAAGTATTCGGCGTTTTTAAACGGGAACCAGGCCATTACCAAAATTACCACCGGCAACCGGAACGGGAAAAAGCTGCTGATTATAAAGGATTCCTACGGGAACAGCTTTGCGCCCTTTGCCGTGAATGATTACCAGGAGGTACATATGATCGATTTGCGCGCGTACAGGCAAAGCACGTTGGATTATATGGAGCAAAACGGCATTACCGATGTGCTGCTGCTTTATAATGTGCAGAATTTTTCGGAGGATTCCAACATTTATCAATTGACAAAATAAATCGGTTTGCGGTAAGTCCCCTGCGCTTGGCAGGGGGCTTTTTGTTTGCGAAAACCGGGGGATTTTGGGATTCATAATAAATTTACATTTTACTTATTGACTTTGCGTATGGGAAATGATACATTATAAATAAAGGTTTAGCACTCTATGCAACCGAGTGCTAAACCGCCTGGAGCGAAGAGGTGAGGGATTTGGAGCTCAGCGAAAGAAAACTGAAGATTCTGGCGGCGGTTGTGAACACGTATGTGGAAACAGGCGAGCCGGTGGGCTCTAAATTGCTTGCGCTGGAGCTGGGCGTTTCCTCCGCCACTGTACGCAATGAAATGGCGAACCTGGTGGAGATGGGCTATTTGCAGCAGCCCCATACCTCCGCAGGCAGGATACCCTCCCAGAAAGGGTACCGCATTTATATTGACCGGCTGATGCCGGCGGCCGCCATGAGCGAGGAGGAGCAGAAGTACCTGGACGGGATGCTTACGGTGAACGCCTATGATCCGGATAAGCTGTTATGCTGCGTGTCTCAGGTGCTGGCGAACGCCTCCCGTTTTGCGGCGGTCTCTACCACGCCGTCCGGCAGCGCGGCGGTGATAAGGGGTGTGCAGTTTGTGCAGACCAGCCGCCGTACCGCCATGGCGGTGCTGATCATTTCCACAGGTGTGATGAAGACCCGTGTGTTCCGCTGTGATTTTGACATTACGGCGGAGATGCTCCGGATTTTTTTCCGTATTTTTAACGAGCGGTTCGCAGGACTGCCGGTAAGCGCGGTGACGCCTGCGTTTATTCAGTCCACGGGCGCGTCTTTGGGAGAAATGGCGGTGCTTGCTTCGCCGGCTTTGCTGGCTGTTTTGGAAACTGCCAGGGATTGTATGCACGCGGAAATCAACCTGAAAGGGGAAACCAATTTATTGTTTTACCCGGAATTTCAGCTGGGGAATGTGCGGCGCATTATGGATTTTCTGGAAAGCGAGCAGGAGATCTCCCGCTTTTTTGCAAAGGAGCTGGAGGAACGGGCCCATACGGGACCCAAGCCGGCAAGGGCGCAGGTGCTGATAGGAACCGAGACCAACCGGCCGGAGCTGAGTGACTCCAGCCTGGTGGTGGCCCATTATTCCATAGGCGGGGCGCACGCGGGAACCATTGGCATTATTGGTCCTACCAGAATGCATTATGCCAAATGGATTGCCTGTTTGGAATATGTCTCCCGCACGGTGGGCAATATGCTGACCGCCTTGATGCAGGAGCAGTCTTAGCATTGCAAAAGCGTATGATTTGATGATAGAAAGCGTTTGTTGGATTCTGTTACGGTAAGGAGGAATCGTTTTGGCAAAAAAAGAGAAAGAGGTCAACAAGGAGCCGGCCCAAACGCCGGATACGGCGGCCGGCCCGGAGCAGTGCAGGCAGCTGCAGGAGCAGCTGGACGCGCTGCAGGCGGAGCTGGAGCAGGTGAAAAAGGCCAAGGAGGAAGAAAAGGACCAGTATATGCGGGTGCTGGCGGAATATGATAATTACCGTAAGCGCACCGACAGGGAAAAGGCGGCCACGTATGAATCCGCTACGGCGGACGCGGTGGCGCAGTTTTTGCCCGTGGTGGACAATATGGAGCTGGCCCTGGCCCAGGCGGACTGTTCCGCCGAGGACCTGCGCAAGGGTGTGCAGATGATACAGAAGAACCTCAATGATATTTTATCCAAGCTGGGGGTTGCCGTGATGGGACAGGAGGGCGAGCCCTTTGACCCGGCGTATCACCAGGCGGTTTCTCATATAGAAGACCCCGCGCTGGGCGAAAATGTGATTGCCACCGTTTACAGGAAGGGCTACCGCATTGGGGATAAGATTGTCCGTCACGCGACGGTGATTGTGGCGAACTGAATTTTTGTGATTATTTTGGATTTTACTTTGTTTAAGATATAGTTTGGAGGATTGATATTATGGCAAAAACAATTGGTATTGACTTGGGTACTACAAACTCCTGCGTGGCGGTGATTGAGGGCGGCGAGCCGGTAGTGATTCCCAACGCGGAGGGGGCAAGGACCACGCCTTCGGTGGTTGCTTTTTCCAAAACAGGGGAAAGAAGGGTGGGCCAGGTGGCAAAGCGCCAGGCAATCACCAATCCGGAACGTACGGTCGTGTCTATTAAAAGGGATATGGGCACCAGCAATAAAGTGACCATTGACGGCAAAGCCTATACGCCGCAGGAAATCTCTGCGATGATTTTGCAGAAGCTGAAGGCGGACGCGGAGGCGTATTTGGGCGATACGGTTTCTGCGGCGGTCATTACCGTTCCCGCTTACTTTACGGACGCGCAGCGTCAGGCGACAAAGGACGCGGGCAAAATTGCCGGACTGGATGTAAAGCGTATCATCAATGAGCCGACAGCCGCGGCGCTTTCCTACGGTATTGACAAGGGCGAGGACCAGAAGGTGATGGTGTATGACCTTGGCGGCGGTACGTTCGACGTTTCCATTATTGAAATGGGCGACGGCGTGCAGGAGGTGCTGGCTACCGCCGGCAACAACCGTTTGGGCGGCGACGATTTTGACAAACGCATCTGCGATTGGATGATAGCTGAATTCAAAAAAGCGGAGGGCGTGGATTTAAGCGCGGACAAAATGGCGATGCAGCGGTTAAGGGAAGCTGCGGAGAAAGCGAAAATCGAGCTTTCCGGCATGACCAACGCGGCAATCAATCTTCCGTTTATTACAGCGGACGCCTCCGGGCCGAAGCACCTGGATCTGTCCCTTTCCAGAGCGAAATTCAATGAGCTGACGGCGGATTTGGTGGAGGCTACCATGGAGCCGGTTCGTCAGGCGTTAAAGGATTCCGGTTTGCAGATTGGCGATTTGAGCAAGGTGTTGCTGGTGGGCGGTTCCACCAGGATACCCGCCGTGCAGGAAGCGGTAAAGCAGCTGACCGGCAAGGACCCGTTCAAGGGGATCAATCCGGACGAATGCGTAGCCATGGGCGCCGCTTTGCAGGCAGGCGTGCTTGGCGGAGAGGTGCAGGGACTGCTGTTGCTGGACGTTGCGCCCCTCTCCCTGGGTGTGGAAACCATGGGCGGCGTGATGACAAAGGTCATTGAGCGCAATACCACCATTCCTACAAAGAAAAGCCAGATTTTCTCCACTGCGGCGGACGGTCAGACTTCCGTAGAGGTCAATGTTTTGCAGGGTGAGCGCGAGTTTGCCCGCGACAACAAACAGCTGGGCATCTTTAAGCTGGACGGCATTGCGCCCGCGCCCCGCGGTATTCCCCAAATTGAGGTTACCTTTGATATTGACGCAAACGGTATTGTAAATGTTTCTGCAAAGGATATGGCAACGGGCAAGGAGCAGAAGATCACCATTTCTTCCAGCACGAACATGAGCAAGGAGGAAGTGGAAAAAGCCGTGCAGGATGCGGAAAAATACGCGGCCGAGGACAAAAAGAAGCGCGAAGAGGTGGACGCGAAAAACGAGGCGGAAAACCTGTGCTTCTCTGCGGAAAAGGTCATTAAGGACGCCGGCGATAAAATAGACGAGGCGGATAAAAATGATTTGAACCAGAAAATTGCAACGCTGCGGGAGACGATTTCCGGCGGCAATACCGAGGCCCTCCAGCTGGGTACGGAGGATTTGCAGAAAGCGGTGTACGCTGCTTCGGAAAAGGTGTATAAAGCGGAGGGCGGTCAGCCGAATCCGGCAGACGGTACGGCGCCGCCGGCCGGCGGCGCTGACGGAAACAGTGCTGACGGCCAGGTTTACGACGCTGATTTTAAAGATGTGGACAGCGACAAAAAAGACGGTGAAACTAAATAATCACATAAAATCACTTTTGCGATAAAACGTGATTATTCGACAAAGCATTGACTTTATACGGTTTTTCGACTATGATAAATAAGCTGTACGGAACACGGTGCGGTTTGGTAACGGCTGAAAATCTCAAATCCTGCGCGCAGCGCGCTTGTATGCGCATAGTATGGTTTTAGTCGGATCAATAATGGATGCTCTGTTTTTTATGGATCATTCATAGAATCGTATGTTCAGGAGTGATGAGTTTGGCTGATAAAAGGGATTATTATGAGGTTATGGGTGTGCCGAAAAACGCCTCTGAGGATGAAATCAAAAAGGCCTACCGCAAATTGGCCAAACAATATCATCCTGATTTGAATCCCAATGATAAAGTGGCCGAAACACGTTTTAAGGAAGTGAACGAGGCATATGAGGTGCTTTCGGATAAAGAAAAACGTGCCCGCTACGACCAGTTTGGCCATGCGGGGGTAGACCCGAATTTTGGCGGAGGCGCCGCAGGCGGCAGTCCGTTTCAGGGTGATTTTGATTTTGGGGATATATTCAACAGTGTGTTTGGGGGCTTTGGCGGCTTTGGCGGCCGGCAGGCAAACCCGAACGCGCCGCGCAGGGGCAGTGACTCGGAGGCCGGTATTACCATTTCCTTTGAGGAAGCTGCCAAGGGCTGCAAGCAAACCATTACGTTTCAGCATATAGAAAATTGTGAGGAATGCGCAGGCTCCGGCGCGAAAAAGGGCACCGGCGCCGTTACCTGCTCCAACTGCGGCGGCAGCGGTCAGGTGCGGGTAAACCAGCGCACGCCCTTTGGCGTGGTACAGACAGCGCGTACCTGCGACAAGTGTCACGGCAAGGGGAAAATCATTGAACACCCCTGCAAGGACTGCGGCGGCAGCGGCCATGTGCGCAAAAAGAAAACGCTGGAAATCAGTATTCCTGCCGGCATTGCCGATGAGCAGATGCTCAAGGTGTCCGGCCAGGGCAACGCGGGTACCAACGGCGGCCCCGCAGGCGATTTGCTGCTGGTGGTAAATGTGCGGCCGCACCCCCTGTTTACCCGGAAAGGGAATGACGTTTGGTGCGAAATTCCGCTGACCTTTACCCAGGCCGCGCTGGGCGCGGAAATTACCGTGCCCACGTTGGACGGCGACGTGACCTATGCGGTACATGAAGGGACCCAGCCGGGCGATGTGTTCAAGCTAAAGGGCAAAGGGATTGAAAAGCTTGGCGGCAGAGGACGGGGCGACCAGTTTGTAAAGGTGACCATTGAGGTGCCCAGGAATCTCTCCAGGGAGCAAAAGGAGATTTTGCAGAGCTTTGAAGAGACTGCCAGCGAGAAAAATTATGCAAAGCGCAAGGGCTTTTTTGATAAAATCAAGGATAAATTTGATTAAAGGCAATAAGCGCGAAAATAGGAGCGAATGATACAAATAGGAAAAGGACCGCAGGGCTTGCGGTCCTTTTTTTGCGGGACGATGCCTGCGGGCACCGGCAGCGGCAGGGAGAATATTCTGCCGATTGCTTTGGACGCCTGTAAAACGGGGACGGCGCTTTTTGTAAAAACTTTACAAATCTTTGGTTTTTGTGTTATAATGTATACGAATAAGACAGACGAAAGGAGCTGGACGCGTTATGCATACACAGGCAGTGGAAAATTATATCCTGATGAATCAAAAGTATTTTCCGGGTGAGAAGATTCTTTATTTGAAAGAACGGCTGTACGCCATAGATGAGCAGAGGTTTTCTTTACTGGCTACGGTGAATTTGAAAGACCCTGTTGCGATTTTGATTGTTTCTATTTTTTTAGGCAGCTGGGGTATTGACCGTTTTATGCTGGGGGACATTGGGCTGGGGATTTTAAAGCTGCTGACCCTTGGCGTGTTTGGCATTTTTACCATTGTTGACTGGTTTTTGATTTCGGCAAGGACCAGGGAGAAGAATTTTGAGCGTGTGATGGCGCTGCTGTATTGAATTGCGGTGACGGGCTTTTTTGTGTAAAAAGACCTGCCTCTGTCTTTTTTGACAGGGCAGGTTTTTTCAGGTATTTTTTAAAATGGCGCTGCGTTTTGTGCCGCGCCGGCTGTTTGGCTGACTTGCAGGAGCGGTGGGCTTTGGGACGCTGCCGTATGGTGTACGGGCTTCCATACGGCGGAAATGATGATGGTGGCCGCAAACATTATTGCAATCAGGATCATTACGATGATTTGGACAGGCTTTCGGTTCATAAGCTCCCTCCGCAGATGGTTTTTACAGGGTGTATATTGCTATTATAATCTGTTTTTTATGGGTTTTATGATAGATGTTACAGTAAAAAAGAACATACCGCTTTTGCGGTATGTTCTTTTTGATTGCGGGTTATTCGTCGGCACCGCAGCATTTTTTATATTTTTTGCCGCTGCCGCAGGGGCATGGGTCGTTTCTGCCCACTTTGGCGCCTGCCTGCTTTGCGGATTCGTTTTCTTCCTCTTCCGGGTCGGTGATTTGTACGGCTGCTGCTGCGCCGGATTCGATCATCTCTTTGGGCGCTTCCTGCTCGTTTACGACCTGGATTTTAGCTGACAGGAACAGACGGGTGGTATCGTCGCGGATATTGGCGATCATCTGGTCGAACATATCGTAGCCTTCGTTGCGGTATTCCACGACCGGGTCGCGCTGTGCGTAGCCGCGCAGATGAATGCCGCGCTTGAGCTGCTCCATGGCGTCGATGTGGTCCATCCACTGTACGTCTACGCATTTGAGCATAACGACACGCTCCAGCTCGCGG
>CALWUX010000006.1 GCA_944384795.1 uncultured Clostridia bacterium | reverse complement strand
GGGCCAGTAGATGGTGTGGAAACGGAGTATATCCTTGCCGATGAGATGCACATCGGCGGGCCAGTATTTTTCAAACATGGGATCACTGTTCCCCTCCTGATCATAGCCCAGACCGGTGATGTAGTTGGTCAGAGCGTCAATCCAGACGTATATCACATGCTTGGGGTCAAAATCCACGGGAATGCCCCAGGAAAAGCTGGTGCGGGAAACGCACAGATCGTCCAGGCCGTTTTTGATAAAGTTGATCATTTCGTTTTTGCGGCTTTCCGGCTGGATAAACTCGGGGTGCTCCTCATACAGCTTTAACAGCCTGTCGCCGTAATTGGACAAACGGAAGAAGTAGGCTTCTTCTTCGTCCCATTTTACTTCCCGGCCGCAGTCGGGGCATTTGCCGTCCTTTAGCTGTGTTTGCGTCCAGAAGGATTCGCATGGGGTGCAGTACCAGCCCTTGTAGGCGCCTTTGTAGATTTCGCCTTTGTCGTAAAGGGCGCGGAAGATTTTTTGCACGCCTTTTATATGGAGCTCGTCGGTGGTGCGTATGAATTTGTCGTTGGAAATGTCCAGCAGCTTCCAGAGCTCCTGAAAGCCGTGTACGATTTTGTCCACGTATTCTTTTGGAGTAACGCCTTCTTTTTGGGCGTTGAGCTCGATTTTTTGCCCGTGCTCGTCCGTGCCGGTCAGGAACATGACGTCATAGCCCTGCATTCTTTTATAGCGGGCGATGGTGTCGCTGCCTACGGTGCAGTAGCTGTGGCCGATGTGGGCCTTGCCGGACGGGTAATAGATTGGGGTGGTAATGTAAAAGGTTTTTTTCGTTTCCATAATATCATCTGACTTCCGTTATAAATTTTATTGGGTTACAGTTTGTGTGTTCTGGCTGTCGTCGCCGTACAGGAATGTTCTGAGGTCTGCGCAGACGGCGGGCAGGTCCGGCACCAGGTTATAGTTGATCTCTGTATAAAGCCCCGGCTTTGGCACGTAAGAGGTTTGTACCGGGTAGCCCAGCAGGGTGTTTGCCTGCATGGCAAGGGAGAGGATCTCTGTGCTGGACAGGTCTGTTGTGATATATTGCGCGTAGTCGTAAAAGACGGCCGTCATCTGGGCGGGGTTGAGGGTTTTGAATTTGTCGAAGATGGCGATCATTACCTGGCGCTGCCGGCCGGTCCTGCCAAAGTCGCTGTCCAGCTTGCGGATACGGGCAAAGGTCAAAGCGCCTTTGCCGTCCAGGTGGTTCATGCCTACCTGCAGGGAGATGGGCTCGCCGTATTCCCCGTAGTACCAGCCGGACATATAATCCACCTCTTCCCGGGTCATTTCCAGGTCGATGCCGCCCATGGCGTCGATTAGCGCGATGAAGTTTTCAAAGTCGATTTCCACATAGTGGTCGATGTTGATGCGGAAATTGTTCTCGATGGTCTGCATGGTCAGGCCGGCGCCGGTGACTTCCTCCTGGCTGCCGATGGTGTACGCGGCGTTGATTTTATTTTTGCCCGCGGTGGGAATGTCCACGTACAAATCCCGCAGAAAAGAGACCATGTTCAGATTTTTGGTTTTGCTGTTGATGGATACCAGCATCATGGTGTCGGTCCGCTGTGCCGTTCCGTCCTCGCTGCGGTCTACGCCCAGCAGCAGGATATTGGTAATGGCGTTGTCGGAAATCACGTCCCAGGCGGGGGCGTCGGCAGGCTGTTCCACATAGCTGGAGGTGTCCACCGGCTTGTGATTGATGCGTGAAAGCAAAACAGCTACAAAGGTAACAACGCCGATGACCACGGCGGCTGCGATGCACAGGATGGCAATGAGTATTTTTTTTGCTTTCCGTTTTTTCTTTTTGGGGGGCAGGCCGTCTCCGCCGCCGGACTTGCGGGATTTGCGGGAAGAGCTGTAAATGTCGCGGTTGACATAATTATAGCGGTCGATCTCTTCTTCCTGCACAGGCGCTCTGCCTGCGCGGCTGCTGCGCTGCCTGCCTGCCGCGCTTTGCACGGAACGGGGCGGGCGGCTGTTTCCGCCGGTACTGTTTGTCCGGCCGGCGCTGCCGTGGGGCGGCCGCCGGGACCTTTTCTGCCCGTTTGAGGAAGAGTAAATATCTCGGTCATCGCGGGGACGTCCGCGGTTGCTGTCTGCCATAGTATGCGCTCCTTTAAGCGGTGTGAAAAGCGTTTTGCCGTTTGCGTGCCGCATTATCAATAGGTATCATTAAAATCAAATTCTATTTTATTGTATTACGGTACTGATGTCAACCGCCCGCGCCGCCGGGCACCTGTTTTTCCGCGGGATTTTTACCGTTTGCATACAAAACCCGCTTGATTTTGCAGCGGCGGTGGGCTATCATAACAATAATCACATGATGGGAAAAGAGGCGGAGCGCTTTATGGCAAAACGAAAAAAATTTCAGATAGGCAAACGGACGTGGTTTATTCGCATTGTGGCAATGGGCTGTGCGTTGTTGATGCTGGCTACGATTATTATTGCCGCGCTGTTCTGGTTTTAATGCAGCCGGCAGCGGCGCGGGAACGGCTTTACGGTGCCGGATACGGTGCAGAGAGGGAAACGCAGGCCACCTGCTTGTGTTTTGGGGATTGCAAAAGACGGAAAAGGCCGGGGCGGCGCCGCTTGGACGGTACGGCCGGGCCGCGGTATGTTAAATTCAGATTAAAACGGCCCGCGGTTTTTAAACGAACTCTAATTTGTTTTTAACGCAATATTTACAAACGGGCGGTAAACTGGACTCATCTTAACAAACAGATGAGGAGAAAGAAAAAATGAGAAAACCAAAAATGAAACGAATTCTTACAGCAGTGCTTGCTTCTGCTCTTATGGTTTCCACAGCAGCTTTGTTTGCAGGCTGCGGTTCCACGACCGATACCGGCGCAGGAGGCGGTGCTTCCACCAGCGCTTTGAGCGGTAAGCTGACCTTGAACGGCTCTACCTCCATGGCGACGGTTTGCCAGGCGCTGGGCGAGGTGTTCCACGAGCAGAACCCGGGCGTGACCGTGGAAAAAAGCGGTACGGGCTCCGGCGATGCGCCCCAGGCGGTGCTGGCCGGTACGGCGCTGATTGGCGATCTTTCCCGTGAATTGAAGGACAGCGAGGACCCGAGCCAGTTTGAGGTGGTGCAGATTGCAACGGACGGCATTGCCATTGCCGTGCACAAGGATAATCCGGTAAGCGATTTGACCCAGGAGCAGATTGCACGGATCTTCACCGGTGAAATTACAAACTGGAGTGAAGTGGGCGGCCAGGACCAGGCCATTACCGTGCTGGGCCGCGAGGCTTCCTCCGGTACCAGGGACGGCTTTGAGTCTATTTTTGACATTGAGGGCGATGCACAGTACGCTGCGGAGCTGACCTCCACAGGCGAGGTGCTCAACCGTGTGGCAAGCGATACCGCCGCAGTGGGCTATATTTCCCTGGCTTCCGTGTCCCCGTCCATCAAAGCGGTGAACGTGGACGGCGTGGCGGCAACGGACGCCAACATCTTAAACGGTACCTACAAGGTTTCCAGACCGTTTATCCAGATTTACAAAAAGGGCTCTGACAGTGAGCTGGTACAGGCATGGTTTGCGTTTGTAAAATCTGACGCGGGCAGACAGGTCATTGAGGATGTCGGACTGATTCCGGCAGAATGATGACGGCCCGGCTTTTACGGACAGTATACGACGTTTTCCCTAAAATATAGATCACGAAAAAATCCCGTTCTGCGGCTATTGCCGGGAACGGGATTTTTTCCTATGGTTTATTCTCTGCCGAACAGCCTTTGGGCGTAGTATACGGAGCCCATGGCGTCCTTTGAGTAAAAGTCCGCGTGTATCATGTCGGCGTATTCCTGGGTCAATACGGCGCCGCCTACCATGATTTTTACCTCCGGCGCGTGTTCCTTGAGCAGACGTATGGTTTCTTCCATGTTCACCACCGTTGTGGTCATCAGGGCGCTTAGCCCCACAAGACGTACGTTTTGCTTTACGGCTGTTTCTAAAATCAGCTGGGGGTCTACGTCTTTTCCCAGGTCGATGACGTCGTAGCTGTAATTTTCCAGCAGTACCTTGACGATGTTTTTGCCGATGTCGTGAATGTCGCCCTTGACGGTTGCAAGAATGATTTTGTCCCCTTTTTCTGCGGGGGCGCCGCTTTTTTCAAAGTGGGTCTTGATGGCCTCGAAAGCGGCTTTGGCGGCTTCTGCGCTCATAAGCAGCTGGGGCAGGAACAGCGTGCCCTGTTCAAATTCTTTGCCGACTGCGTCTAACGCAGGCACCAGCATTTGGTTGATGATCTCCAGCGGCGCCATGGTTTTGAGCAGCTCCTGCGCGGCGGTATGGGCGCTCTCTTTGAGCCCTTTGATAATGGACTGCTCCAGCGGCATGACGCTGCCGGCGGGGGGGGCGGCCTCTGCCGTTTGGCCGGCGTAAACGGAGATGTAGTCCATGCACTGCCGGTCGACGCCGCTTAAAGCGCAGTAGGAGTAGTAGGCTTTCATCATGCTTTGGGAGCCGGGGTTGATAATGGCCGCGCTCAGCCCGTTTTGCATGGCCATGGTGAAGAAAGCGGCGTTGATGTTTTCCCGCTGGGGCAGGCCGAAGGAGATGTTGGAAACACCCAGGGAGGTGTACGCGCCCAACTCGTCCCGGATAAGCCGCAGCGCCTCCAGGGTGACGGCGGCGGCCTGCTGGTCGGCGCTGATGGTCATTGCCAGCACGTCGAACACCAAATCCGTTTTGGGGATACCGTAGGTCTGCGCGGTATCAATGATTTTTTTGGCAATCTCCAGCCGGCCGCGGGCGGTGGGCGGGATGCCGTTTTCGTCCAGGGTCAGGGCGATAACGACGCCGCCGTATTTTTTTACAAGAGGGAATACCTCGTGCATGGAATGCGCTTTTCCGTTTACGGAGTTGATGAGCGGCTTTCCGTTATAAATGCGCATGGCTTTTTCCATGGCGGCAGGGTCGGTGGTGTCGATTTGCAGGGGCAGGTCGATTACGCTCTGGATTTCCTTTACGGCGTCCTGCATCAGTTGGACTTCGTCGATTTCCGGCAGGCCTACGTTGACGTCCAACACATGGGCGCCGTTTTGTTGCTGGGTAAGGCCCTCTTTGAGGATATAGTCCATGTCGTGGTCGCGCAGCGCCTGCTTGAAGCGGGATTTGCCCGTGGGATTGATACGCTCGCCGATGATGATGGGACGGGGACCGAAGGAAACG
>CALWUX010000005.1 GCA_944384795.1 uncultured Clostridia bacterium | reverse complement strand
GGAGCAGACGGAGGAGTTTATTAACCAGTGTGTAAAGCCGGCTTTACGGGATTATTCCCCGGAGCAGTCCGGGCATTTTGAAATCAATTTGTAATCGGGCCGGATATGTGATATAATCGACAAGTTGAATCGATTCTGAAATATCGCCGCGTAGGATCGATTTTGTTTGCTGAGGCGGCACAGCGGAGGGTGAATATCCTTATGATCAAAGCTATTGTTGGCGCGAACTGGGGCGACGAGGGCAAAGGTAAAATTACCGACGTCATTGCCGCCCAGTCAGATATTGTCATTCGTTTTCAGGGTGGCAGCAACGCCGGGCATACCATTATCAACAATTACGGAAAATTCGCACTGCATCAGCTGCCGTCGGGTATTTTTTACGACCATACCACAAGTATTATCGGCAACGGCGTTGCGCTGAGTGTGGAAAATTTTATAAAAGAGCTTTCTTCTTTGGAAGAACGGAATGTTCCCAAACCGAATATATTGATATCAGACCGCGCGCAGATCGTCATGCCGTACCACATTGAGCTGGATACGCTGGAGGAGGCGCGTCTGTCTGAAAATTCCTTTGGCTCTACCAAATCCGGTATTGCGCCGTTTTATTCGGATAAATACGCGAAAATCGGGTTTCAAATCAGCGAGCTTTATGACGATGAAACGGAGCTGAAGAAAAAAATAGAACGTGTACTGGCGGTAAAAAACACGCTGTATACGCATTTGTACCGTAAGCCCCCGCTGAAGACGGAGGATGTATTTTGCAAGCTGATGGAATACAGGGAATTGATTGCGCCTTATGTGACCGATACCTTTGAGTATTTGTATGAAGCGGTAAAAGCCGGGAAAAATATTCTGCTGGAGGGGCAGCTGGGCGCGCTGAAGGACCCGGATTTCGGCATCTATCCAATGGTAACGTCCTCTTCTACTTTGGCAGGCTACGGTGCTGTGGGCGCCGGCTTGCCGCCGTATGAGATCAAAGAAATCATTGCGGTGGTCAAGGCGTATTCCAGCGCTGTGGGCGCCGGGGAATTTGTAAGTGAAATATTTGGGGAGGAAGCAGATGAGCTGCGCCGCAGAGGCGGAGACGGCGGCGAATTCGGCGCGACTACGGGCCGGCCCAGAAGAATGGGCTGGCTGGATTTGGTGGCTTCCCGCTATGGCTGCCGGGTGCAGGGCGCTACGACAGTTGCCTTTGCGGTGCTGGATGTGCTGGGCTATCTGGACGAAATTCCGGTATGCGTTGCGTATGAGCTGGACGGAAAGCGCATTGATTATTTTCCGTCTACGGCACAGCTCAAGCGCTGCAAGCCGATTTTGGAAACGCTGCCCGGCTGGAAATGTGATATACGCGGCATTAAGCGTTATGAGGATTTGCCCGCCAACTGCAGGCAGTATGTAGAATTTGCGGAAAAAGCAATTGGGATACCGTTTGGCATGATTTCAAACGGTCCTTCCCGGGATGATATGATTTACAGATAATTTGCTGATACACAACATACCCGGTAGTGGTGCTGTGTATCTTTATCATTATACACTACTGGAGAAATGGTGGTTTACTATGTGTGGAATAGTCGGTTATATAGGCGATGACAGGGCTGTGCCCGTTTTGCTCCATGGTTTGGAAAAGCTGGAATACCGCGGTTATGATTCTGCGGGAGTTGCTGTATATCAAAACCACAAGGTCGAGGTGACCAAAAGCAAGGGCAGGCTGCAAAACCTGTGTGATGTTCTTGCTGCGAAAAATGATGTGACAGGTACGCTGGGGATTGGCCATACCCGCTGGGCAACGCACGGAGAGCCGTCCGATGTGAATTCTCACCCCCACAGCAGTGAAAACGGTATGTTTGCTGTGGTGCATAACGGTATTATTGAAAACTACCTGTACCTGCGCGACCACATGATGAACAAAGGCAAGCGCTTTTCTTCCGAAACAGATACGGAAGTGGTTGCCCAGCTGCTGGAATATTATTACCACGGTAATATTTTGGATACGATTTTAAAGGTATTGAGCAAAATTGAGGGCGCTTATGCGCTGGGTATCATTTGCAGGGACGACCCTGATACGCTGTATGCCGTTCGCAAGGACAGTCCACTGATCATCGGACTTGGAAAAGGGGAAAATTTTATTGCCTCCGATATTCCTGCGATCATTGATAAAACAAGAGATATTTACCGTTTGAACGATAATGAGATCGCGGTCATCAAACGTGACAGCGTTACCGTATACAATGAGGCAAAGGAAGTTATTACGAAAAACAAAATCCATATCGACTGGGATATTACTGCGGCGGAAAAAGAAGGCTATGAGCATTTTATGCTCAAGGAGATTATGGAACAGCCCAAAGCGGTACATAGCACCATTTCACCAAGGCTGGTCAATGGGAAAATCGTATTGGATGAGCTCAAGCTGACAAAGGACGATTTGCAAAAGCTGAAAAAAATCGTGATTGTTGCGTGCGGTTCAGCGTACCATGTAGGCGTTGTGGCCAAATATGCCATTGAAAAAGCGGTGCGTATCCCTGTTGAGATCGACATTGCTTCCGAATTCCGGTACCGTGACCCGATTATTGACGAACACGTTTTGGTGCTGGTCATCAGCCAGTCCGGCGAAACGGCGGATACGCTGGCGGCTTTGCGGGAAGCGAAAAAGTTAGGGGCAAGGGTGCTTTCTATTGTGAATGTGGTGGGCAGTTCCATTGCCAATGAATCTGACGATGTGCTGTATACCTGGGCCGGGCCTGAAATTTCAGTGGCGACCACAAAGGCTTACAGCACGCAGCTTTGTGTGATTTATTTGCTGGTGCTGTATATGGCAGACCTGCTGGGGACGATTTCCAGGCAGGAATATGAAAGCTGTGTGGCGGATTTGGAGGCGCTTCCGTCTCTGATTGAAAAAATCATCAGCGATACAAGACAAATCCAGGCAGTGGCAAAAAAATACCACCAATGTGAAAATATTTTCTTTATCGGACGGAATATCGATTATGCACTGTCTTTGGAAGGTTCTTTGAAATTAAAGGAGATATCCTATATCCATTCGGAGGCGTATGCGGCCGGCGAGCTGAAGCACGGCTCCATTTCTCTGGTGGAGGACGGAACGCTGGTGGTTTCTCTGGCGGCATATGAGGCTTTGTTTGATAAAATGATGAGCAACATCAAAGAGGTAAAAGCCCGCGGCGCTACGGTGCTGTCTTTGACCACAGAGGATAAAACCATGATCGAAAGCGAGACGGACGAGGTTTTTTATATTCCTAAAATCAACAGCATGATGATCCCGTCTTTGGCTGTATTGCCGCTGCAGCTGTTTGCGTATTATGTTGCGGACAACAGAGGCTGTGATATTGATAAGCCACGCAACCTTGCAAAATCTGTTACAGTGGAATAGATAAGATAGGTGGAAAGAATATGATAAAACATGAAGCGGTTCTGATTTTGGATTTTGGCGGTCAGTACAGCCAGTTGATTGCCCGCAGGGTGCGTGACTGTAATGTGTACTGCGAGATCAAGCCTTACAGCATTTCCGCTGAGGAAATTCAAAAAAGCGGTTATAAAGGTGTGATTTTTTCCGGCGGACCAAACAGTGTTTACGCCGAACATGCGCCAAAATGCGATGCAAAGCTGTTTGAGACGGGAATCCCTGTTTTGGGTATTTGCTATGGGGCGCAGCTGATTGCCGCGGCCTTGGGCGGAACGGTGGATAACAGTGAAGTGAAGGAATACGGTAATACGGAGGTGTCGTATCACAGCGATTCCGTATTGTTCCGGCAGATTGATAAAACAAGTATTGCGTGGATGAGCCACACGGACTATAATTCCGCTTTGCCTGCCGGCTTTATGGCCACGGCGGAAACGGCGCATTGTCCGGTGGCTGCAATGGAAAACGCGGAGAAAAAAATATTTGCGCTGCAATTTCACCCGGAAGTAGAGCATTCTGTGGCAGGAACCCAAATATTGCAAAACTTTTTGTATCAGGTCTGCGGCTGCAAAGGCGACTGGGAAATGGCCTCCTTTGCGAAAAAGAGCATTGAAGCGCTGAAAGAGCAGATTGGTGAGAAAAAAGTTCTGTGCGCGTTGTCCGGCGGGGTGGATTCCTCTGTCGCGGCTTTGCTGGTGCATAAAGCGATTGGTAAAAATCTGACCTGTATTTTTGTGGATCACGGATTGCTTCGCAAAGATGAGGGTGACCAGGTGGAGGAAGTGTTCCGCAAACAGTTTGATATGAATCTGATTCGTGTTAATGCCCAGGAACGCTTTCTTTCTAAATTAGCCGGCGTCAGTGACCCGGAAACAAAGCGGAAAATCATCGGTGAGGAATTTATCCGCGTGTTTGAAGAGGAAGCGAAAAAAATCGGCCATGTGGACTATCTCTGCCAGGGCACTATTTATCCCGATGTGGTGGAAAGCGGTGCTGGGGAATCTGCTGTGATTAAAAGTCACCATAATGTAGGCGGCTTGCCCGATGATGTGGATTTCAGCGGAATTATTGAACCGCTGCGGGATTTGTTTAAAGATGAGGTTCGTAAAGTTGGATTGGAACTTGGTATTCCCGCGCATTTGGTATGGCGTCAGCCGTTTCCGGGACCGGGGCTTGCCATTCGTGTATTGGGAGAGATCACGGAAGAAAAGCTGGAAATTTTAAAAGACGCAGACGCGATTTTCCGGGAAGAAATTGTGAACGCGGGTCTTGAGAGAGATGTGAACCAGTATTTTGCGGTGTTGACAGGCATCAAAAGCGTAGGGGTCATGGGAGATTTCAGGACTTATGATTATACCATTGCGTTAAGAGCTGTTTCAACAACGGATTTTATGACGGCGGATTGGGCGAGGATCGATTATGATTTACTGGCGAAAATTTCTAATCGTATTGTCAATGAAGTAAAGCATGTGAACCGTATTGTGTATGATATTACCTCTAAACCGCCTGCTACTATTGAGTGGGAATAGTAGTCAAAACGCCGCAAACCCGCATAAATACTGGGTTTTTAAAAGGTGAAATGTCCTCGTGACAACATTTTGACAACATCTGAAAATTATTCATAAATAAAGAGCTAACAGATTTCTGTGTCTGTTAGCTCTTTTTGTTTTACCCAATTACATATTTTTGAGTTTGTCCTTGAACGCTTCGACCATTGTGTCGCTGAGTTCCTGTGAAGGATTTTTCGCCCAAATCTGTGTTGTATCAAGTTTGGGATATGTATAACGCCATTCGTCAT
>CALWUX010000004.1 GCA_944384795.1 uncultured Clostridia bacterium | reverse complement strand
CAGCTCATTCATTTTTTTGGCTTGCTCTGTACCTACATAACGGAAATGCCACGGCTCGTACATAATGCCCGTAATATGCTCTTTGTCCTTAGGATAGCGCAGGACAAAGCCGTATTCCTGCGCGTGCTCCATCAGCCAGGCATAGGCGTCTGTATTTTGAAAGGAATCCGTGACTGTGTTGAAATCCATGGCAAGGCCTGTGTTATGCTCGCTGAAGCCGGGCTGCTGCACCGCCCTGCCGGCGGCCTGCACCGCTTCGTTTTCCGTCATGCCGCCGGCCATGTTCGTGTCGATCTCCTGCCGGTAGAGTTGTGCCTGCAGCTCCGGTGAGCGGTAGCCGGAGGCGATCCACAGGGTCACGCCGTCCTGCACAGCGGCCTGGTACAGTTTTCCGTACGCCTCCAGCGCGCGGCTGTCCAGCATGATGCCGTACTGCTCCACCACGCCGCTGTCCGTACCTTCCGGCATTTGATGCTCCGCATTTACCAGCACCAGAAGCGGGTCGTCCGGCTGGGTAAAAACGGTCTGGGCAGAGGCGTCCGATTCCGAAGCGGCGGATACCTCCTGGGCGGTCACGTCCGCCGTTTGCGGTATGTCATGGCCAGCGCCGAAATCATATAATGTAAAAAGCAGAAACAGCCCCGCCGCAGCCGCGGCAGTGACAATGATGATAATGACTGTGACAACGGAAATACTGCGATTTCCCGCTTTGTTTCCTCCCATGAGAACCTCCTGTGATACCGCGGGCTTTTGCCCTGCGCAAAAACGCCGCTTTCTACTAAAGGGTAGCATAATCCGACAGAGAATGCAATTTGATTATGAATATATTATAAAATTTATTTGAATTTTTGCTTCTAACCCTGCGCCTGCCGCATACACATAAAAGTACGGAGTTCCGCAGCTGCGCAAAAACAGTAAAGGAGGATACGTATGTTTGTCGTGAAATGCAAGCCCCTGCTGCTGAGCATTTTGGTCCCTGTGGCGATAGGGTTGATCGCTGGACTGATCATACTCCCGGACGTTGGTTTTTACTCTGTTCTGCAATTACCGCCGGGCGCCCCGCCCGCCTTTGTTTTCCCCATTGTCTGGACCCTGCTGTATGTGCTGATGGGGATTGCTTCCTACGGCATTTTTTCCTCCAAGTCTGACTGTCTCAGCGTTTCGTTTTGGGTATATGCGCTGCAGCTGGCTTTGAATTTCTTCTGGCCCATTATCTTTTTTAACGGCCAGCTGTATACGTTTGCCTTTGTATGGCTGCTTTTGCTGATTTGCGCCGTGATTCTGATGATCGTCATGTTTTTCAGGGTCAATCAAATCAGCGCGTACCTGATGCTGCCGTACCTTGCATGGTGCCTGTACGCCGCATATCTGAACCTGGGCGCAGTGATACTCAATTAACCGCTTTTGCAAGGCCCGTACACCATAGTATGGGCCTTTTTTGCGCCGTTAAACATTATTTTAAATACGGCAGAATAGCGGTGTATGCCTGTTTGAGTGCGTCGTAGCTTACGCGGCAGTTGGCAGGACTGGTGGACGGCAGCAGAAACGCCTGCACGCCTGTTTGCGGATAGCAATATTTTTGGTACAGCGCGGCCGCTTTGCCGCCCGTTGTAAACACCGCTTTGACGGGAGCCTGCCGCAAAAGCAAATGCACCGGATTTGCCGCCGGTTCCCGGATGCTGGAATCGTCCGCGCCGGTAATGGAGCAGGAGCGCAGTACGTCCCACAGGGCGATGTGATGGGTCAGCAGCATTTGGATCTTCTCCTCTTTGCTCACCGGCAGCGGACAGGCGCAGACGTCCGCCAGCACCTGCCAGAAGCGGTTGCGCGGATGGCCGTAATAAAACCCCGTCTCTCTGGATTTGGGCGACGGAAACGTACCCAAAAGCAGTACTTTGGAATGCCTGTCAAACACAGGCGCTATGGTATGTATCAAATGTTCTCGTTCCATATCGTTTCACCTGTATCATCATACCAGATAACGGATAGAATACCCAGTAAAATGACAAAATCGTTACTTATTAGACGGTTTTTACTCTTGCCAAATACGGCGAAAAGAAATATAGTATTACTAAAATACGGTGCGGTAAAACAACGCTTGCCGCCTGCGCGCCGGAGGGTTTTATATGAGACGAAAAGACAGAGAAATTACGGACGGCAAACGGATAGACGACATCATTACGGCCTGCACCTGCTGCCGCCTGGGTTTTTATGATAAGGGGAGCGTGTATATCGTCCCTTTGAATTTTGGCTACGAAAATAAAAACGGAACGCGTATTTTTTATTTTCACAGTGCAAAGCAGGGCAGAAAAATACCCTTGATAGAAGCGTGTCCCCAAGTAGGGTTTGAGCTGGATACCGACCACCGCCTGCAGCCGGGCCGCACGGCCTGCGACTATTCCATGGGCTTTCAAAGCGTGATAGGCAGCGGCGTTGTTGCGCCCATACATGACCGCGGCGAAAAACAGCGCGCTTTGCAGGCGCTGATGTACCAAAACACCCGCAGGCATGGCTGGGATTTTTCTGATGAAATGACGGACGCTGTTTATGTATTCCGGCTGACGGTGACCTCTCTTTCCTGTAAGGAGCACCGGTGACAAAAGGGCTTTTGGGGGCGCCGGAGCATAATGAGAAAAATTCATCAACAAGAAAGGCAGAAAGAATTGCAACCCATGCCAAAATGTGTTACATTGTAAACAGGGAACTTGCTTAACGAAACTGTAAAAAAGGAAAGTGAACGAATATGGCGCAAAACAATATCAAAGATACGACCCACCTGCTGGTATACGGCCACGAGGGCTGGCTGGAGGAATACCCCTCCCACTACCACATGGGAGACCCTGTTATGGTAAGAATGCAATGGGGACATAACCTGAGCGTAGACGGCCTGCCCAACCAGGATTATTTAAAGCACCACATTTACGCGCCGGACGGCACCTGTACAGAAGCCTCCGCGGAGCCCAGCGGGGATTTGTGGTATGACATTACCGCCGACACCAATCAGGAGGGCTTCCATATGCTGGTTACCAGCTACGACGAATGCTGGGCGCAGTACCCCAATGAGGATTACAAGCTGGGTACACGGGAGCAATATCCCGACGCCATTGAGGTGCGCGATTACTGCCAGTATGCTACCACCTGCGTTTCCGTCGGTCACCACCACGATACCGAGGTGACCCCCGTAAAGGGTCTGGAAATGTACCTGCTGCCTGTTTCCGACCCCAACTATGTAGTGGGGCATACGCTGAAATTACAGCTGATGCTGCAGGACAAGCCCGCGGATTCCCATAAGGGTACGTTGATTTTCCAGGGGGAAAACGGTCTGGAGGAAACAGAGCTTACTTCGGATGCAAACGGCGTCTTTACCATAAAACCGGACAAAACGGGCACTTACTGCCTGATTGTGCGCCATGTGACAAACGATAAAAAAGACGGTGTTTACGAGGGCAGGAACTTTACCATTACCCACTGCTTTAAGGTGGGAGAGCACGGACATCATCATCACCATTAAGCAAAAGCCGGCCGGATATGCGCCGGCTTTTTATTTTGCCATGCGTCCTGCTTTTACAGCAGGTGCTTTTTTACACAGCGTACGGTTGTTTGTTTTGCTGTACGCGGCCGTTTAAAATACAAAACAAAAACAGCCGCGGGATAAAAATCCCGCGGCTGTGCTTTTTGGAGGTGCCACCCAGATTTGAACTGGGGAATAAAGGTTTTGCAGACCTTGGCCTTACCACTTGGCTATGGCACCGTCTATAAGCCCAGTATATGCCGAACTTATGGATAAAATGACGCTTTATTTAAAAAATAAATAAGCGTCATTACGGTTCGTATGGAGCGGATGACGAGGCTCGAACTCGCTACCTCCACCTTGGCAAGGTGGCGCTCTACCAGATGAGCTACATCCGCACACATGGTGCCCCCGGGCGGAATCGAACCACCGACACGAGGATTTTCAGTCCTCTGCTCTACCAACTGAGCTACAGGGGCATATGGCGACCTAGAACGGGCTCGAACCGTCGACCTCCAGCGTGACAGGCTGGCGTTCTAACCAACTGAACTACTAGGCCGTATGGTGGGAACAACAGGGCTCGAACCTGTGACCCTCTGCTTGTAAGGCAGATGCTCTCCCAGCTGAGCTATGCTCCCATATGCGTCTGCCGGCCAGCCCGGCGACGTGTTATATAATATCATTTATTAGAAAATATGTCAACACTTTTCCCAAAACTTTTTATTTATTTTCCGCGGCCGGACCCGCTGCTTCCGTCTTTTGTTTTTGCGCGGAAGCGGCCAGTTTTTCCAGCTCTTCCCGGCCTATTTGATAAGTACGGCCGCAGTACTGGCACCTGGCTTCCATTTTGCCCTCTTCCCGGGCAATTTGCAAAAGCTCCTCTGCCGGCAGGCTGGTAAGGGCGCGCTCTACTCTCTCTTTAGTGCAAGGGCAGGCGTAATGCACCTCATACGTATCCAGTATTTCTACCGAAAAGCCCGCCAGCGCCCTGCGGCATATTTCTTCAATGGAAAGCCCCTGCGCCAGCATGGTCGTTACGGAGGGTAAATCCAGGACATTTTTCTCCAAAGCCTCCAGCGCGGCGTCGGCGGCGTCCGGCAGGGCCTGGATCAGCAGTCCGCCGGCCAGCAGCACCTTATGGTCCTCCTTATCCAGCAGAACGCCCAGGGCGCATACGGTGGGGATTTGCTCGCTGACGGCAAAATAGTTGGTAATATCCTCTGCAATCTCTCCGGATACCAGTGCGATTTGCCCCATGTACGGCTCTCCCTTGCCGTAGTCGCGGATTACAAGCAACAGGCCGTCTTTGCCCACTGCCGTGCCTACGTCCAGCTTTCCATTGTCCTTTAAGGGCAATGTTACCTGCGGCGCGGCAATATTGCCCCGGCAATTGCCTTTGCTGTCTGCAATGGCGACCAGGGCGCCCAGGGGCCCGCCGCCGTTGACCTTTAAGGTCACCGAGGCATTGTCCTGCTTGAGCATGGCGCCCATCATGGAAGCGGCCGTGAGCAAACGTCCCAGTGCGGCGGTCGCCACAGGTCCGGTTTTGTGTATCTCCTGCATGATATGCACAATATCGCCGGAATCGATGGCTGTTGCCATTACGCTTTTGTCAGACGTCATGCACCTGATGATCCTGCTCATTCCAAAACACCTCTGTTTTTTGTTAGTTTTCTCTCATTTTTCGGGCTACCACGACCCAGCGTTCCTGTTCAGGTGAAGCGGGCGTAAAGGTCATGTCGTTGTAAATATCCACCAGCTCCATGCCGGCCCGCTCCAGCAGGATTTGAATTTCCGCAGAATCGTAGGGCCGTTCATAAAAGCATTCGCCGGACCGTCTGTAAATGTCCTTTTCCTGCCGGGCAAAAAAGTCCAGATTGATTTCCACAACGCCTGTTTCCTCGTCCAGTGTATTCTGCCACACGCAGTATACATGGTCCGTGTCATACAAAAACGTATTGCTGCCCAAAATATGCCTGTGCTTGTAGGGCGTATTGACGTCAAACACAAAATAGCCGTTGGGCTCCAAAAACAGCGCCACCCGCTCAAAGGCCTGCAAAACAGCCTTTTCCTCCGTTAAATGGTTGATGCTGTCCAGCGTGCATATGACCGTATCCACCGTGCCGAACAGGTCCAGCTCTTCCATGCGCTGGCACAAAAACAGGATAGGCGTATTGGCCTGCGCCGCTTTTTCCTGGGCTACGGTGAGCATAGACGGCGAGGCGTCAATGCCGTACACATCAACGCCCCGTTTTGCCAGCGCTATGGTCAGGCTGCCTGTTCCGCAGGCCAGGTCCAGCGTAAGACCCATGGAATGCCCGCGGCGTTCCAGCAGCCGGCAAAAATATTCCGCGCGCTTATCGTAATCCACATCATTTGTCAAATAATCGTAAAATTCCGCAAAGGCGGTGTAGCTGCTCATGACTTTGCCCCTTTTTCTTTTTGCATTCTTCCAAATACCAGCGCGTAGCCGTCACAGCCGTAATTGAGGGAACGGTTTACCCTGCTGATGGTGGCTGTGGAAGCACCCGTTTTTGCCACAATATCGCTGTAAACGCAATTGTTGCTGAGCATATGCGCCACTTCCAGACGCTGGGACATGGCCTTGATCTCCGGTACTGTGCATAAATCCTCAAAAAAGTCGTAGCATTCCTCTATGCTCTTTAGCTTGAGGATAGAACGGAATAAAAAATCGACACTATCGCTTTTTACCTTTGAATTCATAGCAATCCGCCCTTTCACTTTCATTGGTTACAATTTTAGCACATAAAAGTGAAAAAGTAAATACGCCGTTTTCAGATATCGTTGCGGACAAGGTCTGCATATGTTTCTCTTTTTACGATCACTCTGGGCTCGCCGTTTTTTACCATGACCACCGCGGGACGGCATACCCGGTTATAATTGGACGCCATGGAATAATTGTACGCGCCTGTGGAAAGCACCGCCAGGGTATCTCCCACTTCCACGTCCTGTATCATGGTATGCTCCTGGATCAGGTCTCCGCTTTCGCAGCACCGACCCGCTACCGTTACCTTTTTGATTGCAGGTGCGCCCGCTTTATTTGCAACGACCACGCTGTATTCCGACTGATACAGGGCATAGCGGGGATTATCCGTCATGCCGCCGTCCACGGATACATAGGTGCGGATATTGGGTATCTCCTTGATGCCGCCCACACGGTACAGGGTAATGCCTGCCTCGCCTGCAATGGAGCGGCCCGGCTCCATAAAAATATACGGTACGGGAAAGTCCAGCGCCCGGCAGGTTTGATAAACCACCCGGGAAATTTCTTTCATGTAGTCTCCGTAGGGTACGGGCTCGTCGCTTTCCACATATTTGATGCCAAAGCCGCCCCCAAGGTTCAGCTCCTCTATTACGATACCCGTTTCACTGCGGATTTGAGCCATGAACTCCAGCATGATCTTTGCCGCGCTTTGGAGCGGCTCGATGTCGAAAATCTGGGAGCCGATATGGTTATGCATACCCTTTAGCCGGACATGGCGGAATTTTGCGGCAAATTTGACGGCCTCCATGGCTTCGCCCGTTTCCAGCGCAAAGCCGAATTTGGAATCGATTTGCCCTGTCATGACCGCCTCGTGGGTATGCGCCTCGATACCCGGCTTGATGCGCAGGGAAATGTCCGCCGTTTTGTTTTGCTGCGCCGCCAGCCTGTCGATGGTCTCCAATTCAAAAAAATGATCTACCACAAAGTGGCCCACGTTGTTTTTCAGCGCGAATACGATTTCTTCCTCTGTTTTATTGTTGCCGTGAAAATGAATGCGCTGCGGCGGGAAGCCTGCCTCCAGTGCGGTATACAGCTCGCCGCCGGAAACCACGTCCAGCCCCATGCCCTCCTCGTTGATGATACGGCACATCTCTTTGCAGCAGAACGCCTTGCTGGCGTACAGCACCATGCCCCTACCCTGGTAATATTCCCGCAGGGAATTTTGATACATACGGCAGGTTTTGCGTATCTGGCCCTCGTCCATGACATACAGCGGCGTGGAAAATTCCTGCGCCAGCAGTACCGTATCGCACCCGCCAATGGTCAGGTGGCCTTTTTCATTCACATTCAAACAATCCGAAACAAACATCGGCTTTTCCCCTCTCGATCCTTACGCCTGCTGCTGTGCTGTATGCGCCTGCGCAACAGACTGTATGATTTGCTTTATCACGTCGACCCCTTCTCCGTTTACCGAAGAAAACGGGATGTAATGCACCGGGCTCTGGCCGTTTTCATCGGAAAACAGCTCATCAAAATATGCCAGCTGCGTTTGACGCTGCGTTTTGTTCAGCTTATCGCTTTTGGTTACCGCCACCGCAAAGGGAAAACGGGAATTCAACAGGAATTCTATCATCTGGAAATCGTTTTCCGTAGGCTTATGGCGAATGTCGATGATCTGCACCACAAATTGAATATTGCGGCCGGAGGCAAAATAGCCCTCCACCAATTCTGCCCAGCGCAGCTTTTCTTTATGGGACACCTTTGCATAGCCGTAGCCGGGCAAATCCACCAGACGGCATTCTTTGAGGCTGTAAAAGTTGATGGTGCCTGTTTTTCCCGGCGTGGCGCTGACCCGCGCCAGCGCCTTGCGGTTTAGAATTTTATTGATAAGGGAAGACTTGCCCACATTGGATTTGCCGGAAAACACGATCTCCGGCACGTCTGAGGGAGGCAGCTGGTCCAGTCTGCCTGCGGCAAACTCAAAAAAAGCGTCTTCAAATTTCATGTAAATCCTCCTGCAGGGCTCAAATGCTGGGCAGCATCAGCTGATTGGCATCGTGCTCCATGTACTGGCAGTCCCTGTCGTCGAACAGGGTCTCCCGCGGCGTAGGCTTCCTGGTCAATGCCAGCTCCAGCACCTCGTCGATTTTCCTGACCGGAAAAAATTCAATGGAGTCTTTGACTACCTGATCTACCTCGGCCAAATCCGCCACATTGTCGGCAGGGATAATGACCCGCTTCATGCCTGCGCGGTAGGCCGCCATGGTTTTTTCTTTCAGTCCGCCTATGGGCAGCACCCGGCCCTGAAGGGTGATCTCGCCCGTCATGGCTACGTCGTGGCAGACAGGAATGCTGGTCAGGGCGGAGGTGATGACCGTGGCCATGGCAATGCCCGCTGAGGGGCCGTCCTTTGGTACGGCGCCCTCCGGCGCGTGGATATGGATGTCTCTGCGCTTGTAAAATTCCCGCATGATGCCCAGCTTGTCCGCGCGGCTGCGCACACAGCTGACCGCGGTTTTGGCCGACTCTTTCATCACGTCTCCCAAATTGCCGGTCAACTCTATTTTGCCGGTCCCGTCAAGAGAGACTGCTTCGATGGGAAGTATCTCGCCGCCCACGCTGGTCCAGGCAAGGCCGTTGACAAGGCCGACCTCGTCCGTCTGCGCCGTGTCGTCCTGTTTGAATTTTTTTGGGCCAAGGTACTCTTCCAGCTGTTTGTCGCTGACCGTGATTTTTTTCTCCGGGTGTTCGGCAACGCTTTTGGCGCATTTTCTGCAGATGTCTGCGATCCTGCGCTCCAGACCGCGCACACCGGCTTCTTTTGTATAATTTTCAATGATTACATGGATTGCCGCGGGGGTAATACGCAGCTGCTTTGCCAAAATGCCGTGCTTTTTCAGCTGCTTTGGCACCAAATGCTTGACCGCGATTTGGAATTTTTCCTCATGGGTGTAGCTGGAAAGGGTGATGACGTCCATGCGGTCAAGCAGCGGCGCGGGAATAGTCCCTGCGTCGTTTGCCGTGGTAATGAAAATCACATTGCTCAAATCAAAGGGCATATCTATATAATGGTCCGTAAACGTGCTGTTCTGCTCTGCGTCCAGCACCTCCAGCAACGCGGAAGCCGGATCTCCGCGGAAATCCCTGCACAGCTTATCGATTTCGTCCAGCAGGATTACAGGATTATTGATGCCCGCCTGCTTGACGGCGGAAATAATGCGGCCCGGCATGGAGCCCACATACGTTTTGCGGTGGCCCACGATCTCTGACTCGTCCCGTACGCCACCCAGGGAAATGCGCTCAAAGGCCAGTCCCATAGCGTGCGCAATGGACTTTGCCACAGAGCTTTTGCCCACACCCGGCGGGCCTACAAGGCAAATGACCTGCCCGCTCATATGCGGATTCAATTTGCGCACTGCCAAAGATTCCAAAATGCGCTCCTTGACTTTGGTCAGGCCGTAGTGCTCCCGGTTGAGCACCTTTTCGACCTTTTCCAGATTGATGACGGCCTTTTTGGAGCGGTTCCAGGGCAATTCCAGGCAGGTCTCCAGATAATTGCGCACCACGCTGCCCTCATGGGAGCCTACGGGCATTTTTGCCAAACGGTCGCATTCCTTGAGCAGCTTCTGCTCCTGCTTTTCCGGCAGCTGCAGCGCCCAGATGCGGCGCTGGAAAGCCTCGTGCTCCTCCTCGGGGGATTCGTCCTCGCCTAATTCGTTGTAAATGGCCCGTATCTGCTCCCTTAAATAATATTCCCGCTGGTTCTGGTCCATCTGGTCCCTGGCTTTGGAGCTGATGATATTTTCTATCTCCAGAATCTTTGTTTCTTCCTGCAGTATCTCTATTAAAAATTCCAAGCGGCGGTCGGCGTCCGGTGTTTCCAGCACCTCCTGCTTCAATTCCGCTTCCAGTGAAACATTGCCTGCGATATAGTCGGCAAGCTCGCCGCTGTCTTTTATTTTGATAACGCCCATAATAATGTCCGGCGGTACATTCTTATAGTTTTGGATATACTGCTCGAATACGGTTTTCATACGGCGTACCAACGCTTTGGAGCGGTGGCTCTGTGCAGAGCCCGTTTCCTCTACCGGCGCCAAATCGCCCAGCAGAAACGGTGTGTCCTGTATCATGTCCAGCAGCTCCGCGCGGCGGATACCCTCTACAAACAGGCGCAGGCCGTCCTCCGTATTGCGGAATACCTGCCTGATTTTTGCAATGACGCCTATTTTATGCAAATGCTCCAGCCGCGGCTCCACCGTTTCTAAGTCCTTTTGGGACACAAGGAATACCGTCTGGTCCATATCCATGGCCTGATTGACCGCCAGCATGGATTTTTTTCTGCCCACGTCAAACTGGACGGACATACCCGGAAATACCACAAGTCCCCGCAGGGCAATCACCGGCATGATCAGCGGTTCTGCAAACGCTGCCTGCGGTTTGTCTATGATAAAAGTTTCATCTGATTTGATCGTCATGGTTCATCTCTCCTCCTGCACCTGTGTGCATAGAATGGAAGTTATAACTGCATTGTAACACAGATGCGCCGATTTTGAAAGAGAAAAGGCTGTTGCAAAGCAGAGAGCGAAAAAAACTCCCGGTGCAACAGCCAAATGTTTTTGATTAAGACGCCGTATTTTTAGGACCGCTTTTTTGAGGCTGGGGCAGTTTGATCTGCACAGGCTTACGGTCTTTATTATACACAATCTGCGGTGGTTCACCTTTGTTAATCACATCCGGCGTAATGAGGACTTTTTCTACCGTATAGTCTGATGGGATTTCATACATCAGGTTGTTGAGATGCTCTTCCATAATGGAACGCAGCCCTCTTGCGCCAATTTTTCTCTCAATGGTTTTTTTTGCAATGGCCGTCAAGGCCTCCGGCTGGAATTCCAGCTCTACCTTATCCAGCGCAAACAGCTTTTTATACTGGTTTACAAGGCAGTTTTTCGGCTCTGACAAAATACGTACCAGGGCCTTTTCGTCCAGTCCGTCCAGAGAAGCGATGACAGGCAGACGGCCCACTAATTCCGGTATGATACCGTATACCACCAGGTCGTGGGGAATGACGTGCTTATACCATTCGTTTGCGTTGATCTCCTGCTTTTCCTCTTTGACTGTTTGAAAGCCGAGGGTCGTATTCGCGGTTCGTTTTTCAATGATTTTTTCCAGTCCGTCAAAGGCACCGCCGCAGATGAAAAGGATATTTTTGGTGTCTATCTGCAAAAATTCCTGCTGCGGGTGCTTTCTGCCGCCCTGGGGCGGCACATTGGAGACCGTGCCCTCCAAAATTTTCAGCAATGCCTGCTGTACGCCTTCACCGCTGACGTCTCTGGTAATAGAAGGATTTTCTGATTTGCGGGCAATTTTATCGATTTCATCAATATAAATAATGCCGCGCTGGGCTTTTTCAATGTCAAAATCCGCCGCCTGTATCAGACGCAGCAGAATATTTTCCACGTCCTCGCCCACATAGCCGGCTTCCGTTAAGGTCGTTGCGTCTGCAATGGCAAAGGGAACGTCCAGCAGCTTTGCAAGGGTTTGGGCAAGCAGGGTTTTTCCAACGCCCGTAGGCCCCAACAGCAGCACGTTGCTTTTAGTGATCTCCCCATCCTCTACGCCGTAATAAATGCGCTTGTAATGGTTATACACCGCTACGGACAGGGCGATTTTGGCTTCGTCCTGCCCAATGACGTATTCATCCAGCAGCGCCTTGATCTCTTTGGGCTTGAGCAAAGTGGCCGCGGGCTCGTTATGGCAGCCTGCATTGCGCCGGGACAATTGCGTCTGGTCCTGCAAAATGGACATACACAGCTCAACGCATTCATCACAAATATACACACCCGGACCCGCAATCAATCTGCGCGCTTCGTCCTGCGCTTTGCCGCAAAAGGAGCAGCAAATCTCGCGGTTGAGTTCTTCATTGTTTGCCATAAAATTCTCCCACCTAAGCAGTTATTTGGAAATGATTTTGTCCACCAGGCCGTATGCCAGCGCAGCCTCTGCGTCCATAAAATTGTCGCGCTCGGTATCTCTGGCAATCACCTCAAGGGGCTGGCCTGTTTTTTTCGCCAGAATCTGGTTCAGGCGCTGTTTTGTTTTTACAATATAGTCGGCATGGATCATAATGTCCGTTGCCTGGCCCTGGGCGCCGCCGCTGGGTTGATGGATCATAATGGTGCTGTTGGGCAGGGTATAGCGTTTACCCTTTGCGCCTGCCGCCAGCAAAAACGCGCCCATGCTTGCAGCCATGCCCATGCAGATGGTAGAAACGTCGCATTTGATATACTGCATGGTGTCAAAAATAGACATACCCGCGGTCACGGAGCCGCCGGGGCTGTTGATGTACAGGTGAATATCCTTGGTTGGGTCCTGCCCTTCCAGATACAGCAGCTGCGCTACCACCAGGCTGGCTGTTGTGTTGTTGACCTCATCTGTCAGCATAACGATTCTATCATTGAGCAAGCGGGAAAAAATGTCGTAAGAACGTTCTCCGCGGTTTGTTTGTTCAATTACGTAAGGTACTAAACTCATGTAAAACCACCATTTCTCCATGCAAATTGTCGAATATTTTTGATATGAAGAACCCACCTGCCTCCCTGCATGGCGGGAAACAGATGGATAGATCGAATCTTATTTTTTTGAGCATTGGCGAAAAGCGCACCGCTTATTCAGCGTCCTTTGCCTCTGCCTTTTTAGTCCTTGTTGTCTTTTTTGCGGCAGGTTTTTCCTCACCCTCCGCCGCTTTTTTAGCCGTGGTCTTTTTTGCGGCGGGCTTTTTCTTCGGTGCGGCTTCTTTTTCGGCCGCGGCCGCTTTTGCAGCCGGCTCTTTTTTTGCCGCCGCTGCTTTTTTAGCTGTGGTTTTTGCCGTGCCGTCTTTTGCCGCCGCTGTTGATTTGGCTGCGGCCGTTTCTTTGGCGGCGGTTTTTGCTTTTGTGGTTTTTGTTGTTTTTGCAGGCTTTGCCGCCGCTTTTCCGTCTTTATTTACTTCTACGACCGCCTCGTCCCGCACCAGGTTCATGGCTTTTCTTGCAATGATGTCCTTGGTCTGGCCTTCTCTGGAAATAACCGCTTTTACTTTATCCACGTCCGTTTTATAAATTTCGGAAAGGTTTTTATATTCTTCCTCAATTTCCTCATCGGAAGCCGTAATATTCTCTAACTGACCGATTTTTTCCAAAGCCAGGCGAATCTTCACCTGACGCTCCGCCTGCTCTTTAAACTGCTCGCGCAGGGATTTGGAGTTTGCGCCGGTCAGCTGCATATAGGTTTCCAGCTTCAGGCCCTGGGACTGCAAGCGGAAGTTGAACGCACGCAGTTCCTCGTCGATTTGCAGTTCTATCATCGCGTCCGGAATCTCCGCCTCCAGCAAATTGTTCAGCTGTTCCATCAGCTGGTTGTCAATATCCGCGGCAACGTCTGCGTGGGCTTTGGCGTCCAGCTTTTTGCGAATATCCTCTTTGTACTGCTCTACTGTATCAAACTCGCTGATGTCCTTTACAAACTCATCGTCGAACGCGGGGGCTTCTTTACCTTTGATTTCATGGATTTTGACCTTGAACAAAGCCGGCTTGCCTGCCAGCTCTTTTGCGTGGTAATCTTCCGGAAAGGTCACATTGACGTCTACCTCGTCGCCGGCCTTATGGCCCAGCAGCTGGTCCTCAAAGCCGGGAATGAACATTTTTGTGCCCAGCGTCAGGCTGTAATTCTCTGCGGCGCCGCCTTCAAAAGGTACGCCGTCGATGGAGCCCTCAAAGTCCATGACCACAATGTCGTCGTTTTCCGCGGCCTTATCCATGGTCACCATACGGGAATAGCGGTCAAGCACCTTATTGATTTCGGCGTCGATCTCCTCTTCCCTGACCTCCGGATTTTTCGGCTCGATTTTCAGACCCTTGTAATTTGCAATTTTTACTTCCGGCTTGGTAATAACGGAAATTTTAAACGTAAAGCCTTGTTTGCCGATCTCCTCTATTTCAAAATCGTTATTGTCGGTGATTACGTCCAGCTTGGATTCCTTTACGGCTTCTTCAAACGCAACGGGGAAAATGTCGTTTACCGCGCCCTCGTAAAACACCTGCTCTCCGTAATATTTTTCAACAAAGGACCTTGGAGCTTTACCCTTGCGGAACCCGGGCAGGGAGATTTTTTTGATTTCCTTATGATACGTTCTGTTGAGCGCATCGTTAAAGGATTTTTCATCTACCTCGACCTCTAATTGATAACGGTTTGTCTCCACTTTGTTACAAGACTTCAGGTTCATAATTTCTACTTCCTCCTGCTAAATCGCAAATATCTTATTGATTATATCACAAAAAATGGTTCATTGCAATTTCTAACGTCCATAAATATGCCCGCAAATACGGTTTATTTCACCAGAACCGGTGTAAAATCCACATAGTCGCAGGAAATCAAGTGCATTTTTATGCCGTTGTAATGGCCCCGCACCGCTTTTTTGGACGCCTGGTTGCCATGGATATGCCCAAAATAGCACTGCGCTATCCGGTGCTCCTCCAAGGCCTCTAAAATGCCTGCACACGCCATGCTGCCGTACACAGGCGGATAATGCAGAAATACGATGGGCCGCGCGCTGCCGTCCTGTTCGGCGGCGTCCCGCAGGGACGCAAGCAGGCGCCCTGTTTCACGGTTGACGATTTTGACGTCCTCTTCTGTTTCGGAATTATATAGCCAGCCCCGCGTGCCGCAGACGGCGACGCCCTCTATGATATACGCGTTGTTGTGCAGTATTTTCATGGAGGAAAAGCCTTTTTCCTGCAAAAAGCGATCGATTTTGGTTTTGGTGGACCACCAGTAGTCATGGTTGCCCTTTAATAAAATTTTTGTGCCCGGCAAGCTGTGGATAAACGCAAAATCCTGCTCCGTTTCCTCTAACTTCATAGCCCAGGAGATGTCTCCCGCAATGACGACCGTATCCGAATCCGTCACGGTGCTTCTCCAGTTTTCCTCCAGCTTGCGGGTATAATCCTTCCAGCCGGGAAATACATCCATCGGCTTATCGCACCCAAAGGAAAGGTGCAGATCGGCAATAACAAACAATGACATGGCCGCCTGCTCCGTGCCTGTTATTTTAAATGCAGCAGCTTGAGCAGCTCATCGCCCATTTTCTGCGGTGTGCAGCGGTTTTGAAAACGGACGGGCTTGCTTTGCAGCGCGGCAATGGGCGCGGGGATCTCCGTGCCTGTTTCCCGTGAAAGCTGCTGCACTTTTTCAAATTCGTCCCTGGTTTTATCATAATTTGAGGAAACGGCCTTGAGTACGGAATCCGCAAATTTATACGGGCTTGCTGTGGACACCACCACCGTGGGGGTTTTATCTCCGGTTTGCTGCAAATACTGCTCATATACATGAACGGCAACGGCTGTGTGGGTGTCGCACAGATACTGTGCCGAGCGGTAAACCTCCGCTATGGTTTCCTCCGTTGTATCGTCATCGCAGAAGCCGGCGGCAAATACCTCTTTGATCACAGCCAGCGTTTGATCATCCACCTGATAGCGTCCCGTGTCTGCCAGCTCTTTCATCCAGCCCGCTACTTTTTCGGTATCATGGCCGGTCACATCATATAAAAGACGCTCTAAATTGCTGGAAATCAAAATGTCCATAGACGGGGAAATGGTCGCATGAAAAGTACGGTTGCGGTCGTACACGCCGGTCTGCAAAAACTCGGTCAAAACATTATTGGAATTGGAGGCGCAAATCAGCTTGCGGACAGGCAGACCCATTTTTTTTGCATAATACGCCGCCAGAATATTGCCGAAATTACCGGTCGGCACCACCACGTTGATGGGATCTCCCTCTTTTTTTACCGTGCCCGCTTTGAGCAGGTCGCAGTAAGCGGAAAAATAATATACGATCTGCGGCAGCAGCCGTCCCCAGTTGATAGAGTTTGCGCTGGAGAAGGTCATGCCGTTTTCTTCTAATTTTTCGCATATCTCCGTATTGACAAAGAGCTTTTTCACGCCTGTCTGCGCATCGTCAAAATTACCCTCGATGGCGCATACGCTGACGTTGCCGCCCTCCTGGGTGTTCATCTGGCGTTTTTGCATGG
>CALWUX010000003.1 GCA_944384795.1 uncultured Clostridia bacterium | reverse complement strand
CTTTACACCTTTGCCCGCGGGTGGCAATTGTGGTATACCTCTTTGAAATGGGAATCCAAAAGCTGTACGTATACCTGTGTGGAAGAAATATCCGCGTGTCCCATCATCGTTTGAATGTCTTTTAAATCCGCGCCGTTTTCCAGCAAATGCAGGGCAAAAGAATGGCGCAGGGTGTGCGGGGTAAGCTCCTTGGTGATATGGGCCTGCTCCGCATAGCCTTTGACGATTTTCCAAAAGCCCTGCCGGGTCAGGCGGTTGCCGTTTAAATTGACAAACAGCGGCTGTTCCCCTTCCCCCTTGCGCACGGCACTGCCCCTGACTCGCGCGATATAAGCCGCGACTGCTTTGACCGCCGTGGGGTATACGGGAATGATACGCTCTGATTTTCCCTTGCAGCGCAAAAAGCCCGTTTTTAAATCCATATCCTCCAAATTCAGGCGGACCAGCTCCGTTGCGCGGATGCCCGTTGCATACAGCAGCTCTAAAATCGCTTTGTCGCGGCAGCCCTTCGGCTCTGTAACGTCCGGCTGTGACAGCAGCAGGTCGATTTCGGCGCCGCTTAAAAAATGCGGCAGCTTTTTCGGCGGTTTATCCAGCTTGATATGCTCGGCGGGGTTCATGCTGACACAGCGGCGCTCCATTAAAAAACGGTAAAAACAGCGAATAGAGGCCAGCCGCCGCGTAACGGTAGCGTTGGAGAGTTTTTTTGCCGTTAATTCCTCTACATACAAGCGCATAACGGCGTCGTCTGCCCGGCGCAGGTCCCCAAAACCGTGCCCCTGCATGAATGTTAGAAAATGACGAATGTCCCGCATATAGGATTGCAGCGTATTCTGCGACACTGATTTCTGCTCTTCCAGATAGTCCCCGAACTGCGAAACATAGTCCTTCATTTTCAACATCTCCTCTCAATCAAAATACAAATAAGCCGGAAAAACACACAGCCGTTACCGTGTCCACCGCGGCACCCAGCGCCAATACCCCGGTCAGAACCGAAAAACGGAACAGGAAATGCCGTACATGGTTCCGGGGCTGCGCTTCCTGCGCTTCGTCTTTTACACGGAAAGGTATTTTTTTGGAAAACCGCACGCTTTCCGCAGAAGCCAGCAAAATGGCGACGGTACAAAGAAAAGCGCCCGGCAAAATGACCGCCAAATGGAATAAAAAGCCCTGAAACCCGTAAGCGGCGTACAGATATCCCGCAGTAATGCCCATGCCAAACCCCCGGAACAGCGGCGCAAGCGGTACACAATAAGCACCCCATATGGAAAGACCGCACAAAAAACAAAACAGCAGAAACAAAAATGAGGACGCAAGGGACGCCACAAAAACAGCGTAAAACGGCAGAGCGCTTCTTGCCGTTACATTGCTGAAAAATACAAAATCCAGGCTTTTGAGCAGCGAATAATCCGCACTGCGGACAAACAGGACGCCCAAAATCAGGCCTGCTGTGAAAAACAGCCCTAAAAACACCAGCAAAAACTGCCGGCGGAATATTTGCAGTATCCCGCCGTTATAGCCGGAGGCGGGCCCGTCCGGCCGGCTGTCCGCCGCTTTCAGGCTCCTGCCGGCTCTGGGTACTTTTGCGAAAATGAAGTTTGTCCGTCTCATAATCATGATAATCCCCCAAACAAGTTGTCTGGTTCATAATTATGTATACCGGCGGACAATTATGAATTATTTTCCCAGCTCCTGCGCTCGGTTGGTGCAGGCCAGCATGGCTTCATCTACGATTTTTTCCAGACCGTGCCGGTAAAATACGTTCAAAGCCTCCAAAGTAGTGCCGCCCGGAGAGGACACCATTTCAATCAGCTCGTCCGGTGTCTTGCCGGAATATACCAGCATACCGGCGCTGCCGATCAGGGTCTGAGCAATCATGGGCAGGGCGGTCTCTTTTGCAATGCCCTGCTTTTGCGCATTGTCCAGCATGGCTTTTGCAAACAGGTAAAAATACGCAGGGCTGCTGCCGTTGATGGAAATCACCGCGTTCATTTGGGATTCTTCCAGTTCCGTAACAGTGCCGCAGCAGGAGAAAAATTCCTCCACAGCCGCAAACATCTCGTCCGTTACCCCCTGAGAGCGGCACATGGCAGTAGCGCCCTGGCTCAGTAAAAGCGGTGTATTGGGCATGGTGCGTATGACGGGACAGTCACAGCCCAGCTCGGTACGGATATAACCGGTGGAAATACCTGCGGCAATGGAAATCAGCAATTTTTCCTTAGTTACCTGTCCTTTGATTTCCGCCAGCACCTGCTGAAAATTCTGCGGCTTTACCGCCAGCACGATCATACTGCAATGCTGTGCCAGTTCCTTTGCAGAGCCTGCCGTCTGCACGCCTATCTGCTGAAAATAAACGCATTTTTCCTCGTTGACATCATACACGGCGATTTGCTGCGGACGCAGTGTTTCCGTAGAAACGATTCCGTTGATAATGGCGGTGGCCATGTTGCCCGCGCCGATAAAACCCAATACTGTATTTTCCACAAGCTTACCTTCTTTTTTATACTTTTATCGTTCTATTATGATAATACTTTTGCGCCGCCAGCGCAAGACATAAACCGATATTTTTCGCATAATTCCTACAAAGTGAAAAAAATATGGCAATGTTTCATAGTTTATTTCCAAAAAATTTTTACAATTACTTTCCCCTTGTGATTTTTTGTATTTTTATTAAATTTCCGGCTATGGAAAAAATGCCGAAAATGAACATATATTGCCGTCAAATTTACCTAAAAATTTCCTAAGACACACCGCTGCGAAAAAAAGATTTTGTACAAAAAGCGCCGTACAATAGGAAAAAGCGGCATGACCGTGGTCATACCGCCTGCATCACTGCGCCATCGCCGCTTTCATCATAATGGCGCATTCGATTCGTTTTTTCTCCAAATCGCAGGAGAGCTTATGGGATTTTAAAATATCCTTTTCATACTGCCAGCTGTTGGCCGCGCAACCGCCGCTGCAATAAAATTTCGCCCAGCAGTCCTTGCAGTCCTCTTTGCTGTACACATTGGTCACGGCAAACTTCTGCTTCATGGGGATATCAAAGGTGCCCTCCATGATATTGCCCATTTTCCAGGTCTCCTCGCCCACAAACTGGTGACAGGGATAAATATCACCGTCCGGCGTAATGCAGACATATTCGTTGCCGCATCCGCATCCGCGCAGGCGCTTGATGGCGCACGGCCCCTGGTCAAGGTCTATCATAAAATGGAAGAAATGAAACCCTTTGCCCTGCCGCCTGCGTTCCAGCAGGATATTGGCTAAATTCTCGTATTCCGCAAATGCCGCAGGCAGGTCCTCCTCCTGCAGGGAATACGGCAGCTTGGGGTCAGATACCACCGGCTCCACAGACACCTGGTCAAAGCCCAGCTCCGCCATATGGACCGCGTCCCTGGCAAAATCCAGGTTGTGCTTTGTAAACGTGCCCCTTACGTAATAATCTTTGTCCCCTCTGGAGGCAACCAGCTTTTGGTATTTTGGCACGATTGCATCGTAGCTGCCGCTTCCGTCCGCGCGTACCCGCAGCCTATCGTTGATCTCCTTGCGGCCGTCCAGGGATAAAACCACGTTGTACATTTCCCGATTCAAATATTCAATAATGTCGTCGGTCAGCAGCAAGCCGTTGGTTGTCATGGTAAAGCGGAATTTTTTATCGTGCTTTTCCTCCTGGCTCCTTGCATAGTCTACGATCTGCCTGACAACGGGAAAATTCATCAGCGGTTCACCGCCGAAGAAATCCAGCTCCAGATTATGTCTGCCGCCGGAATGCGCAATCAAAAAGTCGATGGCTTTTTTGCCTACCTCCAGCGGCATCAGCTTTCTGCCGCAGCCAAAGTCGCCCTTGGCCGCAAAACAATATTCGCAGCGCAGGTTGCAGTCGTGGGCCACATTCAGGCACATGGATTTTATCGGCGCTTCTTTGAGCATGGAAGAAAAGCTGTGGTAAGCATCTGCGGAATACAGCTGTCCGTTTTCGTACAGCGTCCTGAGTTCCTCATATGCCTCTGTCAGTGTGGCGCTGTCGTATTTTTCCGCAAGCGCCTCCATCATGCCCGCCGGCGCCTGCTCCGGTACTTCGTTGTCCAGAAAATCCAGCATTTCGTACGGCGCGTCGTCAAACACGTGTACCGCGCCGCTGTTGGTGTCCAATACGATATGGAAGCCGTTTAAGGTGTATTTATGTATCATTTTTCTTTCTCCGGAAATTGTAAACATTCTGAAATCGCAAAAATTCAGGGACAGCGTGCTGTCCCTGAAAAAGTGATCTCGATTTGATTATTGATTGTCCTCGTTCTCACATTTTTGGTTTGCAACGGTGCAGGAAGTTTTGCAGGCGGACTGGCAGGACGCCTGGCACTCTCCGCAGCCGCCTTTTACAGCGCTCTGTTTTAAAGTTGCCTGGTTTAACGTTTTGATTTGTTTCATTGATCCACATCTCCTTTTTTGCACTGACTGCATTATATCACATCAAACGGAAAAATAAAAGACGTTATTTCACTTTTTTACGTTTATTTACCGCAAACACCCCGCCCAGGGCACCGCCGGCCATCATTAAAAGAAAGCGCATGGCCGTGGCAACGGTAAATACGTTTCCGCCTGTGGAAAAGGCGGAAATCAAAATGCAGGCAAACAGGACCAAACCGCTGGATAAGCCTAAAATCAGGCCCTTGCTGTGGCAGAGCCTTGCGGACAAAAAGCCCGCAAACATCGCGCTGAGCGCGGAAATGCCAATGCTGACCGCCCCGACCGCCTGGGACGGAATGGTTTTGAGCAAAACAAATAAAAAGGCGCAAATTGCCAGCAGCGCCGCACACAAAAGCAGGCCTGCGGCACAGCCTACGGCCAAATATTTCAGGCACCTGACAAACGTGCTGTCCGATGGTTCTCTGCGTTTTTTCATATAAAAAAATCCCCCTCACCAACACCTCATACCAAAGGGTATTCGCAAGAATGGGATTTTATGATGCACAAACACAGAAAAGATTATTTTTCTTCTTTGTTTTCCTCTTTTTTAATGCGTCCGAACAAGCCCTTTTTCTCCGGGGGCTTTTCTTCCGGATTTTCGGAAGCCGCCTGCTGTACACGTTCAAGAGGTGTCTCCACCGAGCTGATTGCCCAGCGTTTTAAACGCAGCCTTTGACGGTCGGTACCGGTTTCGATAATAATAGAATCGCTTTCTTCCTTTACAGCCACGATACGGCCCACAATGCCGCCGATGGTGGTGATCTCATCGCCGATTTTTGCATTTTTACGGTTTTCCGCGTCCTTTTTCTTCTTTTTGGATTGGGGACGGAACAGCAGGAAATACGCGCCGAGAATAATCACCGCGTAAACGATGATCATGATCCACCAGTTATTATTACCGCCGCCGGACTCCGCGGCAGCTTCCAAAGCCCAAATTGTATCCATTGATTTTACACCTCCATGTTGTCGTTGTTTATTATAACAATATTTTCATGCTGTTGCAAGCATAAAATGCAGAATTATATCCTTGCGGAAACTTTATTCACCGTTTCTTTGTAAAAGGCCTGGAAAGCGCCTGCTTCCAGCGCGGCTCTTATCTTTTCCATAAAAGAATTATAGAAATACAGATTGTGCATAACAGCCAGGCGCATACCCAGCATTTCCTTGCTTTTGAGCAGGTGGTGCACATAGGCGCGGGTATGGTTTTTGCAAACGGGACAGCCGCAGGAGACGTCGATGGGATTTTCGTCCAGCTCATATTTGGCGTTCATTAAATTGCGGCAGCCTTCCATGGTAAAGGCGTGACCGTGACGGGCATTGCGGGTGGGCATAACACAGTCAAACATATCAATGCCCCTTGCCACCGCCTCCAGGATATTGGCAAGCGTGCCCACACCCATTAGGTAACGGGGCTTACAGGAGGGCATTTCCGGCTCCACCGCTTCGATGATGCGGTACATTTCCTCCGCCGTTTCTCCCACCGCGAGGCCGCCGATGGCATAGCCGTCTAAATCCAGCCCACGGATATCGCGCATATGCTGCTTTCTTAAGTCCTCATACGTACTGCCCTGGTTGATGCCCCACAGCCATTGGCTGCGGTTGACGGTATCCTCTTTGGCGTTCAGGCGGTCCAGTTCTTCCTTGCAGCGGTAAAGCCAGCGCAAAGTTCTTGCGCAGGATTCCTCTACATACCCGTACGCGGCGGGGTTTTCGATGCATTCGTCAAACGCCATTGCAATGGTGGAGCCTAAATTGGACTGAATACGCATACTTTCCTCCGGTCCCATAAAAATTTTCCTGCCGTCGATATGGGAGGAAAACGTGACCCCTTCTTCTTTGATATTCCGCAGCTTGGCCAGGGAAAACACCTGAGACCCGCCGCTGTCGGTCAAAATCGGCCCTTGCCAATTTGTGAATTTATGCAGACCGCCCAGCTTTTTGACGGTCTCATCGCCCGGACGCAGGTGCAGATGGTAGGTATTGCACAGCTGCACCTGGCATTTTAATTCTTTTAAATCCAGCGCGGAAACGGCGCCCTTGATTGCCCCGCAGGTGGCAACATTCATAAATGCAGGCGTTTGAATCACCCCATGGGGCGTGTGGATTTCTCCCCTTCTGGCCTTTCCCTCTGTACGGATAATACGAATACGTTCTTTCATCTATGGCAAATCCTTTCCGCAGCCGTTTTCACGGAGCAGGTACTTTTCCTGCTTATTATAAAATAGATTCTGAAAGAAAGCAATTGCCGCCTGCAGGTTTTCTGCTTTTGAATACGGCACAGCGGACATTGACCTAAAAATAACGCATACGTGACAAGCCGCAGCGCATATGGTTTAACACAAACGAAGATGCAAGGTGGTGAGAATCATGTTTATTGTATTGAAAAAAAAGCTTATTATTGCGGCGGCAGCCTGTATTTTGACCATGATCGCCATTCCCGTGGCAATCCATTACACCAATAACGCCGCCGAAGCCGTACAGGCGTCCGCCTCGGCCAGTACGGACTGGGGACTGGGGTTTTCCAAAGACGGCGGCACACCCACAGGAAACGCCTCGACGGAATTTTTAAAGCAGTACAACGCTTTTTATGTGGGCGATACCACAAAAAAGGAAGTATACCTGACCTTTGACGCAGGCTATGAAAACGGGTACACCCCGTCTATTTTGGATACGCTGAAAAAGCATGACGTAAAAGCAGCATTTTTTGTTGTGGGCAATTACATAGAGACCAGCCCGGAGCTGATCAACCGCATGGTGGATGAGGGGCATATTGTAGGGAACCATACATATCACCACCCGGATATGTCAAAGATTTCCGATATGGCGTCGTTCCAAAAAGAATTGCAGGATTTGGAGACGCTGTACCGGGAGACAACGGGACAGGAAATGGAAAAATTCTACCGCCCGCCCCAGGGAAAATTCAGCGAACGAAATTTAAGGCAGGCCAGCGAGCTTGGCTACAAAACGGTATTCTGGAGCCTTGCCTATGTGGACTGGTACGTGGATAAACAACCGACCCGGGAAGAAGCGCTGAATAAATTATTGCCGCGGATACACCCCGGCGCCGTCATCTTGCTGCACAGCACATCCGCGACCAATGCCGAGATTTTAGACGAATTCCTGACAACGTTAAAAGCGCAGGGCTATACCTTTGGAACCCTAAATGACATTGTATAACGGGTAAAACAGAAAACTGCATACAGAAAAGAAAATACGGACGTCGATTTTGACGTCCGTATTTTTATGTTTTGTTCCCGTAATGCATATGGTCCTGTATGGAAGCAGACCATGCAGCTGCGGGAAAGACGACCTGACCACCAGCGAACAGCGTATGATAGGATCACCCCCGCTGTGCAGGGAAAACTTGTTCATGTTGCTCACGAAGAGGCCGCTGATGGGAGAACCCCCACTGCGCGGGGAAAACCCTTGCTACACCTAATAATTCCATCTGTGCCATACGGCATACTACACCCGACAAGCCCATAACCTTCAGGTCATGGGTAGTTGACACAAAATAATTTCTTTACTCATAACTTTTTATCC
>CALWUX010000002.1 GCA_944384795.1 uncultured Clostridia bacterium | reverse complement strand
CGGAAATGATGGTCCACAGCGGCCCGGCCCGCTGCTTCAACTGCGAAGAGGACGCTTCCGAGGCCATTCTCGGCGGCAAAATCAAAGCGGGCGATGTGGTGATCATTCGCTATGAGGGTCCAAAGGGCGGTCCGGGTATGCGCGAAATGCTGCAGCCCACCGCGGCCATTACAGGCATGGGTCTGGGCTCCAGCGTGGCGCTGATTACGGACGGACGTTTTTCCGGCGCGACCCGCGGGGCTTCCATTGGCCATGTGTCGCCGGAAGCGGCGGCCGGCGGCGTGATCGCGCTGATCGAGGACGACGACATCGTGGAGATCAATATCCCGGAGCGCAGGCTGGACGTCCGTGTCAGCCAGGCGGAGCTGGCGGAGAGAAAACAGCGCTGGAAAGCGCCTGAAAAAGAGCTGACGGGCTATATCAAACGGTACGCGCAGCACGTGACCTCCGGTTCCCGCGGCGCGGTATTTGAAAAATAAGGAGAGCTTCTTTCTTTTGCCGGCACAGTGCTTGTAAAACAGTACTGTGCCGGTTTTTGTAAAGTTGAAAAAATATTCAAAAGAAAGTATAATAGAATCAATTACGAGTTTGCATGAGGAGGAAACGGAAATGGGTATGACAATGACACAGAAGATCCTTGCCGCCCACGCCGGGCTGGATACGGTAAAAGCAGGCCAGCTGATCGAGGCGGATTTGGACATTGTGCTGGGCAACGATATTACCAGCCCTGTCGCCATCAATGAATTTGAAAGGTGCGGTGCAAAAGGCGTATTCAACACCGAGCGTATCGCGCTGGTAATGGACCATTTTACACCCAATAAAGACATCAAGGCGGCCGAGCAGTGCCGCCAGGTGAGAAATTTTGCGGACAAATACGACATCCAAAACTTTTTTGACGTAGGCAATATGGGCGTAGAGCACGCGCTGCTGCCGGAGCAGGGCATTGTCAGCCCGGGCGATGCGATCATCGGCGCCGATTCCCACACCTGCACCTACGGCGCGCTGGGCGCGTTTTCCACAGGGGTAGGCTCTACGGATATGGCCTGCGGCATGATTACGGGCCGGGCATGGTTCAAGGTGCCGTCCGCCATAAAAGTGGAGCTGAAAGGCAGGCTGCAAAAATATGTAAGCGGCAAAGACGTGATTCTGCATTTGATCGGCCAAATCGGTGTGGACGGCGCCTTGTACCGTTCCCTGGAGTTTACGGGAGAGGGCGTTGCGAGCCTTTCCATGGACGACCGTCTCTGCATTGCCAATATGGCCATTGAGGCCGGCGCCAAAAACGGGATTTTTCCGGTAGACGAGACCACGCTGGCGTACTGCAAGGGCCGCTGCAAAAGAGAGCCGAAAATTTTTCAGGCGGACGCGGACGCGGTGTACGACGAAACCATTGTCATAGACCTTTGCGCGCTGCGCCCCACGGTGGCGTTCCCCCATTTGCCGGAAAACACCAAAACCGTGGACCAGGTAGGCGACCGGGAAATCAAAATCGACCAGGTGGTCATCGGTTCCTGTACCAACGGCCGGCTGGAGGATCTGGAAACAGCCGCGGAACTGTTAAAAGGCAAAAAGGTCGCAAAGCACGTCCGGTGCATCATCATTCCCGCCACCCAGACCATTTACCTGGAAGCGGTGCGCAGGGGCTGGGTAGAAACCTTTATTGAAGCAGGCGCGGTCTTTTCCACGCCTACCTGCGGCCCCTGCCTGGGCGGGCATATGGGCATTTTAGGCAAAGGAGAGCGCGCGGTTGCCACCACCAACCGCAATTTTGTAGGCCGCATGGGCCACGTGGAGTCCGAGATTTATCTTGCAAGCCCGGCCGTGGCGGCGGCAAGCGCGGTGACCGGCTATATTACGGACCCAACCAAATAAAAAGGAGGCTTTTTGATGAACGCACACGGCATGGTACATAAATACGGCGATAACGTGGATACAGACGTGATCATTCCCGCACGGTATTTGAATACCGCCTCCCACAGTGAGCTGGCCGCCCACTGCATGGAGGACATCGACAAGGATTTTGTAAAAAACGTAAAGCAGGGAGATATCATCGTTGCCAATAAAAATTTTGGCCGCGGTTCTTCCCGCGAGCACGCGCCCATAGCCATCAAGGCCAGCGGCATTGCGTGTGTCATAGCGAGCACCTTTGCCCGCATCTTTTACCGCAATTCCATCAATATCGGCCTTGCCATTTTGGAATGCGACGAGGCCGCAAAGGACATCAGGAACGGCGACGAGGTCAAGGTGGATTTTGACACCGGCGTGATAGAAAACGTCACTACGGGCAAAACATATCAGGCAGAGCCGTTCCCGCCGTTTATCCAGAACATTATTTCCAAGGGCGGGCTGCTTAACACCATAGGTAAATAAGCAAAAGAGTATTTCTGAAATACCGGGGTATTTCGGTTATGCTCTTTTATTGTTTTACCGGCATAAAATCCGGAAACCTTTATAAAATATTCATAAATATCAGGCGGTTTTCTATTATAATGAAGCTGTAAAAATACGAAAGAGAGGAATCGTTGCTTATGTCGGCAGGTAAAATATTAGTAGTGGACGACGACCAGAATATTTGCGAATTGCTGCGTTTATATATTGAAAAGGAGGGCTTTACGGTCTATATTGCCAATGACGGCCGCAGCGCCCTGGAGATTTTTGAAGAGCAGAACCCCGACCTGGTCATGCTGGACATTATGCTGCCGGAGCTGGACGGCTGGCAGGTATGCCGGGAGATCAGGAAAAAATCGCAGTGCCCTATTATTATGCTGACGGCAAAGGGAGAGGTGTTCGACAAGGTGCTGGGCCTTGAGCTTGGCGCGGACGATTATGTGGTAAAGCCCTTTGAGACCAAAGAGGTCGTTGCGCGCATCAAAGCGGTGCTGCGCCGCTACGGCGGCAATGAGGAGGAGCAGGTAAAAGAGGTGCGCTATGATAAGCTGAGCATCAACCTGACCAATTACGAGCTGAAAGTGGACGGCGTGACCATTGACACCCCGCCCAAGGAAATGGAGCTGATTTACCATTTGGCCAGCAACCCCAACCGGGTATTTACCCGCGACCAGCTTTTGGACGAAGTATGGGGCTTTGATTATTACGGCGATTCCCGCACGGTAGACGTGCACGTAAAGCGTTTAAGAGAAAAGCTGGAGGGCGTTTCGGACAAATGGGCGCTGAAAACCGTTTGGGGCGTGGGCTATAAATTTGAGCTCAAGGAATAAAGAGAGGGCTGTTTTTATTGAAAAAGAGCTTGTTTAAAAAATATTTAAGCGTAACGTCTATCATCATCGTAGTCAGCTTTTTGTTTCTGGGTACGGTCATGACCGTGTTCATTGCCCGCTATTTTCAGTCCGAAAAACAGACGCAGCTGACCCAGAACGCCAAAAGCGTCGCCAGCGTTGCCGGGCAGAGCGTGGTGCTGATGAAGGACAATCAATATTTTATCGACGGCTCCAGAATGTCGCTGTTCATCAAGGCTTTTTCCGAAAATACCGACGCCGACTTCTTTTTGGTCAATCAATCCGGAGAAGAAATGATTTCCACTTACAGCATTGCCGAGGAGGAGCAGGGCGCCGCCGTTACAAAAAGGCAAAATATCAGCCAGGAGACCATGGGGCAGGTACTGTCCGGTTATTTTGCGGCTACGGGCACCATGAACGGGCTGTACAGCAGCAATTACTATATCATCGGCGTGCCCATCCTTACCGCCAATGCCGACGGCCGGCAAACGGCCATAGGCGCGGTGTTTGCCGCTTCCGACTTAAAGGTGCTGGACGTGTTCCGCGATGAGACCATTAAAATGTTCCTGCTGGCCGCCATTGCGGCGTTCATGGTTTCGTTTTGCATTGTGTGGACGTTCTCCTACAAGCTGGCAAAGCCCCTGCGGGAAATGGCCATTGCCACCAAGCATTTTGGAGAAGGGGATTTTTCCGTGCGGGTACCGGTGGGCAGCTGCGACGAAATAGGCGAGCTGGCGTGCGCCTTTAACCAAATGGCAGAGACGCTGGCTGCCGGCGAAAGTATGCGGCGCAATTTTATTGCCAATACTTCTCACGAGCTGAAAACGCCGATGACGACCATTGCCGGCTTTGTGGACGGCATTCTGGACGGTACCATTCCGGAGGAAAAGCGCAGCCATTACCTGCGCATTGTTTCTCAGGAGGTAAAGCGTTTGTCCCGCCTGGTAAAAACCATGCTGGACCTTTCCAAAATAGACAGCGGAGAGATGAAGCTGTGCCCCACCCGCTTTGACCTGAGCAATACCGTCTTTGTGACCCTGCTGTCCTTTGAAAAGGCCATTGAGGATAAAAAAATCGAGATACGCGGTCTGGAAACGGCCTCCAGCCTGTTTGTGGACGGCGACCCGGACATGATACACCAGGTGCTTTACAACCTGCTGGAAAATGCAGTAAAGTTTACCAATGTGGAAGGCTATATCGATATCCGTCTGGCAGAGACCAACGACCGGGTGACCGTTACCATTAAAAACAGCGGCCCCGGTATTCCGGCAGATGAGGTAGCCATGATATTCGACCGTTTTTATAAAACGGATAAGTCCCGCAGCCAGGACAAAAACGGCATGGGGCTTGGTTTGTATATCGTGCGCACCATTATCCGCCTGCACGGCGGCGAGATCTGCGTCAGCAGTGTGGAAAACGAGTTTTGCCAGTTTGAGTTCTGGCTGCCGAAGAAAAAGGCAAAGGACGTCAGCGCCGAAAAAGGCAAGGACGGCAAGGAGCAAAAGGACGGCAAATGGAGCCATCCGTTAAAAGGCGACGGCAAGCAGGGCAAAGGGGACAAAAAAGCCAGGAAAAAAGAGGACGCCGCCGCGCCGGAAGTAATAGAGGTAACAGACATTGAGGTGGTAGAAAAGCCGGAGGACGGCGACGGGCCGCGTTAAGGCGGAACCGGCAGCGGGGCGGGCTGCGCTTTGCCCCGCTGTTTTTGTAAGATAGGATTGCAGAGGTGTAAATATGGAAGAAAATCGCAACCCGTTCGGCTCGCGGCAGCCGGGCAGTCACCAGTCCCCTGCGCCGCAGCCGGAGCAGAATGCCGGCGGCGCAGAGCAGGGCGCAAACGGCGGTGCGCCGTACGGGAATACAGGTGCGCCCCCTTACCAAAACGACCCTTACGCGCAAAACGGATACGTTCAGGATACAGGCTGGTACGGGCAGCAGGCTTCGCCCAATGGCTGCGGGCAGTACCCTTACGGGGGCGGACCGCAGGAAATATGGCAGGATTTTTACGGCGGCCCCTTTCCGGAGCAGAACGGCATGGGCTTTTCCGGTGAGCCGGTCCCGTGGCCGCCGGCGGAGCCGGACCGTAAAATGAACGCGGGCGTAAAGGTGTTCCTGATCATTCTGTCCGTCCTGGCCGTGGGCTTTGTCGGCGGCTTTATCGGCTTTGGCATTTATGTGGCGGTGGGACAGCAAAGCGCCGCCGCGCCGGATACAAGCACTCCGGACAGCGCCTTTCAGGATTCCGACGGCCGGACAGAGCAGGATGATACGGCGTATGTGCCCGACAAGACCGACCCCGCGTTTGAGGGCATTGCCTTTTCCGGTACGGACGGCGCCGTATTGACCCCGGAGCAGGTCTATGAAAAGGCGTCTGTTTCCATGGTCAGCGTGCTGGCCTCCCATGGGGACGGGTCCTCCCAAAGCGCGTCGGTCAGCCAGGGCAGCGGCGTCATTGCCACCTCCAACGGGTATATCATTACCAACGCGCATGTGCTTCGCTATTCCAGGACCGCGCAGGTGTCCGTGCTCACCCATGACCAGAAGCAGTATGACGGCGTTGTGGTCGGGCTTGACAGGGACGCCGATTTGGCAGTGGTAAAAATCGAGGCGGAGAACCTGACGCCCGCGGAATTCGGCGACGACAAGGACCTTTCCGTGGGAGAGACGGTGGCGGCCATTGGGAATCCCGGCGGCGTGCGGTATTCCGGCTCCATGACCCTGGGGGTCGTGTCCGCGGTCAACCGCAGTGTGGAGGAATACAGCAGTACGGGCATCACCTATATCCAAACGGACACGGCCATCAACCCGGGCAATTCCGGCGGCGGCCTGATCAATATGCGCGGCCAGGTGGTCGGCATCAATACCATTAAAGTAGTTTCCTCCGGGTATGAGGGCGTCGGCTTTTCCATACCCATCAGCCAGGCCAAGTCCATACTGGACGCCCTGATACGGGAGGGCAGTATTCCGTCTGTGGGCAGGCTGGGCATTACGGGCTCTACCCGTTACCTGCCTGTGGAGGGAGAGGTGTATTCCGAGGCGGGGGGCGTGCTGGTTGTGTCTGTGGACAGCGGCAGCCCTCTGGCGGACAGTATGCTGCGGCAGGGGGATTTGATTGTGGCCTTTAACGGCGCTGCGGTAAAAACCCTGGAGGATATTTACGCGCAGCTGAAGGATCACCGTGTGGGAGAAGAGGTGACCCTGACCGTGCGGCGCATGGACGCAGCGGAGGATATGACCTTTGATGTGCAGACGGTAATCATGGCCAGAGAGTAGCCAAACCGCCTGTTTTTGTACGGCTCAAATTTTATCCGAACATTCCGAACAGAATGTTCGGATTTTTTATTTTTTTGCGGAATATTTCCCTTTTCAGGCGAATATTCCGCTGTTTTTTACGGTATAGTGAGGGGGTTTTATATAGATTTGAGCATTGGGAGGAATTTATGGAGCATACAGAACAGGATAAACAGGCGCAGCTGATACAGGCGCTGGAACGCCTGGCGTTTGGAAAAATAACGGACGCCATTAAGCTGCTGTTTTGCGATGAACTGAACACCCGTATGCTGAACAGGCTGGACTTGTTCCCCGTTTCCGAAATCAAACGGCTCAAGGGCGGAGGAATGGAAATTAAATTTTACGACCGCCTGAAGGCGCTGCAATACCTGCAGGAGCTGTATCATGAGCAGTCCGGCGACGCTGCGGGGCTTTACCATGCCCTGGAGCAGGGTGTAAGGGCTTTTGAGGAGGATGAGGCTTAATTGCAGTTTCGGTCTTTTTCTAAAAAACAGCTGCAGGTATTGAGCTGGTGGTACAGGGGCAGTCCCTATGCCGGCCATACGGCTGTGATTTGCGACGGCGCAGTGCGCAGCGGAAAAACGTTATGTATGGGCATTTCATTTATTCTCTGGGCTTTTTATCAATTTCAGGACCAATCGTTTGCCTTCTGCGGTAAAACCATACGCTCGTTAAAGCGGAATTTGATTACCCCCGTTTTACCGGTTTTGAAGGAGTTGGGTTTTCAATGCCGTATGCACCATACGGAAAATTGTTTGCGTGTCATCTTTCAGGGACGAATCAATCGGTTTTACCTGTTTGGCGGCAAGGATGAAGGCGCGGCGGCAATGATACAGGGTATGAGCCTTGCAGGCGTTATGCTGGACGAGGCCGCCCTGATGCCCCGTTCCTTTGTGGAGCAGGCTTTGGCAAGGTGTTCTGCGGAGGACGCGAAGTTCTGGTTCAACTGCAACCCGGAGCACCCGCAGCACTGGTTTTATCAGGAATGGATCTTAAAGGCGGAGCAAAAGCAGGCGCTGTACCTGCATTTTACCATGGAGGACAATCCGTCCCTGTCGCCTAAAGTGCGCAGGCGGTACCATGACCTGTACTCCGGTACGTTTTACGAACGCTTTGTGCTGGGGAAATGGGTCTCGGTGCAGGGGCTGGTCTACCCGTTTATGACCCGGGAGAAATTTTGCCGTACGCCAAAGGGCGCGTTTGAGGAATACGCGGTGTCCTGCGATTACGGTACGGTCAACCCCACCTCCATGGGTCTGTGGGGCAGGCAAAACGGCGTCTGGTACCGTTTGGAGGAGTATTACTACCATGCGCGCCTGACAGGTATCTCCCGGACGGATGAGGAGCATTATGCGGGACTGGTGCAATTGATTGGAGGCCGTCCGGTGAGCAAAATCGTGGCAGACCCGTCTGCGGCCAGCTTTATGGAGGTCATTCGCCGCCACGGTGCGTATCCGGTCATGCCTGCGAAAAACGACGTGGTGGACGGGATTCGCAAAGTAAGCGTGGCGCTGAAGCAGGGAGACATTTGCATTTGCGACAGCTGTACGGATACCATACGGGAATTTGGCCTGTACCGCTGGGACGATTCCCTGCACAGGGATATGCCCGTGAAAGAAAATGACCATGCCATGGACGACATCAGGTACTTTGTTTCTACCGTTTTAACGGAACAGGAGGACGATTTTTTCGTTATTGCGGCCCGGCGCCGCTGACACATTGGAACGACCAACGGCAAACGATGGAGGAAAGAAGGGGTTTTTTCATTGCATTTTATGAGAAAGCAAGGACAAGAGGAGAAAAAGAGGAAAAGGGAACAGGCCCAAAACGCCATGGCGCCGCCGGCGGTGACGGCTGTGCAGACCACGGCCGGCCGCGGGGACTTTGTATGGCAGTGCTGCGGCGGGAACCTTACCGCCGAGCGGCAGCTGTATACCGCCCTGCGGGAGGCTGTGCCCATTATTGATTCCGCTATTCAGAAGCTGCTGCGCATTATTGGCAGCTTTACCGTGGAATGCGGGGACAAGCAGGCGCAGCAGGCGCTGCACGCTTTTTTGGAGGATGTAAGGGTCAATACGTATCAACAGGGGATATACAGCTTTATCAGCTGCTTTTTTGACCAGCTGCTCACTTACGGTACGGCCGTTGCGGAGATCGTTCCTACCGCGGGCGGGGACGATATCGGCGCGCTGTATGTGGCGGATCTGGATCATCTGGATTTGATACATGACGACAAGACCCTGTCGGTGGAAATTTACGTCAAGGACGGCCTTGGGGAGCGGCAGCGCGTCCGTTATCCGGAGCTGATTTTGATGACGGCGCTCAACCCGCCCCACGGCAGCGCCCATGGGGTTTCCATTTTGCGGGGACTGCCGTTTGTAAGCGAGGTACTGCTGAAAATCTACAAGTCTATTGGCATGAACTGGGACAGAATGGGAAATGTCCGGTTCGCGGTGACGTATAAGCCGGCCGGCGACCCTATGGACAAGGCTTACGCCAAAGACCGCGCGCAGCAGATTGCCGCGGAATGGAGCCGCGCCATGCGCAGCGGCGCCGTAAGTGATTTTGTGGCGGTGGGCGATGTGGATATTCGGGTCATTGGCGCGGACAACCAGATTTTGGACAGCGAAGTGCCCGTCAGGCAGATGATGGAGCAGATCATTACAAGGCTTGGCCTGCCCCCGTTTATTTTGGGGCTGTCCTGGTCCTCGACGGAGAGAATGTCCAGCCAGCAGGCGGATGTTTTGACAAAAGAGATGGAGGCTTACCGTATGCTGCTGAACCCTTCTATTAAAAAGATATGTTCCTTTTGGCTTACCCTGCACGGTTACGATACCCCGTTTGAAATTGTATGGGATACCATTACCATGCAGGACCGTGTGGACGAGGCGGAAGCCAGGCTGAAGCACGCCCAGGCGGAAAAGCTGGAATGGGAAACAGCAAAGGAAAAGGAGGGAAAACAGTGAACGGAACCATTATGAAGCATATGCAGGCGGACATAGCCGGAGATTTGGAGCAGATCAACCGGTATACCCGCAGGCCGTTTACAGCCCAGGAGGTCTATACGTTTTCCGTTGTGCTTTGCGACAACGAGATAGACCGGGATTTTGAGCGGTTCAGTATAGAAGCGCTCCATGTGCTGGGCCGGCTGTTTTTGGGAAAAACAGGTATTTTTTTTTTCGTTGTCAAAGCGGGTAATCAGGCGGCGCGTATTTACGATACGGCGGTGGAAGCCGCAGAGGATAAAATGACCTCCTGCGGGGAGGTGTATACCCGTTTGGTGGCAAAGGCCTATTTGCCGCGGTGCGACAAAAACGCGGATTTGATTATGGAAATTGAAAGCGGTATGAAAAAAGAGGTCAGCGTGGGCTGTGCCGTAGCAGAGCATATTTGCTCTGTTTGCGGTACGGACCGGGCATTGACGCCGTGCGGCCATGAAAAAGGGAAGGTATATGCAAAAAACGGCAAGCAGGAGGTTTGCTGCGTTATTTTGAACCGGCCCACAGACGCGTATGAGTGGTCTTTTGTGGCGGTGCCCGCCCAGCGGGAGGCCGGGGTCATTAAAATGTTTGCAACGGTAAAAGGAGAAGTGACGATGGAACAGATAATGGAAAAGCTGAGGCAGGCGCAGGACGGAGTGTTCCTTAGCGGAGAAGAGGCGGCGCAGATACTGCGCTATTTGGAGCAAACGGCGGAATACGCGGCCTGCGGCAAGGCTTACAGGGAAGAAGTGAGCAGGAATGTGGTAAAGCTCTGCTCGCTGGCACAGCCCCAGATTTCTCCGGAGGTGATGAAACGCGTGACCCGGAGCATGGGGCTGGAGGATTTGAAGGTGTTTGAAAAGGCTTTTCGCGCAAAGGCGGAAGAGGTCGTGCCGCTTCGGCCCCAGCTGGCCGCGGTACAGACAAAGGAAAACAGCGCAAGCGGTGTGAATCAGGAATTTAAAATTTAAAGGAGTGGAGCATATGAAAGTATCTTTGAACGGTTACGGCGAAAGCGTAACGACTTTTGAAGCGGAAGACGGTGTAAAAGCGGGATACCCGGTGAAAATTACGGGTAACGGCAAGGTGGGGCTGTGCAGCGCAAAGGAAGCGTTTTGCGGCATTGCGCTGAACGTACGCAACGGCTTTGCGGCGGTGCAGCTGCAGGGCTATTACGGCGGCCTGCCGTACACAGGCTCCGGTATGAAGGTAGGCATATTGAAGATGGGCGCCGCCTCTGACAAGGTGGAAGCGGCGGACACGGGCAGGGAGTGCCTGGTAGTGGATGTAGACAGCACGGCTTCTACCTGCGGCATTATTCTTTAACGGGAAAGGAAGTAAACTATGGCTTTTTATGATAATTTGAAACTGGAAAAGGGAATGTACCAGTCCGGCAATAAAAGTTTTACCCAGGTGCTGGAGGAGCTGGACTGCTCCAAAAATTATGAGGGGACGGATATGGAGGGGCTGGACGCTTACCAGCGCCAGCTGAAACGGTTCGATATTAAAGTGGGCGGCAGAAGCTCTGACGCGGTGGAGAAATTTTTCCAGACCAGCGACAGCGCCGCGCTGTTCCCGGAATATGTGACGCGTGCGGTAAAACAGGGCATGGAGTACGCAAATCTGCTCCCTTCGATTGTGGCGACCACAACGGTCATTCAGTCTATGGATTACAGAACCATTACGGCTTCTCCCAGCGAGGACGACAAGGAGCTAAAGCCGGTGGCTGAGGGCGCGGAGATACCGCAGACCGTGGTCAGGACGCAGGATCATCTGGTAAAGCTGCATAAAAGAGGCAGAATGCTGGTTTCTTCTTATGAAGCGCTGCGTTTTCAAAAGCTGGACCTGTTTACGGTGACCCTGCGTCAAATCGGCGCGTATATTGCAAGGGCGCAGCTGAAAGACGCGGTAGACGTATTGCTGGACGGGGACGGCAATGAAAACGCGCTGACCCCCACCGCTTTGTCCGCAAAGCCTACTTATACGGACATTGTAAAGCTGTGGGGCGATTTGGCGCCGTATGAGCTCAATACCATGCTGGCTTCTACGGCCACCATGCAGGACCTGCTGAATATTGACGAGCTGAAGGACGCGGCGGCCGGCTTGAATTTTCAGGGTACGGGCAAGCTGGTAACGCCTTTGGGCGCTAATTTGCTTCATATTCCGTCCTTGCAGGACAAAATGATTATTGGTCTTGATAAAAACTGCGCGTTGGAAATGGTGCAGGCCGGCGATATTGTGATGGATTATGATAAGCTGATCGACCGTCAGCTGGAGCGCGCGACAATCAGCGCCATTGCGGGCTTTGCGAAAATCTTTACCGAGGCGGCCAAAGCGGCTTCCTATACCGCGTGACGGGTTCTGCCATGGAAGAGGTATTAAGGAGATTTGCAAGGCTTGCAGGGCTGACAGAGGAGGAGGCCGCGCAATGGCAGGACCTGTGCGGGGACGCGTATGTTTTGCTGGAATCCCAGAGGAAGGAACGGCGGGACGCTTCCTGTACGGGAGACCTGGTCTGCGCTGCGGCTGCCGCGCTGGCGTTTTACCAGTATACGCTGCACCGGAGCGCGGCCGATGAAACGGATTTTACCGCGGGAGACGTGCGGATTTCTCACAACGGCAAAAGCGTGGAGCGGGCAAAGGAGTTTTGGGTGCAGGCGCGCAGCCATGCCGCCTCCCTGCTGAAAGACCCGGATTTTTGCTTTTGGGAGATGAAGCCATGAAAAAAAGCGCGTATTTAAAGGACATGTTCCAAAAATACGGAAACGACATTACGGTATACCCGAAATACAAACAGGCGTATCGGGTCAGGGGGCTGATACAGCCCTTGTCTTATAAAAAGCTACCTGTTTCCAATGAAATCGGTGTTCCGTTTGACCATACGGACGACGGCGGGTACCTGTACCTGGGTCCGGCGGAACGGCGTCTCGACTTGGAATTAGAGGAGCTCAGGCTGGAGCAGGACGGCGTGTTGTACCAGATTACAAAATCCAGAGCGGTGTTTTTGCAGAACGAGCCGGTTTATGTTTGCGCGGTACTGCAAAAAGCAGTTGGATAGCATAGGAGGGTGCGTTATGGAAGAATTGCGGGAGCGGCCGCAGGAGATGTTGGATATGGGTACCGTGTCCTCGGTTTCTGACCGATTGGAGCAGGATTACCGCAGGTATGCCCATAAGCTGGACGAAGAGGTGATTGGATAATGCTTGCGCTGATGAAATTCCGGGATTTTGTATGGAGCAAAAACCCGGAGGAGCTGACCGTTTCTGTTACACGGGATATTAAAGAACTGCCCCTGCCGTTTCATGGTTCCGTGATGCAGGATTACGGGGCGCAGAAGCGGATTATAAAAGGAGAGGGCGAGTTTTGCGGCAAACGATGTATGGACACGTATCAAAGACTGGCGGACCTGTTTGCACAGGGGGAAAGCGGCGTTTTGATACTGCCGGGCTTTTCGCCCATGCGGGCAAAGCCGGTTTCCCTTTCCTGTGAGGCGGTCACAAGGCCGGATATGCTAAGGTACGCGTTTACCTTTTGGGAAGAGAAGGAAAATACTGCCGCGGCGCCGACCGTTTTGTTCCATGAGCAAACAGCGGTAACGGCAGACGGGGAAAGCCTGTGGACCATTGCCCGAAGGGCGCATACCACCGTGGAAACGCTGCTGCGGCTGAACCCGCACATTGCGTGGCCCGGTTATTTAACGGAAGGCTTGCAGGTGGTGCTGCCATGAATTATTGCTGTTATACGGTCAGCGGGCAAAAGGTGGATTTGCCGCCGCCTGTTTCTGTACGGCTGGATGTGCATGAGGATGCGCCGGCCGACGACATGACGGTGGTGTTCCCCCTTGCCGGACAGACGCCGGCGATTGCGTCCATAAGGGTTTGGGACGGCGAAAAACCCGTATTTTCGGGCATTGTTGACGAACAGCTTGCGCAGGTAACGGACAGCGGCGCGGTGCTTAAGCTGATTGCCCGCAGCCGGGCGGCTTTGCTGCTGGACAACGAGGCCATGCCGCAGGAATATGATCAACCGTCCCTGGCGCAGCTGTACCAGCGTCATGCAGAGCCGTATGGGTTTTGCGGCTTTGTTGGCAACAGCGGCACGTTTGACACAAGGCTGAAGGTGACCAAGGGTATGAGCCAGTGGCAGGTCATTGAAGAATTTTGCATTCGCTGTTTTGGTACGGTGCCCTTTGTTACGGCGGAGGATTATATCGACTGCAGCGGCGCGGCTCCCAAAGGACAGCTGGTATTTGACAACGGCGGTACGGCGGCGGTCCCGTATCTGACCGTGGCTTACCGCGATAAGTTTTACAAGCGGGTCAGCGAATTGTATATACAGCCCAAAGCGGGACAGGCGTATACCGCTGTGCTCCATGACGACCGGGCCCATAAGCTGGGGATACAGCGCCGGCGGTTCGTGGTTTCCAATAATTACAGAGGGAAACGCATGATAGACAGCGCCAAGCGGAAAGCAACGGAGATAACGGTGCTTTGCCCGGGAGGCATACGCGGCGCGTTAAAAATGCCGGCAGTGGTCCGTGACCCGGTGCTTGGCGTTATGGACAAGCTGAGCGTGGCAGGCTGGACGTATACCCTGGACAGCGGCGGGGAAACGTGCGCATATTTGCTGAGAAAAGAAGATATTTAACAACGGAAATGGGTGGGT
>CALWUX010000001.1 GCA_944384795.1 uncultured Clostridia bacterium | reverse complement strand
GTCCTCTTACTCATGGAACCTGTGCGGTTCATACCGGCGTAGGGAGTTTCTTTTTTATGTCTTTCCGGTTCTGTTTTTACCAGTAGCCGGAAAAATAAAAACCGAACTCTCTGCAAGGGTTCGGTTTTTATTTTTCTCCCCAACAGGAGGGTTTTCCATGAAATTAAACGGAAAGGTCTGCCATTTGGAGCGCCCGGTCATTTTGCTGGAGCTGCTGAAAAAATACGGCTTTCAAACACAGCAAATCGCTGTGGAAATGAACGGTTCCGTTATCCCAAAAGCAACGTACCACCAGGTAACCGTTACCGACAGCGATACCCTGGAGGTCGTCAGCTTTGTAGGCGGTGGCTGACATGAAAATCATCGTAAACGGCAAACCGTATAGTACCGGCGCAGCCACATTAAAAGCGCTCAAGGAGGAACTGTGCATCCCGTCAGACGTTACGATTTTAAACGGGTTCCAAACCACGCAAAACCTTGAACTAAAGGAAAATGACTGCGTCACTTTGATTCAAAAAGGAAAAATGCCTTCTAAAACAGAGCTGGAAAGCATGATGTGCGCGCGCCATACGCCAAATGTCCACAGCAAAGTCAAAAAGGCAAAAGTGGCCATTGCCGGACTGGGCGGTTTAGGCTCCAATATTGCGGTTCTGCTCGCCCGTACCGGCGTGGGCACCCTGCTTTTGGTGGATTTTGATATTGTGGAGCCAAGCAACCTGAACCGTCAAAGCTATTATATTTCTCATTTGGGACTGCCCAAAACGCTGGCGCTCAAACAGCAAATCGAGCAAATCAACCCTTTTATCACCGTGCTTACACAACAAACACGCGTAACGCAAGAAAACGCGCATACGCTGTTTGGGGAATATCCCATTGTATGCGAAGCGTTTGATGATCCCGTATGCAAGGCGGTACTGGTAAATACTTTGCTGGAGCAATGCCCGCAAACAAAGCTGGTATGCGGTTCCGGCATGGCAGGGTACGGCTCGGCCAACACCATTCAAACCGTAAAAAAAATGAACCGGTTATATGTATGCGGAGACGGCCGCACCGCCGCCGAAGTCGGCAGGGGCTTAATGGCGCCCCGTGTAACCGTATGCGCGGCGCATCAGGCCAATATGATCCTCCGCTTGATTTTAGGAATAGAAGAGGTTTAACCATATGAAAGATACATTGATGATAGGCGGCCATGCATTTCATTCCCGCTTTATTCTCGGCTCAGGCAAATATTCCTTGGAAAAAATGCCCGGCGTCATCGAAAACAGCGGTGCCCAAATCATTACCCTTGCCCTGCGCCGCGCCAATACAAACGGCCAGGGCAATATCCTGGATTATCTGCCCCGGGGCATTACCCTTCTGCCCAATACCTCCGGCGCCCGCAATGCAGAGGAAGCGGTGCGCATCGCGCGGCTTTCCCGCGAACTGGGCTGCGGCGATTTTGTAAAAATCGAAGTGATCCGCGACAGCAAATATTTAATGCCGGACAACCACGAAACGGTAAAAGCCACAGAGATCCTGGCAAAGGAAGGGTTTATTGTCATGCCCTATGTGTACCCCGATTTGATCACGGCGCGGGCGCTGGTCAACGCAGGCGCGGCCGCCGTCATGCCTCTGGCGGCGCCCATTGGCAGCAACAAGGGGCTGGTTGCGCGGGAGTTTATCAAAATGCTCGTAGATGAAATCGACCTGCCTGTAATCGTAGATGCAGGCATCGGCGCGCCGTCACAGGCCTGCGAGGCTATGGAGCTGGGTGTGGACGCGGTCATGGCAAACACCGCCGTAGCCACCGCAAAGGACGTCGCCGCCATGGCAAAAGCGTTTAAACTGGCCATCGAAGCGGGACGCGCGGCATACCTTGCAGGGCTTGGCCGCGTATTGGATTTTACCGGAGAAGCCTCTTCCCCCTTGACCGGGTTTTTAGAAGACTGACAAAGCGATGAAAGGCAGGGAACGATAAATGAACACCGCCGCCATGATAGACGGAATCTCAAAAAAAGAGCTGGAGCATATGGAGCGTATCGACAGCGACGTCATGGAACGGACGCTTGCCCATTATCATCAATTTGATTTTGCCGCGTTCACGCCTGCGGACGTACAGGCTGCGCTGCAAAAGGAGCAATTGTCCGTTTTTGATTTCGCCGCCCTGCTCTCGCCCGCGGCACAGCCCATGCTGGAACAGACGGCGCAAAAAGCCAAACGTCTGACAGCCGCGCAATTCGGCAATAACATCAGCCTATACACACCCCTGTACATTGCCAATTACTGCGTAAATGAATGCGTGTACTGCGGCTTCAACTGCAAAAATAAAATCCACCGGGGTAAGCTCTCCATGGAGGAAATAGAAGCGGAATTCCGCGCCATTGCCCAAACAGGCCTGGAGGAAATTTTGATTTTGACCGGCGAGTCCCGCAGTCAGTCGGATATTTCCTATATCGGGCAGGCTGTGGAGCTGGCAAAAGAATATTTCACCACCATAGGACTGGAGATTTACCCGCTCAACACCTGCGAGTATGCGTTTCTGCATGAAAAAGGGGCCGATTTTGTCAGCGTATACCAGGAAACATATGACCCCGCTTTTTATAAAACCGTTCATTTACAGGGCCCAAAGCGGGATTTTTCCTACCGCTTCCACGCGCAGGAGCGCGCCTTGGCAGGCGGTATGCGCGGCGTAGGCATCGGTGCGCTGCTGGGCCTGCACGATTTTAGAAACGACGCCCTTGCAGCAGGACTGCACGCTAAATTTTTACAGCAGAAATATCCCCATGCAGAAATCAGCTTTTCCGTTCCAAGAATGCGCCCGTACGTCAATAACACCAAAAACAATCCCAACGATGTACACGAGACCCAGCTGCTGCAAATCATGCTGGCATACCGTATGTTTCTGCCGTTTGCGGGCATCAACATTTCCACCCGCGAACGGGCAGGGTTCCGGGACAATGTCGTAGGGCTGTGCGCGACCAAAATCTCTGCGGGGGTAAAAACCGGCGTGGGCGGCCACCAGCTGGAAGAAAAAGGCGATGCGCAGTTTGAAATTTCCGACTCCCGCAGTGTAGAGGAAATCCGTGCCATGCTCAAAGCCCGCGGATTACAGGAAGTATTTACCGACTATATCCGTTTATGAGGGAACCGCTATGGTAATCTGTGTTACAAACAAAGCCCTGTGCAGGGACGACTTTTTGCAGCGTATAACGGCAATCTGCAAAGCAGGGCCAAAATGTATTCTTTTGCGGGAAAAGGAGCTCCGTTTAAGCGAATATACCCAGCTGGCGGCGCAGTGCCTTGCCATATGCAAAGCACACAGCATCCCTTTGGTGCTCCACACGCATATCCCCGCCGCTCTGGAATTGGGAATCACGGCAATCCACCTGCCTTTGCCTGCTTTACAGCAGGCAAAAGCGCAGCTTGGCGCTTTCTCCGTCATCGGCACCTCCGTCCATGCCGTAAAGGAAGTCGCCTTAGCGGAAAAATGCGGAGCAACCTATCTGATTGCGGGCCATATCTTTCCTACGGCCTGTAAAGCCGGCCTCAAGCCCCGCGGCACCGCGTTTTTCAAAAAGATACAGCAGACAGCGCATATCCCCGTTTACCCCATTGGGGGCATTGGCCAAAACACCGCGCAGGAAATCGTAAACGCAGGCGCAAACGACTTCTGCATCATGTCAGAGCTGATGACCTGCGACCACCCGGAACAAAAGGTAACCATGTATCAGCAGCTCACACCCAAAACCGATCTATGCGCCATTCCGGGTGTCGGTCCAAACATGAAGCAGCACATGATCCGCCTGGGTTATCACTGGGTGGAGGATTTAAAACAGGCAAATCCGGAAGAAATGTATCAGCAGGACTGCACCTTACACGGCGGTCAGCTGGACCGCTGCGTGTTATATGTATATCGTTTGGCGGTATACTTTGCAACAACCCCCAAGCCGGAGGCACAAAAACTAAAATGGTGGTATTGGAAAACGCACCGCTAAACCGGCGGGCGCTTAAAACGCCGCGCTTGCTTTTCCTCTATTATCCTATCCAGCCCCTTTTGTTTTATTGACAGCTTTTATCCATGGTAAAAGAAAAAATCCCAATCAAAAAAGCAGCCTGCAAGCAGGCTGCTTTTTGCAAATAATAACGGCAAAACCATTATTTATTGAAAAATCTTTTGATTTCAATCTTTGCGTTCTCAACAGAATCAGAACCGTGAATCACATTTGCACCGGTGCTGGAAGCAAAATCACCGCGAATGGTGCCTGCGGCAGCTTCTTCAAATTTGGTAGCGCCCATAATGATTCGCATACCCTGCACTGCATTTTCACCCTCTACAATCATGCCGAATACCGGGCCGGAGGTCATATATTCTACAATTTCAGGGAAAAACGGCTTGTCCGCAATATGCGCATAATGCTCTTTCAAAATCGCCTCATCCAAATGCATCATTTTCGCATCGATCAGTCTATAGCCTTTTCTCTCGATTCTTGCAATGATTTCTCCCGTCAGGCCTCTTTGTACCGCGTCCGGCTTTAACATAATATAGGTTTGTTCGATCATAATACCTACTCCTTTAAAATTATTCCATGAACGGGGATATTATAGCATAAAAAGCGCCGCTATGCAAATACCCGGCCGGTAAAGCGCCGCAGTGTTTTTCAACGGCCCAAAAGCAAAAAAGAATCGGAAATGCCAGCAAATACGTCTATAAAACTTTTTTCATATGGATATGCTTTTTCCCGCAATCGTCAAATACTTCTCCAAATGTAAGGTAGCCGTTTTTTTCGTAAAAACCCACCGCGTGCAGCTGCGCGCCCAGCATGGCGCACCGGGCGCCGTTTTGCTTTGCATACCGTTCCAGCTGCCCCAGCAAATAAACGCCTATTTGTTTTCCGCGGTATTCCCTCAGCACGGCAATCCGCCCAAAATAGGCGGTTTTACCGTCCTCCAGCATAAAAAAACGGCCCGCAGCAACGGGGACTGTACCCAAACACACCAGCACATGGAATGCCGACCTGTCCTTCTCATCAAATTCCAAATCAGGCGCAAACCCCTGCTCGTTTACAAAAACACTTTGGCGAATCCAATAGGCCGGATTGCTCTTTTCCAACCCATGGTACAATACGGCTTTCAGCTGCATGGCAAAACCTTCTTTCTCTTTCTCTGCCGCTATTATACCTGTTTTGTATGCGCACTGCAACTGCGTTATGCCTGCTGTAACCGCCGTCCGGTCCGGCACCCACAGCAAATGCACATTCTCCGGGAAAGGTGTTGCATTTTCCGGTTTTTAACGGTAAAATAAAAATATCCATCAACATAAAAAAGAAAGGGCCGAACGATATGAAAAAAAGATTCTGCAAACCATGCCTTGCCGTCAGCGCATTATGTTTCGCTCTGCCTTTTATGGTACCGGGCGTATACGCGTCCTCTGCCGACGCTGTGCATAATATTATGACAGGCGACCAGACCAACTGGCCTATGATCATCGGTATTTCCGTCGCCGCAGGCGTTGCGGCAATTGCCATCATTGTGGCAATTATCATTGCCGCTGTGTCCAAATCCAAAAAGAAAAACGAACACGAACCAAAACATTGACCATGCAAAAAAGAACCGCTGAAAAGCGGTTCTTTTTTGTACCGTCATCCGGACATATCATTTTGTTTTTCCAGCAGCGCCACCGTTTCCACATGGGCCGTGCGCGGGAACATATCTACCGGGGTAACCTCCTTTGGAACGTAACCCCCCTGCGTAAACCACTTCAAATCCCTTGCCAGCGTGGCCGGGTCGCAGGAAACATACACCACCCGGTCCGGAGCCATGGCGCAAACAGCCGCAACCAATGTCTGTCCGCAGCCTTTGCGGGGCGGATCAAGCACGACCACATTCGGCCGCAGTCCCTGCTGTTCCAGCAGCTGCGCGGCTTTTGCGGCATCTCCGCAAATAAATTCCGCATTTTCAATTCCATTGACCCGCGCGTTTTTCCTCGCATTTTCCACGGCTGCTTCCACAACCTCTACCCCAATCAGTTTTGCGGCCTTATCCGCCATGGAGAGCCCGATGGTCCCCGTCCCGCAGTATAAATCCAGCAGCAATTCATTTCCTGTCAGACCCGCGTAAGCCTTTGCAAGGGCATACAGCCGCTCTGCCTGCACACGGTTGACCTGATAAAACGAACGCGGAGAAATATGGAATGTCAACCCGCACAGGGTATCCTGTATCGTATCGCTCCCCCAAACCGTGCGGCATTTTTTCCCTAAAATCACATTGGTATGTGCACGGTTGGTGTTGATTACCACACTTTTCAGGCCTTCCACCCGTTCCCGGAGCGCTTTTACCAGCATATCCTCATGGTGCAGTCCATTGCCGTTTACCACCACACAAGCCATTACTTCCCCTGTGGCGCCGGCCTCTCTCAAATACAGGTGGCGCATACGCCCTTTACCCGTCCGCTCGTCATACACATCGTTGCCGCCGGTAAGCGCCCAGTCCCTGAACGCCTCCATTGCCTGCATAAAAGAGCGGGGCTGCAGCGGACAGGACCTGCAGTCCACAATACGGTGGCTCCGGTTGGCATAAAAGCCCATGGTCATGGCGCCGTCCTTCCCCATGCCAATGGGCAGCTGCGCTTTATTCCTGTAATGGTCCGGCTGCTCCGCTCTTATAATGGGACTAACAGTCAAATCAAAAAACCCGCCGATGCGCACAAGCGCATCCCTGACGCGTTGCTCCTTGATACGCAGCTCCGCTTCATACGTCATATGGCGGTATGCACAGCCTCCGCATTTGGTAAAGTATGCACAGTCGCTTTCTATCCTGTCCGGAGACGGTGTGACCAGCGTTTCTGTTTTGCCAAAAGCATATGTTTTGGCAGCCTTTAAGATTTTCACCTCCACAGCGTCGCCGATTGCCGTATACGGCACAAATACCGCCATATCCCGAAAGCGCCCGACACCGCAGCCCTCTGCCGTCATTCCCGTAATTTCCAACGGGACGATTTCGTTTTTTCTGATACTCAAATCGGTTTTCTTTTTCAAAAATCGTCCGTCCTTTGTTTTTTCTTTTATTGTAGCATTGCCGCTGTAAAAACACAACCTTATGCCTTGTCTGCGTCCGGCAAAATATTGCAAACAAGCCGTTGATATGCCTGCTTTCACCGCCGCAAACAACAGCGCGGCAATTCTACAAAAAACATTTTATCAACTTTATGTCTAAAATTCATGCTTGTAATTTATCTAAACAGACCATTGTTTTACACCATCAAACCGTCTATACTGAAAGCAGAAAGCCGCTGTGGAAAGCTGCTGCGCAGCTAAATACGGGGCGCCGCCTGTTATACAGTACCGAATATCAGAATATGCCGCGTAATACCTGTCCGCCGCATGGCTGTGCACAAAAACCGCAGAGGGACAAAAACAGACAAAAGCGGCAATACACCGGCGGTACATGACAAAACAGACGGAAAGCAGAGAAAATATTCTCTCTGGATTCGTGTATTTTTTTCCGGAACACCGCCTATACTGTATACAGGAAAAGATGTCCAAAATTTACAGGAAGTCAGCAAATGCAAACACACGCCGCCGCGTGTGCGCCAGAAATCTGAAACAGAAAGGTATGTTGAACATGAAAAAAATCCTAATCGCAATTTTGGCCTGCAGTGCATTGGCAGTGGGCATGACCGCATGCGGTTCCTCCGGCAGCACAAGCTCCACCGCCGGCTCTGCTGCGGGCACAGCGTCTACCGCCGTGTCTCAGGTTGCCAATCCCAATTACCAAAAACCGGAAAATATTTCCACTGCCGACGACGCACAAAAAGCACTGGAAGCCGGCAACCGGGCGTATAAAGACGGGAATATCGATATTACCGCAACCGACGCCATGCGGCAGGACCTGTACACAAACGGCCAAAAGCCATATGCAACCGTGGTCACCTGTTCCGACTCCCGCGTACCGCCCGAGCTGATTTTTAACAGCGGCCTTGGCGAGCTGTTTACCATCCGCACCGCGGGCAACGTAATTGCCGACTTTGAAACGGGCAGTGTGGAATACAGCGTAGACCACCTGGGCACACAGTTGGTGGTCGTTATGGGCCACACCAACTGCGGTGCGGTAGCCGGCGCCATTGAAGGCCACGCCACCGGCCATGTAGAGGATATTATTGAGGATATCCGTCCCTCTGTGGAGCAGGCAAAGCAAAATGCAAGCACAGACGCGGAGGTCGCTTCTCTGGCAGAAACCTACAATGTACAGCACAGCATTGCAAAGCTAAGAGAAAGCGAGATTCTTGCCCAGGCCGAACGGGACGGCAAAATCAAAATCGTCGGAGCTTTATATAATATCTCCACCGGCGAGGTGCAATTTCTTTAAACCATAAAAATACGCATGGCCATGAAGAGCCATGCGTATTTTTTTGCCGCCAAGCCGCCGAATCAGCGCCCCTGCGCCGCATTTTTCATACCGGCTGTTCGTTTTGTTCATGGAAATTATTACCATACAAAAAAGACGCGTATAGCTGCCCGTTTGGCCTGTTAAACAGACAGGCCGCACCGGCAGATCACGCGTCTTTTTCTTTCTTTTTTTCTGCAGTTTTGTTTTTCTTTTTATCCGTTCTCCAAAAAGCCTCTTCATCATGCACGGGTCCTTTTGGGTACGCCTTACCGCCGATTGCCAGCAAATGCTCCATTTCCGCCCGCACATCTTCCCGCAGCTTATGCACCGTTTTACGGTGAGAGCCGCAGTCCACGGGATAAACCGGGTCACCTACCGTAAGGGTAATGCAGGAGCCCCGTTTTAACAGCCTCCACAAGCCCTTTCTCTCTCTTGGCGTAATAATGACAGGCAGTACGGGCGCGTTTGCATCTACCGCAATGGTAAAGGCGCCGTCGCTGAATTTGCGCAAATGGTCGCAGTACATTTCAATGCTGCCCTCGGGATACATACTGATGACCCTGCCCCGTTTGACCGCGGCAGTCATTTCATTCATAAAATTGCGCAGTCCCTTGACCGAGGTGCTGATAGGCACGCAGTCAAAAAAACGAATCAGCGGCCCGACTACGGGAATGTCAAAATTATTTTCCATGGAGGTATACACCATTTTTCTGGGCGTAGCCAGTATACCCAGCCAGGTACAATCCATTGGGTGTACATGGTTGCAGGTGAGCACAAAGCCTTTGTTTTTTTTGCTCAGCTTTTGTATTTTTGTTTTACCCTCCTGCTTTAAACCGAATACAAACGTATTCATAATGGTCAGCAGAGGAATGGCAATACAAAAATAGATAAAAAAGCTCAAGGTTTTGTGCAAAAAACTGGTAGAAAGCAGTTTTTTCATTTCTGCTACATTTTTCGCCGCAAATTTTTCCGCCGCTTCTTTTACATTGCCTGCGACCTCTTTTACATTTTCGGCGGCTTCCTTTACATTCAGCAGCTCTTTTTTGGGAAGCTCTACAAATTCCGGGTCCTGCGCAGACGCCTGCTGTGTATGGGCAGCCGCTTCGTTTCCGCCTGTATCCGCATCACACCTGTATCCGCCATCAGACGACGGAGGAAGCGGATACTCCTGCTCCTCCAATTCCGGGTCAGGCAGGGCGGGGGTAAAACTATTTGCCATAACCACCATTCTCCTTGAAATCGTTGATTGCGTCGTTAAACATCAGCTCCGCCTGTTTTACAGATTCCGAAACACGGTACTGGTTTCCCTGCATGGCATATTTGGTAGACATAATGGCCTTCATGTCCGGGTGCTCTATCCAGTAATCGATTTTCCGCGCCAAATCCTCCGGATTGCCCGCTTCAAACAGGCTTCTGTCATCTAAAGCAAACTGTACCGTAGCGGATTTGGGCGAATTGCTGATGACCGGCACCAAGCCGCAGGCAAACGCCTCCATGCAGGCAATGGCCTCGCTTTCAATATACGCTGTATGTACGTACAAATCGCAGGAATTGATCAGCCGGATCAGCTCCTCTTTTGTATAAAAGCCGAAAACAGGCGGATTTTTCATGGTTTCTCCCAGCTTGCGCAGGGCTTTTTCACACGGTCCGCGGCCTGCCAGATAAATTTGTATTTTATCCGCGTATTTGGAACGCGCCGCGGCCTGCAGCAGCACTTCCTGCTTTTTCTCGTAGGAAAGCCTGCCTATCATCAAAATATTGAATTTATCCGGGTCCGTCACCTTTTCCACTTCCATGGGGCGGAATTCATCGTCCACACCGTTGCTGATTACATACAGCTTTTGCTTATACCCGTATTTGCGCAGCTCGCCCGCAATAAATTTGGACGGGCAGTGGATGTGGTTAAAATCCTTGTAAAAATACCTGTGCGCAAAACGGTAAAAGCCAACGGAAAGCAGCTCCACCTTTTCGCAGTGAATATTGTAAGTAAGGTTTTCCGGCTGCAAATGGAACGCCGCCGAGGTGGGGATACCCATTTGGCGGGCCACCTTGGCCGCCTTGCGCTCAAAAGGAAACGGCAGCAGAAAATGGACGATGTCCGCACCTTTGAACGCTTTGCGGAATACCTCTTCGTCTGCTTCCGCAAAACAAAACCCCTGTTTGTGACTGATTTTGGTGATGATCCTGTAATGCGCCTCGGGAACGCCGAATTTGTCCCCGCCGGATTCACCGATGGCAACCACACGCACCTGGTGCCCCCTCTGCCTGAGCATATCGGCAAAGCGGCGGGCGGTCATAGTTGTTCCGTTATTCTCCTGGTCAAACATATCAACTACAAGAACTATTCTCAAGTGAAACCTCCACCTAACTCCTATCCATTGAATGCCTGCTGCCAAAGCCGCAGGAGCAACAGGTATCCATATCTCAATCTTTTTGTACAGCTAACTTATGCAGACACGCTCAAAATACTGTTAAATAATCATACATAATTATTCCGTTTTCGTCAATATCTGCGCAAAAACACGCTTTTATTTCCATAAAACATACAATTTTTTACCGTTTATATTGCCACATTGTTCTGTATGTTTCCGTCTAAAAACGCCTTGATATTTTCCGCCGCAATTTGGATCAGCCTGCTTCTTGCGTCCCGGGAGGCCCATGCGATATGAGGCGTGATTACGCAGTTTTTGGCCGTCAGCAGCGGGTTATCCGCCGCAGGAGGCTCTTTGGACAATACGTCCAGCGCCGCGGCGTACAGCTTATTTTGATTCAGCGCGTCCGCCAGCGCCTGTTCGTCTATGACCTGCCCCCGGGAAGTGTTGAGCAAAATGGCCGTGGGCTTCATCAGCGCCAGGGCTTCTTTGTTGATCATGCGCTCTGTGTCCGGCGTCAAAGGGCAGTGAATGGTCACGACGTCGCTTTCCCGCAGCAAAGTTTCCCGGCTTACCTGCCGGCAGCCCTGCGGCATGGGCTTTTCCGAACGGCTGCTTACCAGCACGTTCATATCCAGCGCCCGCGCGATTTTTGCCACAGCGCGCCCGATATTGCCAAAGCCGATGATACCCAGGGTGCGTCCGGCCACATCTATCAAATCCGCGTGCCAGTAGCAGAAATGCCTGCTGCTGACCCAATCGCCCCTGTGTACGCTTTCGTTGTGCAGCTCCACCCGGTTGGTGATATTGAACAGCATGGCAAAGGTAAACTGCGCCACCGCGGAAGTACAGTAGGTAGGCACGTTGCATACAGGTATGCCCCGTTGTTTTGCCGCCCGGCAGTCGACCACATTAAAGCCTGTGGACAGCGTACCGATATACCGCAGCTTGGGCAGCGCATGGATGGTTTGGGCGGACAGCACCGTTTTATTGGTTACCAAAATCTCCGCGTCCCCGGCTTTGCGCACAATTTCCTCCGGGTTTGTAAATTCATGGACCGTTACCTTGCCGAGCGCCTCAAAGGGCTCCCAGCTGACGTCGCCCGGATTGGTCGTATAACCGTCCAGTACACATATATGCAAAGGAAATTCCTCCCTATTTGTAAATGAAATATATTTTTCTACTAATTGTATTTTAATTGTACCATAAGAACCGTTGTTTTGCAATTTTTTCATCTGCCGACCGCCATTGGACTGCATATAATACGATTACGGAAGCTGCGGCCGCAGAAAAGAAACAATTGACCTGAATGCCGTTTCAAAATATAATATATAAATAATATGCAGGCAAACGGTTTATAACCAAAAATAAAAATAATTTGTCCGGAAAGGAACGGATTGCAATGAAAAAAACCATTGAAACAAAGCAGCTTCTGGATTTAAATGAAACTTTGGCCGCGCCTTTGCTGGAGCAGTTTACGTATCCATGGCAGGCGCTGGCCCATATTGCAGATTTTATCAAAGCCCTGGGCAAAACCTTGTCCAAAGAGGAATACGAGCAGCGGGAGGAGCATATTTGGGTCGCGCGCACTGCCGTTGTGTTCCCCTCGGCTTACATTGCCGGTCCTGCCATTATCGGTCCCGGTACAGAGGTGCGCCACTGCGCGTTTATCCGGGGAAGCGCCCTGGTAGGCGCCGATTGTGTGGTGGGGAATTCCACCGAGCTGAAAAACGCAATCCTGTTCAACGGCGTGCAGGCGCCCCATTACAATTATGTGGGGGATTCCGTTTTGGGTTATAAGGCCCACATGGGAGCCGGTTCCATTACCTCCAATGTAAAAGCGGACAAATCTTTGGTGGAAGTGACTTTAAACGGAGAAAAAATACCGACGGGATTGAAAAAATTCGGCGCTGTTCTGGGAGACCATGCGGAAATTGGCTGCAACAGCGTTTTGAACCCCGGTTCTATTATCGGCAAGGGCGCGCATATTTATCCTGTCTCCATGGTGCGCGGCGTTGTGCCGGAAAACCATATTTACAAACAGGCCGGCAATATTGCTGCGCGGGAGGATTGACACACAAAATCAGCGGTTTTTCTCTTCCATTTTCCTTTCATTTTTTGTATAATAAAGACAATATAAGCATGTCAGTACGGCCGTTGAATATGAAACAGGAAAGCAGGGAATCTTATGCCAAAACAAAAAAAGGTCGCCGTTATCGGCAATATCTCCAGCTTTGACAAATGCTCCATTACCACCGCTTTGCCTATTTTTGCAGCCAGCGGCGGAATCGAGACCTATCCGCTTTTGACCGCCATTGTGCCCTCCCGCGACAATGACATTGACAGCCCGGATTACTGCGATTTGACCAACAATATGCCCACGGTTGCCGAATACTGGCGTTCCCAGGGATTGAAGCTGGACGGTCTCATCAGCGGTTTTTTAGGCTCGCCTGAGCAGGCCAACGTGGTTTCGGACATTTTGACCCACTGCAAGGCCCAGGACTCCTTGGCGCTGGTGGACCCCATTATGGGCGACCACGGGCAAATGTACGGCTCCAGCTCGCCGAATATGGTGGAGGCCATGCGCAATTTATGCAGGCACGCGGACATTATCGTCCCGAATGTAACAGAAGCCTGCCTGATGCTCAACGAGCCTTACCGTCCCGGGCCGTATACCAGGGAATACATTCAGGATTTGCTGGTACGGTTAAGCCATTTGGGACCGAGCATGGTGGTGATCTCCGGCGTTTGGTTCAGCGGATTTATGTCCGGCGCGGCGGGCTATGATACGGTGGACGGCAGTTTCACCTACGGCTTTTCCAAGCACATTAAAGGCGAATACAAGGGCGTAGGCGACGTATTTGACAGCGTATTGCTGAGCGCGCTGCTGCATAATATGAAATTTAGAAACGCTTTGCAATTTGCTGTGGATTTTACCCACCAGAGTATTGTAACGCAGACCAATGCGGAAAAGAAAAATCCGGACCCGTTTAAATACGGCATCAATTTTGAGATGAATCTGCCGTGGATCATTAAAACGTTCAAAGCGGACCGCTCTTAAGATACAGGAAAGCCGGGAAAGAGATTGTAAGCTTTTGAAAAGTACAAAACATAAATGTGCAGGCCGTGCTTTATACCTGGCGGGTTTTGCAAAGCGTGAAGCGCCTTTATGTTCGCCGTAAAAACAGGAGAGGCGGAAGCATGGTATGCAGAGGTGCTCCGCAGAGGGCATTTGCAAGCGCTTTCCGCGCAATGTTTCCTGTACGCAAGGAGAATCGACACCGGCAGGTAAAACGTGTTCTCACGCCCTGTACCGGCGCGCCAAACACAGCCGCCGGCGGGCAAAAGCGATAGGGCAGCTTCTCGGCAGGGCAGCGATACAGCATTTATAAAACGGAAAACAATCCGGTTTCAACCGGTTCAGGAGCGGGGGCACCGCTCCTTTTTCTGCCCTGACGCAAACAACAGGCAATTGATAGAAATTGAACAATCATTTACATATCCTTCAACTTGCGATATAATAGTACAAAGTCTTCTGTAAGTGAGAAACCGTTTTCTGTTTTTTGATATTACGGAAAACAGAGAACCGACGCAGCAGGCAGCTGTCAGCAGAAAGGGGGCTTTTTGACCATGTTCAGCAGCCAGGTGTTTGAAAGCGCACTGAGCATTTCCATGTTTGTATTGAGAATTCTGGTACCTTTATTGTCCACCGTTGTGCTGGTGCGGTGCTTTGTCTCTTTAAAACGGGGACGGCGCAGAGAAGAGCCCGTGGTTTTGCTGGAGGATTTGGCCAGCGGACTTTCCATTCCCGTTTTATACTGGGAAAATTCCATAGGACGCAGCAAAAGCTGCGACATCATTCTGCCGGACAGTACCTGCAGCCGCGACCACGCCGTATTGTACCGGCGGGCCAGCGGCTGGATCATTACCGATACCAATTCCAAAGCGGGTACTTATGTAAATGATAAAAAAATCAAGGAAGCAACGCAGATCATTCCCGGCGATGTGATTTCCATGGGAAGCTCGCGGTTTGCCCTGCGCCGGGTCAGTGAAGGCACGGTGATACAGCAAAAGAAAAAAGCAAAGCAACCGAAAATCTCCAATAAAAAAGCCCCCTCTCCCACAGGACTGCTGGGACTGACCAGTGTGATCCACCTGCTGCTTACGGTGCAGTGCTGTTTTGTGGGCGGTTCGTTCAGCGCAATGCCTTTTATTCCCTTTGCCGCTCTGCTGGCAATGTCCTGGGGACTGTACCTGATTTCCAGAAAGCTGCTCAAACGGGTCAGCTTTGAAATAGAAACCTTTGGCTTTCTGCTCAGCGGCGTAGGCATTATGCTGCTGTGCGCAGAGGATTTTTCGCTGATTTATGTGCAGCTGGCCAGTATGTTCCTGGGGTTGTGCCTGTTCGGCTTTTTGATTTGGTTTATGGGCGATTTAAAGCGCGTGATGAAAGCGCGGTTATGGATCGCTGCTGCGGCCATCGTTTTGTTTGCGGTAAACCTGGTGATCGGCACAGAGGTAAACGGCTCCAAGAACTGGATTAACCTGGGCGTTGCCAGCATACAGCCCTCGGAGTTTATCAAAATTGCGTTTATTTTTGTAGGCGCTTCTACCCTGGATAAGCTGCAGACGGCCAAGAACCTGTGGGGCTTTTTGGGCTTTACCGCAATTTGCCTGGGCGCTTTGATGCTGATGAAGGATTTTGGCAGCGCCTGCATATTTTTTATTACCTTTATTATTATTGCGTTTATGCGTTCCGGCAGTATTCGTACCATATTGCTGGTGCTGTCCGGCTCCGCGCTGGGCGTGTTCCTGATTCTGCGCTTTCGCCCTTATATTGCGGAGCGGTTCAAAGCCTGGCGGCACGTGTGGGAATACGCCGATACCACCGGTTACCAGCAGACAAAGGTACTGATGTACGCCGCCAGCGGCGGGCTGTTCGGCGTTGGCCTTGGAAACGGCTACCTGAAAGACATTTTTGCCGGAGACAGCGACCTGGTGTTTGGTATGCTGTGCGAGGAGCTGGGGCTGGTCATGGGCGTGGTGGTGATTGTGGCGATTGCGATGCTGATTTTATTTGCCCGCAACGACGCCACCCGCAGCCGCTCTACCTTTTATTCCATTTCGGCCTGTGCCGCTGCGGGGCTTTTGCTGTTCCAGACCTGCCTGAATGTATTCGGCGCCACCGATGTTCTGCCCCTTACGGGCGTTACCCTGCCGTTTATCAGTCTGGGCGGCTCCAGCATGATGGCGGTTTGGGGACTGCTGGCCTTTATCAAGGCTTCTGACGAGCGCACGTATGCAGTAAGGAGGAAAGGCAAATGAAAACGACCGGCTGGCGTTCCCTGATTCTGTATATCATTGGCGCCGGATTTTTGGCAGGGCTCCTGTTTTTTATATGCAGTTATTTTATACAGGGCGGCTCCTGGGCCATTCGTCCCTCCAACGCGCACATTACCAACGACGGCCAGCTGGCCTATTCCGGTGAGATTACCGACCGTGACGGCAATTTGCTTTCTTACAGCAGGGACGGGGTACAGCAGTATAATGACAACGCGCTGATACGCAAAGCAACCCTGCACGTGGTGGGAGACCCCAACGGCTATATTTCCACAGGCACGCAATACGCGTTTCGTACCCAGCTTTCCGGTTTTAATCCCATTACAGGCGTGGTGTCCCCTTTCGGCAACGCCATTACCGGCAGTAATATTCGGCTTACCGTAAGCGCCGAAATGTCCGCTGCAGCCTTACAGGCGTTAAACGGAAAAAAAGGCGCCGTTGCCGTTTACAATTACAATACGGGGGAAGTATTGTGCATGGTCAGCAGCCCTACCTTTGACCCGCTGAATATTCCTGCCGATATTGAAACCAACAGCAATTACGAGGGCGTGTACCTGAATCACGCGCTGTCCTCCGCTTATACGCCCGGCTCTATTTTTAAAATCATCACTGCCGCGGCGGCCATTGAGACGATTCCCGACTTGGACAGCCGTACCTTTTACTGCTCCGGCTCTACCGTTATCAACGGAGAAAAAATCACCTGCGACGGTGTGCACGGTACCATCAGCTTTCAAAACGGTCTTGCAAGCTCGTGCAACGTTGTGTTTGGCGAGCTGGCCGTGGAGCTGGGCAGGGACACCATGACCAAATACGCAGAGCAGCTGGGCTGCAATACCAATTTTTATCTGGACGGCAACCCCAATAAAATGAGCGCTTATCACGTGGAGGAAGCGGACGACAACGCCCTTGCCTGGTCCGGCATAGGCCAGTATACCGATACGGTGAACCCGTACCACATGATGATACTGATGGGCGCTGTTGCAAACGGCGGCACGCCTGTGAACCCGTATATGATACAAAGCGTGACCAACAGTTTTGGTTTGCAGACCAAAACCGGCAAAGCCTCAAACGGCAGGCAGATGCTGCAGCCGTCTACTGCACAGCGTTTGCAGGAATTGATGCGGTACACCGTAAGCAATTATTACGGAGACGGTATGTTCCCCGGACTGCAGGCGGCGGCAAAAACGGGTACGGCGGAGGTGGGCGACGATAAAATTCCCACCGGCTGGGTGATTGGATATTCCCAGCGGGAGGACCTGCCGCTTGCCTTTGCCGTTGTGGTGGAGGAAGGCAACTACGGCAGAAATTCCGCAGGCGTTGTTGCTAATACAGTGCTGCAAAAAGCTGCGGCGCTTTATACATAAAACCAAAAGAAAGAAAAAAACTAAAGGAAATGAAGTAAAGGAGAATGAACCATGGCAGTAATTGAATTGACAACACAGAATTTTAACGAAGAGGTATTACAGTCCGACGTACCTGTAATGGTGGATTTTTGGGCTTCCTGGTGCGGTCCGTGCCGCATGGTTTCTCCCATTGTGGATGAAATTGCGGAGGAAGTACAGGGTACCGCAAAGGTAGGCAAAGTCAATGTAGACGAACAGGGCGACCTGGCTTCTCAGTTCGGCGTTATGAGCATTCCTACCATTATGGTGTTTAAAAACGGTGAAGTGGTCGCAAGCTCTGTTGGCGCAAAACCAAAGGCAGAGCTGCTTGCCATGCTGAAATAAGATTTACAGCAAAGTATAAAAATCCCCTTGTGGTTTGACGCCGCAAGGGGATTTTCAGTAAAGAGCGCCATACCGCAAACCGACCTTTTCCGCCGGAAAGACAGCCTTGTCCCCAAAAGCAGACAAAACAGCCCTGTTTTTGCCGCAGGCTTTTGTACCGGCTTCCATTTATGATTCTGCAACAGAATTATAGCGCATGAAATATACTTTATAATGGGAATGATCCGCATCAGGAGGGATTTTTATGAAAGTAAAAGCGATGCTGTTGTGCACTGCCGTTTTAGCGGCGGGCGCAATCAGTCTGACCGGCTGTTCCGGCAGCGGTACGGCTTCCTCAAGCGATACAGGCTCTGCGCAAATGTCCCAAACAGTGTCCGAAGCGGTCTCTGCACCGGTACAGGAGGAGACGGCTTCTACTGTTGTGTTCAATGAGAACCGCGGCGAGGTGGTGGACGGTGTATTCACCGCGGCAGACGGTATGTACAGGGTGACCGTTCCGCAGGACGTAATCCTGGTTTCCGCAACAGATACCACCGCCGTATTCACTGCTGACGAGGGAAAAACCGTGGTCACTGTTTCTTCCGAAACAAACAGCGGAGCCTACCGGGCATTAACACAGGAAAGCCTGGAAAGCATTTACAGCCAGCTGTATACGGACTATACTACCACCGGCTTTGAGGAAAGCCGCATCAATGAACAGCGGACCGATTACCGTCTTTCCTTTACGGGAAGCAACGGCGAAACGCCGATGCAAGTATCGATTTATAAAGCAATCACAGAGCAAAAAGCCGTTACCATCCAGGTTTCCGCAGAACCGGAAAACGACCATGTCTCCGCTTTGCTGGATACCATGGCAAAAACACTGGTGCTCTGATAAACGCAAAAACCTCGTTGCTGTACAACGAGGTTTTTGTTTTGCCGGAAACCGGCTTATGAAAAAACTGATCTATAAATTGGAATTTGACTCTCCATGAAACTGAAATTTAACGCTTTCTTTGCTTATATATAACGGCAGCAAACCAACTGGCTATAATGAACATCAATATCCCTCGAACAATCTCCGCAACTAGCAATTCTTTGCCGTTCATCACTACGATTTTTGTTTCAAAATCAAAGAGAAAATGCACCAGAAATGCAGGAATAATATTGGACGATATTATAGTCATCTCCATTGCAAGCCAACCGAAAATAAAAGCATTCAGTACGGTTAAAATAATCTCAAATATATTGCTTCCAGTGAATGCTGTTGCGACATGTCCAATACCAAAAATAATGGTAGACAATAACACGATTCCTTCAGTCGAAAATTCTTTTTTTAAATATTGAGGTATTATCCCTCTGAAGTATATTTCCTCCGATATCCCTACAAATAGGTACAGAAACAAACTACCTATCACGTATCCAATTGATTTTATATAGAATCCTTTAATGGCTACTGGAACAAAAATAACAAGAAGAGGAATAAAAAATAACACTTTTTTGCAACCTTTTAAATCAAACGGTGCAAATCCAACTTCTCTCCATTGCCACTTACCACTAAAGACAAAAGCAGCAGGTGGAATTAAAGCTAATGCCATAAAAATTCCTTGCAAAAATAGCGTTGTAATAGTATCTAATGTTAAAATTACCGATATTGTCCCTGATGCAATTGGAAATAACAAAACCACAAAACACCATAATAGTGATTTATATATAGCTAAAACTTTATGTTTCATAATTGATTTCCTTTTCTATTGAGCCCTACAAATTTCCATTTGATGTGCCCCGGTGAAGCATCATAAGCACAGGTATGTATCCAGCTTATCACGGACCTTACATCATTGCAATTTGCTTTAGTCTGTCGATGATTGGCAGCTTTTGGGTGCACAGGGTCTCGCATTTGCCGCACGCAACACAGCGCGCCGCCGTACTGGTGTCCATACTCCACTGTACCTTTAAGCGTTCCTTGACCGCCTGGGTGTCTCCGCCTGTCAGCACAAATTCATTATAAGCGTCCATCAGTTTTGGAATACGGATATCCACCGGGCATTCATCGCAGTAGCTGCAGCCGGTGCACAAAGCGTCCAGCTCCTGCGTCAGATGCCTGCTCATGGCGCGCAGCAGCTCCGGCCCGGCAGGAACGATATTTTCTCCCGCAAGCACGCTTTCCTCCACATTTTCCAGAGAGCGCATGCCTACCAGCGCCACGGTGATCTCCGGCTGCGCCAAAATAAATTTGAGGGCGGAAACGGCGATCGGCTCCTCCTCATTGCGCCGGATAAAGGAAAACCGCGCCGGGTGCTGCGGAATGATTCCGCCGCCCAGCGGATTCATGGTGACAATGCCCATGCCCGCTTTGGCGCAGGCTTCTACCCCCTTGCGGCGGTAAGCAAAGTTTACGGCGTTATAGCCCAGGGTCACGCCCTCAAATACCCCTTCGGCCGCTACTTTGGCAATATCGTCCCCGTTTAAATGGGTAGAAAAGCAGATATGGTCTACCAGACCCTCTTCCTTTGCTTTTTGTATCCCGTCGTAAATGCCGCCTTTTTTCATGTAGGCCGCGTAATCCTCCATGGTTTTAATGGCCCAAATATGAAAAAAGTCGATTTTCTCCAGTCCCATTTTGGTCAGGGAGCGTTCCAGGATTTTTCTGGCCTGGTCCCCGTCTTTTGCATTCCAAAGACCGCATTTTGTGGAAACATAAAAGGTACTGCGGTCCATCGTCTGAAATGCCTGCCCGTAAATGTCCTCACTGTGCTCATCGCAGTAATCCGGCGCCGTATCAAAATAATTGACGCCCAATTCATGTGCACGGTGGATCATGCGGACGCTGTATGCATAATTTCCGGACTGGTAATCCTCTTTGGGAAAGCGCAGACCGCCAAACCCAATGGCGGAAACTTTTTTCCCTGTTTTTCCGTATGCTCTGTAATCCATGATACATTCACCTCTCCTTTGTCCCTGGCTGTCCCAAAAAATGTGCAATGGCATACGCAAGGCCGTCTTCGTCGTTGGAAAGCGCAATAAAATCCGCCGCCTGCCTGACGGCCTCCTCTCCGTTTGCCATTGCAACGGCAACCCCTGCCTGCTCAAGCAGCAGAACGTCATTCAAGCTGTCTCCCGCGGCCATGACATGGTCCATGGCAAAGCCCAGCCGTTTGCACAGCCAGGCAACAGCCTGGGCTTTTCCCGTATGGGGAGCGCTTACCTCGATATTGGCAGAGGAAGACGCTGTAACGGCAACGGTCCCCATCGCGTCCAGCATATGCCAAAGGGTTTGCCGCAATTGGCTGTCCGCCGTTTTCAGATTGATATTTTCCACACTGCGCGGTGAACGCGCAAGCAGGTCCCGCACACTGTCCACCGGTTTTCTGGTACGAAGCACATAGGGAATATACTGCTCCGATGTGCCGTAGCGGGCCGGATGTTCCAAAAAACGCGGCTCTGTATAGGCCTGGCCGTCAATGAACACCTCTATCATGACATCGCAGGGGGCTGCCATGTCTAAAACGGCAAGGGCCGTTTCCCGGCGCAGCAGATTGCTGTATATGCGCTCTCCTGACGGCAGGTGCGTAACGGAAGCCCCGTTGGAGGTCACCGCGTAAATGATACCCGGCAGCTTAGCGATTTCCTCCGGCAAAGAGCCCAATGCCCTGCCGGTGCAGGGAACCACCAAAACCTGCCGCTGTACTGCATACTGTATTGCTTTTTTGACAGCCGATGATAATACCGCGCTGCTGCGCAGGGTCGTGCCGTCCAAATCCAGCGCAAGCAGACGAATGTTGTGACCACTCATGCAAAGCTCCGTCCTTTTCTAACACCCGGCAACGCCTGTTTGTCTTGCGGCCTCTTTTACAGCCTGCGCTACCGCGGCGGCAACGTCTTTATTCAGCGGATTGGGAATGATAAACTCCGGGCACAGCTCCTCCTCTTTTACAAGGCCCGCTATGGCATAGGCTGCCGCAATCTTCATTTCGTCGTTGATCTCCCTTGCCCTTACGTCCAGCGCGCCGCGGAAAATGCCCGGGAACACCAGCACATTGTTGATTTGATTTGGGAAATCGGAACGTCCTGTGCCAACCACTTTGGCGCCGGCTTCTTTTGCCTCCTCCGGAAAAATTTCCGGCACAGGATTTGCCATGGCGAAAATGATTGGGTCCTTTGCCATGGAACGCACCATCTCTTTGGTGACACAGCCGGGCGCGGAAACGCCCAGCAGCATATCCGCGCCGGATATTACGTCTGCCAGGCTGCCTTTTTTGCGCTCCAGATTGGTAATGGCGGCCATTTCCCTCTGACCCGCATTGAGGCCTTCTTTCCCTTCGTAGATGGCGCCGTCACGGTCGCACAGGATCACATGCTTTAAACCCATAGCCATGAATAATTTGGTACAGGCAATCCCTGCGGAACCCGCGCCGTTTACCACCATATGGATATCCTCTATTTTTTTACCCACGATTTTCAGCGCGTTGACCATGGCCGCCGCGGCAACGATGGCCGTACCATGCTGGTCGTCGTGGAACACGGGGATATCCAGCTCCTCTTTCAGCCGCCTTTCAATTTCAAAGCAGCGGGGCGCGGCGATATCCTCCAGATTGATGCCGCCAAAGGTGGGAGCGATCATTTTGACCGCCTGTACGATCTCTTCCACATCTTTGGAGGCCAGGCAAATCGGAAACGCGTCCACATCGGCAAAAGCCTTGAACAGCACGGACTTTCCCTCCATGACCGGCATACCCGCCTGAGGGCCGATGTCCCCCAGACCCAGCACGGCCGAGCCGTCTGTGACCACTGCCACCAGGTTCCATTTGCGGCAGTATTCATACACATCGTTTACGTCCTCATGTATCTGTATGCAGGGCGCGGCTACGCCCGGCGTATAAGCAACGGAAAGGTCGTCCTTCGTTTCTACCGGACAGGTAGGCACGATTTCGATTTTGCCCTTCCATTGCAAATGCTTTTCCAGCGCGATTTTTCCGTAATCCATATTACAATAACCTCTTTCTGTATCTGTCCATCTCGGAAACAAAAAATAATCATTTTCCTTAAAATGATTATTTCCAGTATAGCAACAATCATGTAAAACCGCAATAGGAAAACCTTTTATGATTTATATTGCATAAAAGGCTTTACAATACGGCAATATGCTCGTATAATAGAAAGAGCGAACCAATACATATAATGCAGCGGTACGCTTGCTTGAATTCTCGGCAAATATACGGATAATCATCACATAGTTATCACAATGGAAAGACATAATAAAATCAGGGAAAAGAATTATATGTCTTGAAGGAGAGAACATTTGCTATGAATCAAGAACATCCACATTATCCGTATAACGGCGGGGAACAGCCATTAGAAGCAGAATGGCAGGTACCGGATCAGCAGGATTTGGGCGCACATACACAATGGAACGGCAGCAGCTACCATGGATTTTATCACGGCCATAGTGATTTTTCCGGTGGCTCCGGTGAACCGCCGGAGCAAAAGCCGCCGAAAAAACACAACCGGCTCTGGCTGAAAATTGCAGGCGGCGTTGCGGCCTGTCTGGTAGTCTCCGCCGGCTCTGTGGGCGGCTTTATCGGGCTGGTGAATGCGGGAGTGATTCCCCTTTCCTCTTCCGGCAGCTCCGGTACGATTGTAAACACCACAAAGGTGCAAAGCGACAGTACCAGCCAGACCTCCACCATTACAGGCAAGCTGTCTACGGAGGAGGTTGCGCAAAAGGTCGTTCCGTCCGTTGTGTGCATTCAGGCATACAGCGACACCAAGGGCTACTGGGGCACCTCTTCCCAAACGGGAGAAGGTTCCGGTATCATTGCTTCGGCTGACGGGTATATTATTACCAACGCCCATGTTATTGAAGGCGCGTCTGCGATAAAGGTGGTTTTATCCGACGGGACCAGCTATGAAGCGACCCTTGTGGGCTCTGACACTGCAACCGATTTGGCGCTGGTGAAAATTGAGGCTGATAATTTACAGCCTGCGGATTTCGGCGCGTCTGAGGATTTGAAGGTCGGCGAACAGGTGATTGCCATCGGCAACCCAGGCGGCATACAATTCAACTCCTCTGTTACGGTGGGGTATGTGTCTGCACTGAACCGCAGCATTACCTATAACGGTTACGATATGCAATGCATCCAAACCGACGCCGCCATCAATCCGGGCAACTCCGGCGGTGCATTGGTAAATATGTACGGTCAGGTCATCGGTATCAACTCTGCAAAAATTACCGCTACCGGCTATGAGGGACTGGGCTTTGCCATTCCCATGAGCACAGTGCAGCCTATCATTAACAACTTAAAGGAATATGGCTATGTAAAGGACCGCGCTATGCTTGGCATAACCGGCCAGTATATAGATGCGACCACTGCACGCTTTTACGGTTTGACCCAGGGTTACAGCATTGTCAAATTGAACAGTAATGTATCTGATGCAGGTTTGCAAAAGAACGACATTATTACAAAAATTGACGGCACCAATGTGAATTCCGAGACTACCGTGCAAAATGCGATTGCAAAGAAAAAACCGGGAGATACCGTAGAGCTGGAGGTATACCGACCCAGTACGGGAGAAAATATTACCGCCTCCGTTGTTCTGACAGAGTACTCCCCCATGAATTAGCTTACGACAAACTTTTTCATATATCTTCTTTCCCGAACAGGGCAGTTTTACCTGCCCTGTTCCCTTTTTTACAAAACGGAGGAACAGGCCCGTTCCTGTTCTTTTCAGCCGGCTTTAAAGAGGAACTGCCGATAAAAAAACACGCCTGTGATGCAGGCGTGTTTTTTATTGTTATTCTGCCAGCCAGTCGATTTTTCCCTGTGCCAGCGCTTCCTCGAAGGTGTCCGGATGCTGCGGCTTTGTTCCGCCTTTGGCGCTGTACCAGCCGTCCGGATACAACACGGTCGGGTTCCAGGTCGCTTTGTTTACGTCCACCGTCGGCTCCTCACCCTCACGCACTTTGCGCGCAACGATCACTGTTCTGAAATCAGGCATTTCATACGAGCAGGTAGACAGCAGGACAATCTGGTCATCCGGCGAAATATCTACGCCCGTATCAAACAGCGAGCGGATTTGGATTTGGTATACAAAATTTAAAAAGTCGCTTTCATTGGCAAATGCCGTTCTCAAATAATTGAACGGTTCCCCCTGGCTTGCCAGCACATTGGTTTTAAATACGGAAAATATTTTCCAGTCCGCGTCATAGTCCACCGTATCCAGCTCAAAGGTGGGGTGTGCTTTGTAATAATCCAAAGAGCCGTAGTTGAGAAGGCTGCCGAACATTCTGCCGTCGTTCATGCTGTGCCCGTATATGATCAGGCTTTTGGAATTAGGGTCTTCCAGGTGGATAGAGTTCCTTGCGTCAAAAAACAGGCTTCCGTACTTGCTGTATTTTTTCTCATAATCCAGATACAAATAATATTCGGGGTCATCTTCGCCGGACTGTAAAACAGGATAGTCCACCACCGTGTCCGGAATCCGCAGCCAGCCTTTGATGTCCGGGTTGATTTTCTGCAGTTCGTCAAATTTATTGACCTCCTGGTCGGCATAACCCTCTGCATGGTAAATTTGCTGTACATAATCTGACTTTTTATCCACCATGGCAGGCTGGATCACCATTTCCCACAGCAGGATACCGCCCGTTACCAAAAAGGTAATCAAAGCCACCAAAAACACGATTTTACGGATCGCCTCGCCTGTTCTGTCCCCTTTCCAGGGTAAAACGGCGGCGATCCATGGTCGCTTCTGTTTTTTTGCGTATTTTGCCAAGCCGGCACCTCCTTATCTTTCCCGTTGTTTTATGTGACAGGGTCCAGGCCCTGCAAATAACGGCGCAGCATATTCAGCGCGGCGGAAGCGGAAATCATGCGATAATATTCCCGGCTCCGCTCCGCTGTTTGTACGCCTCCCAATTTTTTTACCCAGGTTTCGGTCCCGTTGGTAAAACCAATATAAACAAGGCCCACCGGCTTTTCCGCAGTACCCCCGCCGGGTCCCGCAATGCCTGTGATGCCAATGCCGTAGGTACTGCCCGCCGTTTTGCGGACACCCTGCGCCATGGCTTTTGCCACCTGCTCGCTTACGGCTCCGTATTGCTCCAACAGCTCCTGCGGCACATGGAGCAGCTTATGCTTGATGCGGTTGGAATACGTGCAGGCGCCCATTTCAAACACTGCGGAAGCGCCCGCAATATCTGTCAGCCGCTTAGAGACCAGCCCGCCGGTGCAGGATTCTGCCGCTGCTACCGTTTCACCTCTGCTTTTCAGCGCATTTACCACGGTTTGCTCTAAGCTGTCTGTATTTACACCATACACTACATCGCCCAAAATTGCAACAATTTCTTTTGTTACCGGCCGGCAAAGAGCCTCGGCCTCCTGCTTTGTTTTGGCCTTGGCCGTTACGCGGACAAACATTTCGCCGTCCTTTGCGTAAGTGGCCGCTGTTGGATTTGCCCCGTCAAGATAGGCCGCGATTTCTTCCGCCACCGCACCTTCTCCCTTGCCGAAAACATGGATATGGTCCGAATAAATGGCCGACTGTTCTGCCTGCTGTAAAAACGGAACGGCATAGCGGTACAGCATGGGCGTTAATTCTGCAGGCGGACCGGGAAGCATGATAATCCGTTTTCCCTGCCGGTCAGAAACAACACAGCCGGGCGCAGTACCCACGTCATTGGGCAGTACCGTACAGCCCTGGGGCAAAAGCGCCTGCTTTAACTGGTTTTCGCTGCAATATCTGCCTTTAAAATACTGCTTGATGCGCTCCAGGCTGTCAGCATCCTCTACCAGCGGTTTTCCCACCGTCTCTGCAATGGTTTCCTTTGTCAAATCGTCCTTGGTGGGGCCCAGCCCGCCTGTGGTGATGACAAGATCACTGCGCTGCAGCGCCTGCTCCAGCGCGCTTTTCAGACGGCCGGCGTTATCGCCTACCGTGCAGGCATACAGCAGGTTGATACCCAGCTCGGACAAAGCCTGCGCCACGATTGTGGCGTCTGTATTGACCGTATGGCCCAGCAGCAGCTCTGTGCCTACGGAGATGATTTCCGCATTCATAAACGACAGCTCCTTTCACAAATGGCTACCAAATCTGAATATGGGCAAAGATTGCTTTGTATAGACAAATATCAATCCTGCCGGCGGTAACCGATTTTACGGTAACGGGCATTTTGTACGCATTCCTCTACCAATGCCTCCACATGCAGCATGGACTCTCCTTTTTCTACAAAAGCAGGGATTGGTTTTGTCCTTGGGTGCTTTGGTGTAAATATGGTACAGCAGTCCTCATATGGCTCAATGGAGATTTCAAAGGTACCGATACGGCGCGCAACGGCGATGATCTCGGTTTTATCCATGCCGATCAACGGACGGAATACCGGCATTTCCGCCACCATATCCGTACAGCCGACAGCCTGCATGGTCTGGCTTGCTACCTGGCCCAGGCTTTCTCCCGTAATCAGCGCGCCGCATTCTTCTTTTTTGGCGATTTGCTCCGCTACGCGCATCATAAAGCGGCGCATAATGATGGTAAACAGCTCCTCCGGGCAGTTGGCCCGTATCTGCTCCTGTACCTTTGTAAACGGTACGGTATACATTTTCATTCTGCCGCTGTACTCGCTTACCCGGGTCAGCAGCCGCACGACCTTATCCTCCGCCCGCTCGCTGGTGTAAGGGGGACTTGCAAAATGAACGGCTGTCAGCTCCACACCGCGCTTTGCCATCATCCACGCGGCAACGGGACTGTCGATACCGCCGCTGATCAGTACAGCCGCTTTGCCGCCTGTACCCACGGGAATACCGCCCGCCCCCTGCAAGGCACGCCCCCGGATATACGCACCGTAGTCGCGTACCTCCACATACACGATGCAGTCCGGGTGATGTACGTCTACCGTTAAATGGGGGTATTTTTCCAGCAAATATTCCCCTACCTGCATACAGATTTGCGGGGAATTGAACGGAAATTTTTTGTCGGACCGCTTTGCCTCTATTTTAAAGGTTTCGGCCTGCTCCAATTCCTCCCCCAAATATTCCCCCGCCGCCTGCAAAATGGCGTCCATGTTTTTTTCTGTTACATACGCCCGGGAAAACGCGGCAATGCCGAAGATTTTAGAAACCCGTTCCGCTGCCTCCTCCAAATCTACGCCTGCCTGCTGCGGGACGACGGTAATGGTAGACTGCGCCAGCCTGATGTCAAACTGTCCCAAATCGCACAGAGTATATTGAATGCGTTTAAGCAGCAGGTTTTCAAATAATTTTCTGTTCAGGCCCTTGAGCACCAGCTCGCCTAATTTCAGCAATAAAATTTCATTCATAATTCCATTCTCTCCTATGCTTTTCCAACGGCCAGCGAAGAAATGCCCTCCCGCACCCCTTGCACCAGCGCGCTGACGTCCTGCCGGGTAGTTTCCCTTGAAAAGCTGACCCTCAGCGCAGTCTGTATTCTGCCGCGCTCCAGCCCCATAGCGGCCAGGACATGGCTTTGCTTTCCCTTTGCGCACGCCGAGCCGGCGGAAACGAAAATCTGCCTGGAGGCCAAAAAGTGCAGCATCGTCTCCGAGCGGACAGAGCAGGTGGAAAAATTCAGCACATACGGAAGCCCCTGCCCGGGGGAGTTGATAACGATACCCGGCAGCTGCAGCAGCTGTTCCCGGCAGCTGTCGTACAAAGACTGTATCCGCTCCATCTCCCGGGACAGATCCGGCAGCTGCGCTACGGCTTCTCCAAAGCCGCAAATCAGCGGCAGGGCTTCTGTACCCGGGCGCAGTCCCTTTTCCTGTCCCCCGCCAAACGTACGGGGAGGAATGCGCACGTCTTTGGCAACATAAAGGGCTCCTATGCCTTTTGGCGCGTGGATCTTATGGCCGCTGACAGTCATCAAATCGATTCCGCTTTTACGCGGATTGACCGCGATTTTTCCAAATGCCTGCACCGCGTCCGTATGCAGCAGCGCGGGCGATTTTTTCTGTTTGATGGCCTTTGCCGCCGCCTCTACGGGCAAAATACTGCCCACCTCGTTATTGACCAGCATCATACTGACCAAAATGGTACGCTCATCTATGGCCTGCGCCGCCTGGTCCGGGAGGATCATGCCGTGGCTGTCCGGCTGCAGGTACACTACTTCGTAACCGTTTTTTTCCAGCTGCTCCATGCAGCCCAGCACAGACGCGTGCTCTATGGCAGTGGTTACGATTTTGTTCCCGTGCCGTTTGCCGACTGACACTGCCCCGAACACTGCCATGTTATTGGCCTCCGTACCGCCGGAGGTAAAAATGATCTCGTTTTCCTTTGCACCCATTTGCGCGGCAACCGCGGCGCGGGCTTTTGTCATTTCCTTTTCGGCGGCAAACCCCATGGTATGCAAAGAAGATGGATTGCCATACAAAACCGTCATACATTCCATCACTTTTTCGGCAGCAGGCCGGCATACTTTTGTGGTAGCGCTGTTGTCCAAATATATTTCCATACCCTGTACTCCTTGTGATAATTGTCCTTATTATACAACACCTGGTACCGTTCGTGAATACTTACGCAAAGAAAACACATATAAAAAAGCTGTTCCGGGAACAGCTTTTTTATATGGCGCAGCACTTATTTTACCATTGCTTCCCTGAAAGCGACTGTTTTTGCACAGCCGTCGGATTGGTCAAAACGCCTGCACGCCTGTTCCATGGCAGTCAGCTCCGCGCGGTTCTCCAAAAGCGCTTTTACGACCGCCGCACAGCTTTCATTTTTGTGAATTCTTTTTGCCATTTTGTGCAATTCCAGAAAATCTGCGTTATCCTCTTCCTGTCCGGGAATCGCCTCAAACACCAGCATGGGCAGGTTGCTGGCCAGCGCTTCCGTTACCGTTAAACCACCCGGCTTGGTAATCAACAGGTCGCTTGCCTGCATATATTGTTCCACATGCTGTGTAAAATAAATCAGCTTTGTCTTTTTGAGGCTTAGCGCCGTTGTGGTTTTTAAAGCCCGGTACAGCCGCTGGTTCTTGCCCGTAATCACGATGATTTGCAGATCCAGAGGTATGCGGATAATATCGCGGTAAATCTGCATGATGGTATCCACGCCAAAGCTGCCCGCCATTAAAAGTAATGTGGGTACATCGGGCGCAAGTTCCATTTCTCTGCGCAAATCCTCTTTGGGCCGGGAGTGGAAAAATGTCTCCAAAACGGGAATACCGAATGCGTGTATCTTTTCCGGTTCCACGCCAAAATCCTGCACCATGGGCATGGCCATATCATCATTTGCGACAATGTAGCCGTCCGCGTGCGCGGTGATCCATGTTTTATGGGGCGCGTAGTCGGTAATAATGACCAGCAGCTTTGCGCAGACCATGCCTTTTTCTTTTAAATGCGATACCATTTCCGCCGCAAAGGGATGGGTCGTTACGATAATATCCGGCTGAAATGTATGTATTTGAGGCAACAGCCGTTTGCTCAAAGCGGCATTGAGTTTGGGCACCAGCTTTGCCAGCGGACTGTCTCCGTTTGTATTGTGATACATATGGCCAAACAAGCCGGGCATTTTGGTGGCAACAAAATGGTATCCGCCGCATATCAATTTATCATAGGCGCGGTTGACCTCTTTGAGCGCATCGACCACCTTTACCTGCGCCTGCGCCGCATGGCAGCGGATGTACTGCTCCAGCGCCCGGGCCGTTCGGATATGGCCGCCTCCCGCGGCGGCGGCAAGAATAAGTACCCGCACAGCGCTTACCCCCTTTACCGTTTTTGCCGTAATGTGTCGCATATATGTATTTAATATAACATAAAAAGGGGAAACACGCAACGAAACCTTCCCTTTAACGCGGGTAATAAAGCTGTAACTTTACTTTTTATAATAAACATTATATGATGATAAAAGAAAAGAGGAATATGGAAAACCTGAAATCAGGAGGAACGATATGTCGGAACAACACATGGATTCTAAAAAACGAAATATTATCATCGGAAGTTCCGTTGCGGGAGCTGCAGCCGTGATTGCCGCTATTATTGCCGTTTTATATTTTACAGGCATATTAAGCGCCCCTGCTGCCCAGCCCACAGACGACCAGCGCTTTTCCCCGGGCATTTCCATTGCGGGAATCGATGTTGCAGGCATGACAAAGGAAGAAGCCATGGAGGCCCTGCTCCGGGCGGAGATTTACCCTGACGGTTACGATATCCAACTGGTGCTGGAGGACCAGACCATTGCAGTAACGGGCAAAGAGCTTCCCTTTGATTTGCATTTGCAGGCCGCCGTTGATGAAGCGTATGAATACAACTGGCACGGTACAGAAAGGGAGCGCGCCTCTAAAATAGAAGAACTCAGCACCACGCCAAAAGACTTTGCCCTGAACCCGACCCTGATCAGAGAAGAGCTGGAGCCGAGACTGGCGGAATTGACTGCTCCGCTGAACAGAGAAGCACAGGAACCCACCATTACCGGCTACTATAACGGCCGCTTTGAGGCTCCTGAGCCTCTCGACGGCCGCC